>CAMWVS010000042.1 GCA_947177775.1 uncultured Prevotella sp.
CGGCCCCTGTTGGGCCGGGGGGTGGCCCTCGTCTAATCTAAACGGGGCCCTTGTTGCAACCCCGGGAGGCCCTTACGGCAGACGGCCACAATTCTGCCATCCGCTGATAATGCGTAACTCGCTGACTGTCAGGCTATCCTATTTTTACCGTAAAATGCGCTATTTTGCGTCGTAGCTCAGAAATCGGGGTTCGGATGCGAATTAACCTTTGTTAAAGTAAACATTGTTCAAACTTTCCTGTGAAAGCCTTTAAGAGGGCTGACACTCAGTGAGTGTGTTGCAAAACGCACCGTGAAGCACACACATTCATTCTCGTCATTGTCTTCCTTGTTTAGTGAGTGTGCTTCACGGTGCATTTTGCAACATGCTCACTGAGGTTATCCAACTTAGAAGTTCCTAAATGGGTTTGTTACGTTGATATTAATTGAATTGTCACTCCAAATGTCGGATGAACCACAAAAAAGTCCGATACAACTCTTAATAAGAGAAGTATCGGACGGTGCAAACACTTATATACAGGCAGAAGTACAGCAAGCAACAATTACTTTTGCTAAACAAAAAAATAACTTTTTCCAAATTTTATTGCCTCAACATTTTGTATATACAATATTTTTAGTACCTTTGCACCGTCCGATACTTCTCTTATTAAGAGTTGTGTCTGAAACCAATGTTTTCTAAGCAACCAAACATCAGTAGAACGAGAGTTTGCCTGACTGTTGTAGGAGCTTGAGAATTAATGATAATATATTAAATAAATAGTTTACAATAAAAGACGTATCAGGATGATAAACATTATGACGCATATTGGGCTTCATACGACATTCAAATACTCACGAACCCTCACTGCCCTTATCGGGGGGGGTAAAAAGCCCTTACAAAGTTCGTAAAGAGCTTATAAACAATACTTTTCGTTTAAGTGACACATAGAAGACTGTGTGTCATGGATATATCGGTATGACACATGTTCGGACTGTGTGCCGTAGTCATGTATCTACTGTAATATGATGTAGCACAAACACATGCGCGACAGCTATTGTTGTGTGTATACATACCTTAATGGAAATTTAGAATTAAAGTAGTAAATGTACTGAAATAATGAAACGTATAATCTTACTTCTGGTTATCGCTCTCACAGGCACGTTACCGGCAGTCAAGGCGCAGAATGTAGCGGTGAAATCCAACCTCCTTGCCGATGCGTTGCTCAACGTAAACATCGGTGCCGAAATAGGACTCGCGCCCAAATGGACGTTCGAAACCAACGGACAGTTCAACGGTTGGACATTATCCCATGACCGTGTGTGGAAACATTGGGCCTTGCAGCCCGAATTGCGTTATTGGCTGTGTGACCGTTTCGGCGGCCACTTCTTTGGCGCCCATGTCCATGGCGGCCAGTTCAACATCGGAGGAATAAGCAACAGCATCAACATGCTCGGCACACACTTCTCGCGACTCTCCGACACACGCTATCAGGGATGGTTCGTCGGAGGCGGACTCAGCTACGGCTACGCATGGGTGATAGACCGCAGGTGGAATCTCGAGGCTGAGATAGGCATAGGATATTCCTATACGCGCTATGACAGGTTCCGCTGTGCCGGCTGTGGAAAGAAAGTGGAAACCGACAAGCCCCACCACTACATAGGTCCTACCAAGGCTGCCGTGAATTTAGTTTATCTGTTCTGAAAAAACGCATGCTAAAAGAAATGAGAAAGATTATATTTACGATGGCTGTTGCCATGGGGATTTTTCTTCAGGCACCGGCACAGAAAACCACCATTGTGGACGGTGTTGCCGTAGACGGTCTGAAGACTGGACGCAACGGAGGTCTGATGGTAGTGGACATGGATATCGACATGTCGGGGCTTGACGTAGACGCCAACCGTGCCGTGCTGCTCACGCCACGCATAACCAATGGAACCGACTCGGTTGAACTGCCCTCGGTTGGCATTTACGGTCGCCGCCGCTTCTATTTCTACGTGCGCAACGGCGAGAGCATGCTCTCCGGAAGTGATGAAACCGTATATCGTGCGAAGAGCCGCCCGGACACCATGTCCTACCGCTGCATCGTGCCTTACCACAAGTGGATGAACAACTCGACACTGGCTCTTCACCGCAGTGACTGGGGATGCTGCAACAGCATTGTTGCGGAGCAGGACGGAATATTGGGCCACCACCGTGAAGCCTTTTTCCCGGAACTGGTATATGTAAGACCGGAAGCCGACAAGGTGAAGACCCGGTCGCTTGAAGGTTCGGCCTTTGTCGACTTCCCCGTAGACAAGACCGTCATTTATCCCGAATACCGCAGAAACACCACGGAGCTGGCAAAGATTCAGGCCACCATCGACTCCGTACGCACAGATGCCGACGTGACCATCACTCAGGTGTGGCTCAAAGGTTATGCCTCGCCAGAGAGTCCATACAGCCACAACACCGATTTGGCCCGTGGACGAACAGAAGCCATCAAACGCTACATACAGCAGTTATATAAGTTTGACAGCAACGTGATAGCAACAGACTATGAACCGGAAAACTGGCAGGGATTGCGCCGCTACGTTGAGTTGTCGAACATTGACCACCGCGGCGAGATACTGGAACTGATAGACAGCGACATGGAGCCGGACGCAAAAGAGGCGAAGATAAAACGCCTCTATCCGGCAGACTATAAGTTCCTGTTGCAGAACTGCTATCCTGCGTTGCGCCGCACGGACTACCGGATAGCCTATGACATACGCTCATACAGCGACATTGACGAGATCAGACGCATAATGCAGACAAAGCCACAAAACCTGAGTCTCAACGAATTCTACGTCGTGGCACAGGAACTGGAACCCGGCACAGACGAGTTTGCCGAGGTGTTTGAAACCGCAGTGCGCATGTATCCGGAAGATGCCATAGCCAATCTCAATGCTGCCAACGCCGCCATGAGACGCAACGACATGGCTGGAGCGGAACGCTACATCAGCAAAGCCGGCAACTCGCCGGAAGCACTCTACGCACGTGGCGCCATTGCCATACGCCGTGAAGACTACGAGACGGCACGCATCTATCTCAAACAGGCAAGCATGGCCGGACTGAAACAGGCTGCCATAACGCTCGAAGAACTTGACAAGGGCCGCCGCAGGGAATAAAAGGAAGATTCAATATTTAATATAACAACATCTTAAAAAACAATTATGAAAGTGAAAAATTTATTTTTCGGCATGCTTGCATGCACAGCTTTTTATGCATGTTCAAGCGATGATGCAGTAATGGTTCAGCAGGAGCAGGAAACTCCTAAAGTGTTCACAGGCGACGTGGCCTACATGAACATTATCCTCTCTGACGCCGCTTCCGGTGGAACGCGCGCCTCTTCACCAGGGGACGCTCCATTCGAGTATGGAAAAGAACACGAACAGGAAGTAAAAACAGCCCACTTCTACTTCTATAACAAAAGCGGAGTCTATGTGTCAGAGGCAGAAGTATGGAACGGTGGTAAGCCATCTGAAACAGAACCGGACGAGAACATCGAATTCAAATCGAAAACAACCGTTATCCTCAAGGGACTCACCGGCAAGACATATCCCCAGTATCTCGTGACGGTTCTCAACAAGGATTCTAAGTTCGCTCCGGGTCAGACTCTCGACGATATGCTCGCCAAGCTCGCTGATGACGACACAACCGGTATCATAACAAAAAGCGGATTTGCTATGAGCACGACGAGTGTGGCAAATCAGGCGAATCTTGCAGGCAAGTATTTCGTTACGGAGCTTTCAGAAAGCAATTTCTCTGAAGAGCCTATCAACCTGGAAGACAAAAACCTGAAGCCGGTAGAGATATATGTTGAGCGTCTGGCTGCCAAAGTCACTCTTAAAATTGCTTCGGCTCTCGGAAAAGACGCCATAACAACGGTAGACGGAAAGACTCTTTATCCCATTAAGGCCACAGTTGCCGGTGAGGACAACGAACTCGACAATACAATAGGTTCAGAGGTGCTTTATGTCAACATCCTGGGATGGAAGCTCAACGCTACAGCCAAGCATTCGTATATGATGAAGCACCTTGACGAGGAATGGGACGCTAAAAAACTTGGATTTGTATGGAACAGCAATGACTTCCACCGTAGCTATTGGGGCGCATCATGGGTCTATGGCAAGAATGATTTTCCTGTAAGCGCCAGCAAAGTGAAAGAGTCAAACCTGCTCAACTACTACAACCTTGATTCCAACATCAGCGAAGTGGACAGTAGCGCTTACTGTCCCGAGAACACCAACACGAGCAAAATCGTGTCGGCACACCTGAACAATGCCGTGACAAGCATCCTGCTTAAGGCTGAAATCTGCGACGAGAAAGGCAATCCGCTCAACTTGGTACGCTACAATGGTATGCTCTTCAAGGAAGGTCATTTCCGCAACTATGTGATGGCTTCGCTGAATAGAGCCAATAAGCTGAACGTCTACTACGATAACGGCAGCGACGATGCAGCAGAACGTTATGCTCAGATTGACTCTTCGTTCGTTGAACTGGCAACCGCCGGTGACGGCAAGGTGAAACTCGTTCTTAAGAGCAACACCGGAAAGACATTCACCGATGCTTCGGGAAATCCTCTGTCTGAAGAGACTTTGAAGAAGTTTGATGACGATTTGGCCGCAGAGTCAAGAAATGCCACAGGATACAAAGGCGGTCTGATGTACTACAACATCCCCATCGAACATCTCAACAACAGCGGAAACGAAGAAGTGGATGGAAAGACCGTTATCCCCGAGGGTAAATACGGTGTAGTGCGCAACCACCACTATGTAGTGACTGTGAACAAGCTGGAGAACCCCGGCGTTGGTATCTTCGATCCCAATGAGGTTATCATCCCGAACGAGGAGCAGGAGAAGTTCTATTATGTTGGTGCACAGATCAATATTCTCTCTTGGAAGATTGTGAATCAGGACGTAAACCTCTAATCGCAATATTAAGACAAGTGTAATATAAAAAAATAACACTGCATTCCTGAACAACGGACATAGGTTGCCGGAATGGCACCCTATGTCCGCAGGAAGCAGTTCTCATCTCGCCCCGAGGCACTTCCGTTCCGGTGCAAAGACAGGACGGACCACGGATAAAGGCTGCATGGAACAATCACGGCCTGTTTCCCTCCGAAAATGAAAATACTGCGTGCGAGAACATACGCATACCACTATATATATAATCAAACAACGAAAACAATAACGAAAGTGGCACGAATGGACATACAGTCTTATACACTGAAAACGGGCAGGACAATACTGGTTTTTGTCTTGGCTTGCATGGCAATGTGCTCCTGCGACAGCGTCATCTACGACGATGAGGGCGACTGCTCAATCCACTATAGGGTTAAGTTCAGATATGACTACAACATGAAGTTTGCCGACGCTTTTGCGCATGAGGTAAACATGGTGACACTCTATCTGCTCGACGCGGACGACAACGTGGTTTGGCAACGAACGGAAAAGGGCGACGCGCTGTCGGCAGACGACTATGCCATGGAGATTGACGGTGATATCCCACCGGGAGAATACAGCATGATGGCGTGGTGCGGCACGGACGATAAGGGCTCGTTTGACGTGAACAGAAGTCTTAAAGGTCGCGGACTGACCTGCCGGCTCAATCGCCAGCGGACCGCCGGCGGCACTGCTTTCGTGGCGGATGACATAGATCGTCTGTACTACGGACGACTGGAAAAGCAGACGTTTGGCAGTGAAGAGGGAACATACACCTACACCATGCCGTTGGTGAAAAACACCAACAATGTGCGTATAGTGCTTCAAAATCTTTCGGGCGATCCGATTGACAAGGATATTTTCTCATTCACCATCACTGCCGACAACGGCATTATGGACTGGGACAACTCACTCATTGCTGACGAGCCGATCATATATGAAGCCTGGCATAAGGAAGCCGCTTCGGCTGATTTCGGAACGTCAGCGGACTTACAGACACGTCAGGCTGCGATCACTGCCTACAGTGCCGTTGTGGCGGAGCTGACCGTGGCACGTCTGGTAAAGGGCTGCGATGTGCGGCTCACGGTAACGAACAATGAAACCGGTGAAACCGTATTGTCAATACCGCTGATAGACTATGCTTTGCTCGTGAAAGGCTACTACAACCGCAGCATGTCCGACCAGGAATATCTCGACCGTCAGGATGTGTACGATATGGTGTTCTTTCTGGACAAAGACGGAAGTTGGATGAATTCATACATATATATAAACTCATGGAAAGTGGTCTTTCAGGAGACTGAACTTTAAACAAAACCCATACAACGATAGAGCAATGAGAGGCAAATACGACATACAAACCGTTGGCCGCAATGTGGCTTGCATCGTGCTGACAGTCTTCAGCATGATGGCGATAGTCGCATGCTCCGGCAGTGACGACGGGGGAATGTCATATACGTCTGAAACGAAACATGAAACACAGATGAGCCTGCACATCTCACTCGGAAATTCAGAAACGGTTGGAACAAGGGCCACACCGTCCGGCGACTACGATGACGGAAGGGAAACTCCCTATGAGAACTATATAAATACTGGAAGTTACCGTGTCTTGATTTTCGGTGTTGACAATAAATATATAGCCACACTGACCCCCGAACGTCTTATTCCCATAGACGGTAACGACGGTACGAAGGCTAAGATATATGAACTGACAGGAAAACTGTCGGCGCCGCTGCCGTCGAGTTTCAAAGTAATGATGCTGGCTAACTGGCCTTCATATCCGGTGGATCTGAAGGAGGGCGTTTCTACAATAGACGATGTGTGTACAGCCTCCACGAGCCGTTATGCCTATAACGCGCCATTCGTTCTGTCGGCATCAAACGCCATACCCATGTTCGGCATAAAGCAGTGTGACGATGTTGTTTTCAGACCGGGTTCTGCAACATTCATAGGCACAATCCATCTGCTTCGGGCCATGGCCAAGGTTGAGGTGAGCTGCAACCGGAAGTGGTGGACACTCAGCCGTGTGTCGGTATACCGCTATGCCGACGGCGGATACTGTGCTCCACAAAACGTATATGATGAAGACGGATACGTGAAGCATGACTATGACCTTGACTACACCAGCGATATTCATGTGACTGATATCGCAACCGTAAATGACACGGTTGACTTCGTTCCGACGCCGGACGGACGCTTCATTATCTATCTGCCAGAATACCGCAATACCGTAAACGGAAGCGGCAAGGCGGATTCCGCTGCCGAGATATGGGTTGAGTTTGAGGAGCGGATAGACAAGAAATACAAGATTGATTTCAGAGACTACAACGCCGGCGACAAATATCAGGATGGCGACGGAGAAATAGACATTCGCCGGAACTATTACTACCGGTTCAATATTTCAAAAGCCGACGAGAATGCCCGGCCGGAAATATCGCTCGATGTATATCCGTATGAGGTCGTGGAACTTGGTCCGGTGTTCGGTCGCGACTGATGGAACAGTGACTCTTGTGTTCAAAAAAACATTTATTCAGGAATTGTCCAGATTATGATTTTCAAACTGACATATCGTTTATTGATTGCACTTACGGCCGCAATGTCAATAGCGGCCTGCTCCGATGAATTGCCGCTGGAATCCTATGGTCCGTTTGGCAAGGGCGAAAGCCGTGTTTCATTGAGCATTGAATATAAGCCTTCCGGGGTCAACCTCGGTGGAACGCGCAGTACGTCGGGCGATGCGATAAAGGACATAGAAAATGTTTTTGTGGTATGGTATAGGCCGGACAGTACTCTTGGCGGCTGTCGATATCTGCCCCAAAGCGAACTGACGATAACGACACAGCCGAGAGATTTTGCTGAGGAAGAGACACAGACGCAACATGCCGACTTCGAGTGCGCCATCCCATACGGGGCATGGCGCATATATGCAGCTGTGAACATGGGCGACATGAGCGGTGATGAAGACATAAAGAATGAGAGAACGTTTAAGGACATCACTCTGAACTGGCAATCGGACAATGTGGCTGCAAACAACCAGATGTCAGGCTATTTCGTTGAGGCCAGCAATACGGCATTTGCAAAGGGAGACGCCCCTACGGTTGCCTTGAATAAGGCCTCAATGAAGTTACACTCGTGGGTGAGGCGTGCCGCGTCGAAAGTGACGATAGCGTTTGACGCCCGAAGACTTAACGAAAACATATATATATACATCAAGTCGGCCCGCATAAAGGATATTCCTACAGAGTGCAGACTTGTGAGCAACAACACACCCACCGACGAAAATACGCTTGCCGACGGCGACACCATACAATATGGCAAAGGCGACGATTTCGAAAAAGACCACGAAAGCTGGTTGCGTCTGGCCTGCGGACGGGGTGCAAACTATTACGGCAACCACTCCAACAACGCTCCGAGCCTTTTCTTCTATGAGAACATGCAGGGTAAGCACGCCAACAAACATCAGTACAACAACTTCGAAAGAAAGGACAGCGTGATGTGCGGAACATACATAGAAGTGGAGGGATATTATGTGAATAATTCGAGTCTCAACCCTTCGTCGGGAAAGATTATATACCGGTGTATGCTGGGAAAGAACATGACCGATGATTTCAATGCCGAGCGCAATACCCACTATAAGCTGACACTCGTGTTCAATAAAGACGCCAACGACCCTGACTGGCATATAGAATATGACTACGAACCGGAACCACCGGAAATCGTGGTGCCCAATCCTATGTATATATCATATCTGTCAAACGAAGGCCTCAATATTCCGGTAACCATATATCATGCCAAGGGAATGAAGATACAATCGCTCAAGGCGGAAATAGTCAGAAACGACTGGGGATACAATGACCATCCTTATGACCATGTCAAGCCGGAACTCTACAACGGGTTCTTGTCTATGGAGCTGGTGCCGAACACCGCGCTTTCTTCACCGGACCAAAAGTATACCTCAACTAAGACATTCAACACTCCAACAGAGAGCAACGACTCCGTATACCGCTTCAGCGTTCCTGTATATACAAGACCGTTGAACCTTGGAGGCAGTTTCTCTGGAAACAATTACTATGTGGGGCGAAGACGTTACGCGCAGGTTGTGCTCACGGCAACGATTATTGATGTCGATAATAAGAATGTGACGGTGAGAGATACTGTAGACGTGATACAGGTGAGACGGTTGGTGAATCCGAAGGGAATCTGGCGTGCGGGAAATTCGGAAAAAGAGTTCCGCGTGACACTGAAGAACTCCAACTCGCGTCCCACCGTGGCCGAAGTTTTCGAGGACGTCATATCCGACGGCCCATGGACTGCACGTATCACGAAAGGGGCTGACTGGGTGCGCATCAAGGACATTGAGTCTGGCACATGGGGAACCGAACCTGTCACCGGCGGCACCGGCTCTAAAGTTGAATTCGACTATAAGCCGGTTTCAACTACTGACGGATGCCGTTTCGGACTGATAGAAATAACATTCCACAACAACACTTGTCCGCACGTGATACTCGTTAGCCAGGGCATGGGGCCCGTGCAGATGGGCCCGAACAAATGGCACATGAGCAACGTGAAATACTGCGGAGTGGATGAGGCAAACCCGTTGTTGGAAGGTTCTATGTTCAAATTCGGATGTTCCACAATAGCCTATAAGTCGTCCAACAATCTGAAAAGCGGATATGGGTTCCGTCAGGAGGCTTTCTATAAGTCATTTGACGTATACTCTACAGATGAAAACGGAAATACAACAGACGCAACAGTGACTTTTGTCGGTCCGGCTGCAGATATCGACGGATTTACCAGCAGTATGATGAAAAAGGGCAATTCGCATGTCGCGACGTACGAAGAATGGGCAAGTATCAACGACACTGTGACATACGACAGATTCTATGGTGTGATGTACGGTGACGAATGTACAGAGACGTTGTCCAAAAACACCGTGACGAACACTTACACCAACGAGGGTGAAGAAAAAGGTATGCGCGGATGCTTTGTATGCGACAAGACAACAGGAAACCATCTTTTCTTTCCTATTGGCAACACCGGACACGGACGACGGCAATATAAAGATTACATTAGTTATTCGACATGTAAACCGGACGGATTGAAGGATAGCTATTGGGGAGAGTTGAAATATGCAGACCGTATCGGTGAGATGGATGTAACTACAGCCCAAAAACTCCCCTGCTACTACGACCTGTGGGAAGAGCCGGGAGCAATCTATTGGTATGACCAGAGGAAGAAGGTCGGTGTTAAAAACGACAAGCCTGTATATGAATATGCTTTTGACATAAACTATATGACGTTCGGATTCCAGTCATATACCACGGAACGCGTTTATGCTCCTAATGCAGATACCCACCCGGGGCCGGACAGCGAACAAAAGGGAAGAACACAGTCAGACCTGTGTTTCCTCAGACGTGTGTATGACAACTGATCCGTTACATCTGTATGCACTATATTTTGATGAGCTGCAAAAGATTATATAACGTTTTGATTCTGATAGTCTTGGCAATGACATCAGTCTCTTCAGTTCAGGCAACAACGGCCTGTGCGGATTTCGCAATATGGCCGGCTCAAATCAATCAGAAAGATGCCCGTTCTGATGACAGTATCACACTCACATTGCCGTTGCCGGAAGTGCCTCGCACTCTGACCAGACCTCAGGAGCGGGCGGCATATATCATGGAGCACTTTTGGGATGCCATGGACTTTGCCGACACAACGGCATGTCATGACCGGGAGTTTATGGAACAGAACTTCGTGAACTTCATATCGCTGTTTCCCCATGCAACTTCTGCGGCTATAGACACGGCTATAACAATATTCATAGACAAAGCGGCTGCCGACTCAGCCTTGATGGTGAATATATCGGAAATGGCAGGGTATTACCTCGGACCGGGACTGTCGCCTATGCGTAACGCATTGTATCACATCGCTTTTCTTGAAAAACTGTCGCTGCATCCGGGGCTTCCGCGAAACGAACGTGACAGGCTGGCTTATAGCCTCACTATGGCGCGCAAAGAATCTCCGGGAACTCTCATTCCTGATTTTGCATACATAGACGGCAACAATGCACGTCACACTCTGTATGAAGCAGGACGGACCAAATATATTGTGCTGATGTTCTACGATCCGGAGTGCGACCGATGTACCGATGCCATAACGGAACTCGGTAAAGCCGGTTTAGTGCAAGACCTCATTATCAGCAATCGTCTGGACGTTATAGCCATTGACGTCAATCCGGATAGTTCATTGGCGGATATGAAGCTGGCTAAAGACTGGCATACAGGACATCCGACGGACATAAACTTCTTATACTCGAAGTTTACACTTGACGATATGCCGGCCATTTATCTGTTGAAACCCGATAAAACAATACTGGTTAAGGATTCTTCGGCCGAACGGATTCTTATGTTCCTTGGGAAACTGGATGAATAGCCGTATTCTCTGTCACACGATGGCAATACTGCAAAAGGCCATGGTTGTTTTCATTTAGGCACAATAGTAACAGACATACAGCTTAGGTTCTATGACACAGGCTGTGTTTTTATGACATGGGTCGCGTAACGGTGTAACGCAGCCCGTGTAACGATGTAACGCAGCCCATGTAACAATGTAACGTGGTCCATGTAACATCGTTACACGGGCTACGTTACATTAAAGCTTGCATCATCCTAAAGTATGCCGGTCCAGATAGGCTTGTACTTCTTCTTTGTAGCTGTCCGAGATGGGGATGTATGTTTCTCCGAAGACGATGCGTAGCCGTTCTATGAGTGTTATTTTGTTCATGTGGACGATATATGAGCGGTGGGTTCGCATGAATTCCGGCTGCGGGAGAAAGTCTTCGAGTTTTTTCATATTCATGAGAGAAATAATCTTGTCGCCGTTTGCGAGATAGATGCGGACATAGTCTTTAAGTCCTTCTATGTAGAGGATGTCGTCCAGTGGAACTCTGACCAGCTTATAGTCACTTTTAACAAGCATGAACCGGTCTTGCAGACAGGTTTCATTGCGGCGTGTAGCTGTGAAAAGTTCGAGCGCTTTGGTTGCTGCTCTGACGAATTCCTCATAGCTCACAGGCTTCATTAGGTAGTCAATGGCATTGACCTTATAGCCGTCGACAGCATATTGGCTGAAGGCTGTAGTGAAGATTATTTTGGTTTCTTTGGGCAGTATCCGTGCAAATTCCGTACCGCTGAGTTCCGGCATCTGTATGTCGAGGAATATCAGGTCGGCCGGATGTTCGCGTAAATCCTTTATTGCGCTGATGGCACTGTTGTATGTTCCGCTCAGATTGAGGAACGGTGTTTTGGCGGCATAGCTGGCCAAGAGGTCGGCCGCGAGCGGCTCGTCGTCAATTATTGCACAGTTTAGTGTCATGGAGTATTATTGTTGATGAATATATCTTATTGTCATTGTCAGTCCCTTTTGTCCATTCGTATTTTCCCGGATAAGCCATCTCCAGTCTGGTCGCCACTTGCTGCAGGCCGATGCCGTGGCCGCTGCGGTCGGCGGAACTCTTGGGATTGTTGCTGTTCTCGATGTGGAACGTTATGCTTTTGTTGTCCGCCTTGAGGCTGATATGGATGAAAGACGGGCCTGTCGCGCTCACTCCGTGCTTGAAAGCGTTCTCGATGAGTGAGATGAAAATCAAGGGTGCGATTCTTATGCTGCACGGAGTGGGGATGTCGGTGTTCATCCGGACGTCGACGTCGGCGCTCAGACGAATGCGCATCAGGCGGACATAGTTGGTGAGAAACTGGACCTCCTTTTCCATGCTGACATACTGTTCTTCGTTATCGTAGAGGACATAACGGAGCATTTTGCTCAGTTCGAGTATGGCTTCCTGAGCCCGGGCCGTGTCAAAGGCTGTCAGGGCATAGATGTTGTTGAGTGTGTTCAGAAGGAAGTGGGGATTGATTTGCGAACGCAGGTTCTTCAGTTCGGCTTCAGTTCGGGCGGCTTCTGCCTCCGTGCGAGCCGTCTCCGACTGATGCCAACGGAAAGCCAGTTGGACACTCATGGCGATGGCAGCCGATATGGTGAGATTGAAAATGTTGCGCAGTATGAGAAAAATTGTGATGAAAGGTTTCGGCCTGTACATCATGAAGTCTGGTTTATGCGGTTCCACATGGTGCGGATGGGTGAATGTCATCCAGCAGTGGAGGGCTATTCCCATGCTTACGATGACTATCACATTGATAATCCAGAAGTAACTCTTGCGGTTGGTTACAAAGAGATGGGGTGTCAGCCAGAAGTAGTTCAGATAGAAAACGACGAAAAGCGAAAGGGGGCCTACGCTGAAAAAGACGTATTCGCGTAGGCTCACACCGTTTCCGTGGTTGAATGACATGAGCGGCGATAGGAATATTACGGTCCATATAGCCGCGTGGATGAGATATATGAGTTTGTTTCTGTCATTCATATCTCAGAGCTTCAATGGGGTCGAGTTGGGCCGCTTTCTTGGCTGGATACCATCCGAAGAAGATACCCGTGAACGTGCAGACGGCGAAACTCATTATGATTGTCCATGCCTGGATGGCTATAGGCCAGTGGGCCAGCAGTTTGATAGCGTAGGAAGCGCTGATTCCTATCATTACTCCTATTATGCCTCCGGTGACGCTGAGAAGGATGGCTTCGATGAGGAACTGGTTCAGGATGTCCATGCCGCGGGCGCCGACGCTCATCCGGAGACCGATCTCACGGGTTCGCTCGGTGACGCTGACGTACATGATGTTCATGATTCCGATGCCTCCGACGATGAGTGAGATTCCGGCGACACAGCCAAGCAGGATGGTAAGCATGTTGGTAGTAGAGTTCATCATTGAGGCAAGTTCTTCCTGCGAGCGGATATTGAAGTCGTCTTCGTCTGCTTCAGTGTTGTCCGTGGCGTCACGGAGTTTGTGGTTGCGACGCAGAATATCGGTTATTTCGGCTGTCGCTTTGTCTGTTGCACCTTCTGTAATGGCTGAACACTGGATGCTGCCGAGGTATGTCTGGGCGAGAAGACGCTTCATAACAGATGTGTATGGCGCCAAGACGAGGTCGTCCTGATCCATGCCCATTGAGTTGTAACCTTTCTTTTTCAGCACTCCAATGACGCGGAAAGGAATAGAATTGAAACGCACAACCTTTCCGATAGGATCGCTCCCGTCTGGGAATAGGTTGTCAACTACGGTTTGACCGAGTATGCAGACTTTCGCACTTGATTTTATTTCACCGTCAGTGAATATTTCTCCGTCGGCTATGCTGAGTTGGCGTATGTCGAGATATTCCTGATTGACGCCATAGATTGTGGATGGGGTGTTCTCATTGCCGTAGATGAACTGGCCGCTCTTTGTCACCACTGGGCTGATTCCTTTGATGTATTTGCATTCGTCGCGGATGGCTTCGTAGTCGGTCATCTTCAAGGTTTCCATTGCCGAAGCGTCCTGCCGAACACCTCCCCGGCGGTCTGCTCCTGGGTGAATCATAATCATGTTCGACCCCATTTCTGCTATGTTGGCCTGTATGCTTTGTTTCGTGCCCTGTCCGACAGCAAGCATCGTAATAACCGATCCGATGCCGATAATTATACCTAAAGCCGTCAGGAACGAACGCGTCTTGTTGGCGGCTATGGCGCGGAGTGCTATCTTGAAAAGATTTGTATAGTTCATTGTTGCTCGTTTTGCTGTTGTCAGCCGTCACTCAGGATTTTTATTCGTCCCTGCTCGGTGGCAGTGCGGCCAGACCTTCCGCGGCTGACATTATGTTGTTATTGTATTCGTCGCTTATCACCCGGCCGTCTCTCAGCATGATATTGCGGCTGGAGTAGTTCGCGATGTCGGGGTTGTGGGTCACAAAAATAATGGTCCTGCCTTCGGCGTGCAGCTTCTGGAAAAGCACGAGAATTTCGAAAGAAGTGCGCGTGTCGAGGTTTCCGGTGGCCTCGTCGGCCAGAATCACGGCCGGATTGTTGACCAAAGCGCGTGCTATTGCCACACGTTGCATCTGGCCTCCGGACATCTGGTTTGATTTATGAAAGAGTCTGTCGCCGAGTCCCACGGCTTTTAGTGCCTCTACGGCACGTTCGTGACGTTCGGCGGCGGAAACCTCGCTGTTGTACATCAGCGGCAGTTCCACGTTTTCTACACTTGTGGTTTTTGCCAGAAGATTATAGTTCTGGAAGATAAAACCAATCTTACGGTTGCGTAGGACAGCTCTTTGGGATTTGGACATTGTGCGCACCGGCACTCCGTCCAGATAATACTCGCCGCTGGTTGGCGTGTCAAGACATCCCAGCTGATTGAGCAGTGTCGACTTGCCGGAGCCGGACTTTCCCATGATGGTGACAAATTCGCCTTCATATATCTTGAAAGAGACTCCACGGAGGGCATTGACCATCTCGTCGCCAACCATGAACTGGCGTTTAACGTCCTGTAGTTCAATGACTACTTTTCTATCCTTTCCGCTCATGGCTCACTTCTTCTTGTCGTTCCTTCTCGGTCCCGGAGCAAATGGTGACCGCTCCTGCTGCGGCTCTTCAGACGCTTCGTCCATTATTTCCGTGATGCCGGTTATGACCTCTGTGCCTTCGCTTATGCCGCTGAGTATTTCCGTGTTCACTCCGTCGGACATTCCAATCTGCACAATGTGGGCTGTAAGCGTCTTGCCGTCGAATGTCCACACCTTGTTCTTTCCGTTCTTGTCGGCAATCTTATATTTGCCTACGGTCTCCGGGGTGGGGGAGAACCTCAATGCCTTACTTGGAACACTGAGCACTCCCTGCTTCTCTGCCGTATAGATGGTGACGCTCGCCGTGAGGCCGGGTTTGAGCTTCAAATCGGCGTTCGGGGCGCTTATGACAACCTCGTATGTCACCACGTTGTTGGTCGTTGTGGCCTCCTGACGCACCTGTGTGACCGTTCCCTCAAACGTGTCGTCGGGATATGCGTCCACCGTGAAGGTCACGCGTTCGCCCTCTTTCACGTCGCCTATGTCAGCTTCGTCAACGTCTGCCACCACACGCATGTCCGTAAGGTCCTGCGCAATGGTGAAGAGTTCTGGCGTGCTGAAGCTCGCAGCCACGGTCTGGCCCTCCTCAACGGCTTTCGACAGGACAATGCCGTCAATCGGTGAGGTGATGGTTGCATATCCGAGGTTGGTCTGCGCTTTCTGAACCGTCTCCCTTGAAGACGCTACAGTTTCCTTCGCCTTGAGATAGCTCAACTCAGCCGATTCATAATCGTCGGCGCTGACAAGTCCCTTTGAATACAGTGTCTTATAGCGCTTGTAGTTTGCCGTCTCATACGCCAAAGTGCTTTGTGCACTTGACAGGTTGGCCTTTGCCGTATTGAGTTCGCTTATGAGGTTTGTCTTGTCAAGTTCGGCGATGATCTGTCCTTTCTTTACTACGCTGTTGTAGTCAACGTACAGCTTGCTGACGATACCCGAAACCTGCGTACCGACAGTCACTGACGTAACCGGTTCGATAGTTCCCGTAGCTGTGATACTGTTTCGGATGTTCACATGTTTCACATTGTCTTTCTCAAAATCAATCGGCCGTTCCTTTTTCATTCCGGACAGAAGCCATGCGCCTACGGCTACTACGATTATGGCCGCTATACCTATCCACACTTTGCTTATTCTCTTCATGTTCGTCAGTTGTATGTTAGATGTTCATTGTTTCGCCTCTGTAGAAATTCAGAAGTTGCATGTCCAATATAGTCATGTATTTGCTCTGCAATCTGTTTTGCTGTGCGTTAAGGAGATTGTTTTTCCCCGTCATCAGTTCCACTATGTTCTTCAGTCCCAACCGGAATTGCTCGCTCAGCAAATCGTAGCTGGCCTGTTCACTCTCCGTGCTGGCCATTGCGGCTCGGAATTTCTGTTGGTTGGTGTTGGCGTCGAGCCAATATCCTTCAACAGTACTGTACAGTTGTTTCTGCTTGTCTTGCAAATCGAGGATGCTTTCTTCGTGTTGCAGCCGGGCTTTGTTGATAGCGGTGCGCGTTTTCCGGTTGTCGAATATCGGCACACTCAAGGTCGCGCCAACAGAAGCGTCGAAATTTGTCTTTATCTGCGTACCCCATGCCTTGCTGTTCATGGACGTCGTGCTGGTGCCGACGCCTCCCGTAAGGCTTACAGTCGGGAGCTTTCCTGCCTTGGCAATAGCCACGTTCAACTTGCTGCTTTCTATACCGAGTCTGCCGTTTTCTATTTCCGGCCGTGCTGTGAGCGCCGCTTCATATACCGTTCTTAGAGCGGGAATGTCGCCGAGCGCCTGCTCGTCTGATGCCGTAGGGGCACTGATATCAAAATCTTCGTCGTCCGTTATCTCAAGAAGCTGCTTCAGCTGTAATTTATAATTGGCCAGATTGCTTTCTGCTTCCACCATGCTGTATTTGTCTTGAGCTGTCTGTGCCGTTAACTGGGCGAGGTCCGCCTTTGACATTTTTCCTGCTTCCATCATTTCGCGGCCTCTTTCTTCGTTCTTCAAGCTTGTCTCATGACTGTGGCGGGTCACTCCTATTACCTCTTTGAGATAAAGGATTTGCACGTATAGCTGTGCGATCTGTTCCTGAATGTTGTTTGCCGTTGCGGCTGAGTCCAGTTCCGCCTGTTTTTCGGCGATGCGATTGAGCTTTACGTTGTTGCGGTTCTGATTGCCGTTCCATACCGTCCAACTTGCGTTTATACCGTAGCTACCGTTATAGTAGGATTTGTTGACGCTTGTGGCAACAGTTCCATTGGACACCGTGCTAACTCCGTCGTTCACCCACGGCCGGTATCCGACTGACTGGTTTGTTGACGCGCTCAGCGACGGCAGCAAAGCGGCGGAAGCCTGTTTGCGGTCTTCGGTTGCCGACAGACGTGCGAGCTGAGTCTTTTTCAGCGTAATATTGTTGGCCATGGCATACTCGATACATTCTCCGAGGGACCATTGTTTGCCATTTTCGGCTATGGCTTCAACTGCACAGAGAAGCAAGGCCAAGACTGACAGCATGATATTTTTGTTCATATTCTTTCTTTATGTTTTTTTACGGTGCAAATATAGGAAGAATAATCAGATGAAAAAAAAAAGATATATATAGATGCCGAGTTAGTAGAAAGAAAGCTCCGTTTCTTCGATAAGAAACGGAGCTGTTAACGTATATTCAGAATTGATTCAGTCTGGCGATATATTTCCCGATTATGTCAAATTCTATATTGACTTTGGAACCCACTTTGATGTCACAGAAATTAGTGTGCTCGAATGTATATGGGATAATGGCCACTTGAAACGAAGAAGCCGTCGGATTGCACACTGTGAGTGAAACTCCGTTGACGGTGACACTTCCCTTGTCCACTGTAAAATATCCATGGCGTGCCATCTCCGCATCAGCCTCATATCCGAACGTGAAGTAGGTGCTTCCGTCGGCGTCTTTGACATCCGTGCATACAGCCGTCTGGTCTACATGCCCTTGCACGATGTGTCCGTCCAGCCGGCCGTTCATCATCATAGAGCGTTCCACGTTGACCTTGTCGCCCACGCGGAGCAGTCCGAGATTGCTGCGTTCCAGTGTTTCCTTCATGGCCGTAACGGTATAGGTTCCGTTTTCGATTCCAACCACTGTCAGGCATACACCGTTGTGTGCCACGCTTTGGTCTATCTTCAGTTCGTCTACGAAAGAGCATGTGAGTGTGAAGTCGATGTTCTCCCGGTCTTTGACAATAGCCGTTACAGTGGCAAATTCTTCTATTATTCCAGAAAACATAATATAAGGGATTAAGAGTTTAGAAATAAAGTAAGGTCGTATCGATGATGTGATGAAAACTCCTATTAAGATAAGATTTGAGAGCTCTCCGCCTTTGTAATCCACCGGCACTACTGCTACCCTTGAGGGCGTGGCCCGCCATTAGCAAGAGAAGTATTCTCGGTTTTCAAGTTTATTTGATGAGTATCCCAATCTAACCGATACGACCTCTTTTCTATGTGCAAAGATAATACGAATATTTTAATCATCCAAGTGTTTGCCCCACTTTTTTGATTTTTGCGTCCATTATGTCATTCTTATGTTATTCTTTCGTTTCTGGCATCGTTTCTTCACTTTGTTTTTTTGCGCGCACAGCTATCTTTTTCTGTCTCCAGAACATACCGCCGAGCATGACGGCCACGGCCAAAGCCATGTAGAGCCAGATAGAATTGGGGGACAGGAGAAAATGGTTGGGGACGACGATGTCTATCGTCTTTATGTCATACATGTCGGGTGCTTCGAGCAGGAAGGCTTTAACCTTGAACGTGTAGCGTCCGGCCGGAACGTCCGTATAGACCGCCGTGCGTGTCCTGTCGGCGTTCTGCCACTCCTTGTCGTGTCCATCCAGCATATACTGATAATGCACGCGGTGCTGCAACTGATAGTTGAGCGAGGCGAAGCGCAGGGCGAACGTGCTTCCGGCGTCGGGCAGTTCCACCTCCTTGCTTTCCGGAACATATCGGCTGAACTTATCGTTTAGGCGCGGGCTCATCAGTTCGTCGTCCACGAAGAAGTCAGTCAGGCGCAGCTTCAACATGGAACCGTTGTTGTTTCTCAGTTTCTTTCTGTCTACGACATAGCATCCGTCAAGCGTTCCGAACATGATGTTGGCGTCAGGAAGCCTTATGGCCGCACCTTCCGAACAGATGGTGTTGTCCACACCGTCGAGCGTGGAGAAGGTGCTGAAGATACGCTTTTCCGTCTCGAACGAGCATAGAACGTTGTCGGTGGCGAACCATACTTTCCCTTTTTTGTCGAACGTGATGCTCTTGATTTCCTCCGACGGCAGGCCGTCGTTGCATCCGAACGTCTCAAATTTCCAGTTTCCATGCTGATCGCGTCCGGTCGTATGGCTCAGACCGCCGCCGTTCGTACCAATCCAGACGGAACCCTTGCTGTCACAGGCCAGCGCGACGATGTCCTTGCTCATGAGGTTATGCTCGCCGTTCTCCGTGTCCGATACCGTCTGAATCCTGATCCTGTTGTTCCTGTACGACATGACCAGCAGACCGTCTGTCGTTCCGGCCCATACGTTTCCGGCGTGGTCGGCCACCAGCGTGCGCACCTTATTATATGCTCCACGCGGATAGTGGCGGATGACGTTGCGGCTGTGAAGGAAGACCGTGCGTCCTTCCTTGCTCCGTGTCATTATGTTCACGCCGCCGCTGTAGGTCGCTACCCAGAGATTTCCATACTTGTCCTCAACCGTGCAATAGGCATCGTTCGAGCTGATGCTCATCGGGTCTTTCGGATTGTGGCTGTATACGGTCTTCCGATAGCCGCCAGCCTCAGGTTCCAGTCGTATCAGCCCTTTGCCCTTCGAGCTCAGCCAATAGTTGCCGCGGCTGTCCTTGCCGATTCCGTAGATGCGTCCGAGTTTACCGCCATGCCCGTCGTCGGTGATGGTTGTCGTGTCTCTGTCACGGATAATCCGGAGCATGCCCAGCTTGTTTCCGATGAGCAGCCGGCGGTTTGGCTCATCATAATACATGGCGCGTATCTCGTTGCTGTTTGTCGTGCTGTTTTCCGGGAAAAACCTCTTTCTTGCTATAGTCTTCTTGAGTATTTCCAGTTTCTCCAGTCCTTTGCGGCTCGTCGACTCCCAGACGACACCTTCCGGCAGTGCGAGATAGCTCATCACCGTGTTCGACAGGTTCCACGTGTTGCTCGGGTCGTTGTGAAAGAACTCCATTTCGTCGGTGTCACGGTTGTAGTATCCGAAGCCGCCGCTCGTCATGTTGGCCCACAGTGTCTGCGACACTTCTGTCACGCGTGATATGTTTGAGTCGTGTGCCAGCACGAGAACCTTCTGCGTGAAGACCTTGACGTCACCCGTTTCCATGTTCATCCGCGCCACTCCCGGCCGCGATGTGGCGAACCAAAGCAGTCCTCGACTGTCAACGAAGATGGTGCGTATCTCCGAACCGGTGTCATGGACAATCCTCGGTGTCTGTCCGTAGGCGAAGGAGACAATCTTTCCCGACTGCGTTCCGGCATAGATATTATATCCGTTGGAATACATACACATGATGTGCTCGTTTTCAAAAATCCCCTTGCTGTCTATTGTCTCGTCGTTCAGATTCATGCGGCGTATGCCTTTTTCCGTCCCGACCCAGATGTCTCCCCTATAACCCTCGACAATGGCGGTAGCCTCCAGACCGCGAGTATTGGTCAGCGAGGTTTTCATTCCGTTTTTGTCGAGTCTCATCCGGTAGATGCCGTCATTTTTCATGATAGCCATTATTTCCCCGTTTCTCGTTAAGGTGAGCTTTTGTGTGGTCTTCATGTTCTGATATCCGGATGTGTTCTGCAGTGCGTTTTCAATGCGGTCTGTGCTTCGGTTGAGCACGAATATCCGTCCGTCATACATTCTCATCCATATATTCTGCGATTGGTCCGGACAGATATCGATGATGCGGTTGTGAAACAGTGGAATTCCGCTGCGATAGCCTGTTGGATAGTTGTAGAAGTCGAATCCGTCAAAACGGGAAAGGCCGTTCCATGTCGCAATCCAGATATATCCGTAGTCATCCTGGCATATATCGGATACGGCATTGCTTATCAGACCGTTGTCGGTAGAATAGTGTGAAAGTGAAGCCTGCAGGAGTTGTGCGCGGGACGTTGTGGCTGTCATTGCGGCTATGGCAAATAGCGCTGTCGTCGTCAGTAGAATTCTTGTTATTGTTTTCAGAGCAGTCATTTCTTTGGAAGTTAATAGTTTCTTTTTAGTGCCGAAAGTTACTTATTTTTTCCTTATTATGAAAATATTTCGGCATAAAAGTCGCTGTCCGCATTTATCTAAGATGCTTATTGAACAGTTCTTCCACGCTTCTCCCAATTCTTCATGCTATGGTGTGTTTCATGACATGTGGAAGCGGAATATCTGTCAAATAGTGATGAAAAGTTTCGTTATTCCCCTGATTTTCATTATCTTTGCATACGTGTGCTGTCTGTCCTGTGAGTTCGGCTGTATATATTTATGTGCTGTGCCGCTACGGATTGCATACATTCAGAAAAATGAATATATTAAAACAAACCATCATTCAAGTATTATGACATTCAGACAGAAGCTACCTCTGATGCTCCTCATGGCGTCCGTGTGCGTTCCCGCTGCGGCCAGGAAGAAGGAGAAGCAGGAGGTCCTGAAAGTTCCGCCACAGGCAGGACTCTTCATCTATTGTCCCGGTGAAAAGCAGGGACTTCATGTAGCCGTGCAGGCTGCCGACAGTACGTTCACGGATTTGGGACAGCTCTTCGCCTCCGACTATTCCCGCTGGGGTTCGGAGAAGCGTATGTACGCGCCGTTCATCTGCCGGCTGGCAGAAGGCGGCTATGCCTCGGTGTTTCAGGTGAACGACTATTCGCCGTGTTTCGCCGTGGCGTGGTCGGCCGACCTCATCACGTGGCGTCCGCAGGACTATCCGCGCATGTCGGTCAACGGATGTCTGGCTCCGGTGATACGAAGTGACGGTGACGGCCGTTACACGGTGCTCTTCCTCACAAAGGACGGGGCGGTCCGCAAGACGTCGACCGACGCCACCTTCCGTCATTTCACGGCCGACGCAGCGGCCACGCAGGCCGAATATGACGCTGCTGCCGTGAAGCTTGACACTGCGACGGTGGGAGATAAGTCTTTCGCCGGCTACCTGTGGGGAGTAGAGCTGAAACAGGCCGAGGACATCTCCGGCCATTTTGCCGGACTGGAGGCTGACAACATCCGTTACGGCGAGAAGCTCGCTGACGACGGAAAGCGGTTCCGCGTGCTTGGAGGAAAGGCCGTGAAGGCGTCTCTCACGATTGACGGAAAGCGTCAGAAGGACATCAGCGACAAGCTCGTGGGCGTATTCTTCGAGGACATCAGCTATGCTGCTGACGGCGGACTCTATGCCGAAATGGTTCAGAACCGCGACTTTGAATACACTTCCCGCGACCACAAGGACTGGACGGCCTCTACGGCGTGGCGCCCGGCTGGCTCTCTGAAGATAATGACAGACATGCCCCTGAGCAAAAACAATCCCCATTATGCCGTGCTGACGAACGACACATTATATAATACGGGTTGGGACGGCATGCTCCTCCGCAAGGGTGAGGACTATGACTTCAGCTTCCGCGTGCGCAATATCGGCGGCCGCCCGAAGCGTTTCACGGTGGCCCTTGTCGATGGCGGACGGGTTCTCGCATCGGCGCGGATTGACACCAAGGGAGCAGAAGGAGCGTGGAACCGCTATGAGGCAGTGCTGACGCCGTCGGCCGATGCCGACAAGGCTGAGCTGATGATTGTTCCGGAGAAGACTGACGAGGTGGCTGTCGACATGATAAGCCTCTTCCCGCGAAATACGTTCAACAATCGCAAGAACGGTCTGCGCCGCGATCTGGCACAGGCAATAGCCGACCTGCATCCCAAGTTCGTGCGTTTCCCGGGAGGCTGTATGAGCCATGGTGACGGACTTGACAACATCTATCACTGGAACCATACCGTCGGACCGCTGGAAGACCGCGTGCCCGACCGCAATATATGGAAGTATCACCAGACCCGTGGACTGGGCTTCTTCGAGTATTTCCAGTTCTGTGAGGATATTCACGCCGAGCCGCTCCCGGTGCTCGCCGCTGGTGTTCCGTGTCAGAACTCGGCGCCAGACAAGGATGGTTACGGCGGTCAGCAGGGTGGCATCCCCATGGCTGACATGCCCGCCTATATACAGGAGATTCTCAACATGATAGAGTGGGCCAACGGCGACCCGGCCACGAGCAAGTGGGCGAAGATGCGCGCTGATGCCGGCCATCCCGCTCCGTTCAATCTCAAGTATATCGGTATAGGAAACGAGGATATCATTTCCACTGCGTTTGAAGAGCGTTGTCTCATGATATGCAGCGCCATCAAGGAGCGTTATCCCGATATCACGGTCTGCGGTACGGTGGGTCCGTTCCACTATCCGTCGTCCGACTATATCGAGGGATGGAAGTTTGCAAACGACAACAGCAGCGTGCTTGACATGGTTGACGAGCATTATTATGAGAGCGTGGGTTGGTTCCTCAACAATCAGCACTACTATGACAGCTACGACCGCAAGGCTCCGAAGGTCTATCTCGGCGAGTATGCCGCACGTCAGGGAAAGGGCGGACTGGACTGCGCCTTGGCCGAAGCAGCCTATCTGTGCCACATCGAGCGCAATGCCGATGTTGTGGCGATGACCTCTTACGCGCCTATGCTGTCGAAGAATGGGCACAGCAACTGGAGCCCGGACATGATGTATTTCGACAACCGGTCCATCCAGAAAACACCGGGCTATGAGGCCCAGCGCCTTTTCTCTACCTATTCGGGAAACAAGTATGTTGAATCGCAGCTGACCGTTGACAGTATTGCCGCCAACCGTGTGGCCGCAAGCGTAGTGCGTGACAGCCGTACGGGACAGGCGTTCCTGAAGATTGCCAATGTCCTTCCGGTAGCTCTCGATCTCACGATCGACGCCAACAGTCTGCCGATAGCCAACGTCGTGCGTTATGAAGGATTCAGCGGAAAGCCCGGCCAGCGCACGGTTGACGTGGAGCGTGGCACGTTCAGGATTGGTGCGGACAAGAAACTGCGCATCACTCTGCCGCCGTATTCATTCCGGGTGGTGATGCTTTGAGAAACGAACAGAAGCTCCCGAAGTCCTTTCCCGTGTCCAAAGATGCGGAGTGCGGGAAAGGATTTCGGGAGCTTTTCTATATCTGTCTGTACCCCACGAGGCGCCATGTCCGTTCTCCCGGACCTTTATAATAGACATACGCCTGATATCTGTTTTCGGTTTGAAAGAAGCTGCCTTCCGTCGGTGGGATTGCCGTTGTTCCGTCATCGTGCTTCAGAAGATACTGATAGGAGTAGTATCCCTGTTTCTGCATTATGACCGCCCGGTAGGTGTTTTCTGTCTCGTCATACTGCATTACGTATGTTTCCGGATTGTCGTCGGTGGTCCATCGGCCGTCGATGACTATGCGGCCGTCAGCGACAGGAGGTGACAGGAGGCGGTAGTGGACGTAGACGTATTCGCTGACGAAATCGTTTTCTATGTTGTCGCTGTTGCGGATGTAGAACGAGCCGTTTGCGTCAGTGTCGTAGAGATAGTTCGTCCGCATGCCGGATGCAAACGGATAGACGTTATAGTCGTTGCCGTCCCACACTATGCGGTCGATGCCCATTGTCGGATGGCTGACATCAAGAATCTCATATTTGTGATATTCGTTTCCGGCAGGGAATATCAGATCGCGGCAGTGGCGCCATTCCAGTCCGCGGGCAGTGATTATCGAAGGGCGCATCCTGCTTCTGATATTGTCGTCACGGTCGTTTTGGCTGACTACGACATGCAGTTGTTCGCTATGGTTTGTGACGCGGAGCGATCCGAACGAAACCCCCATGGATATCTGCTGGTGGCTCTTGTTGACATCGATGTCGGTGTTGGTGGAGCATTCAAGGCTAACGTTCATCAGCGGTTCGACAACCATGAAGCGCACTTCCGCTGCCTTCTCGCCGTCTTCGTCGGAAATGGTGAGACGATAGTTGCCGCTCATTTTCAGACTGCAACGATCGTTCGGCAGCTGCATGGAGTAGTGGGTGTAGAGGACTGTTGTGTTGATGGAGTTGCGGTAGTCTTCTATCGGATTATCGTTGAAACCGCTGAGATAGTCGCTTTCAAACAGTTCGGTTGACGTCGACCAGTCTGCTTCGCAGTGTTCTATGCGATAGGTGAATCGGTGGTATTCGTGGGAGAGTTCGTCAAAGGCCACGTTGAGTATGTCGCCGGATCCCAACGTCATTACAGGCGGCGACAGCCAGTCGCGGTTGACTACGGCCTGCAGGGTTTTTATCTGTGGGCTGTAGATGGTCTGTCGCACGGCAGCCACTTGGTTGACAACAGCAAAAATACAGATGATGATGCCGATACACCTTGTTATATATGTTCTTTCCATAATCAGTGTCTGTTTTTGGGGGTGATGATTTTCTTTCCACCTTTCGTTATCACTTATTTTGGGAAGTTGCAAAAAAATGCAACTGTTGCTTCTTCACTCGATTCTCCATCCTCAAACGACATTCCGGAAACAAAAGTCCTCCATAATCACCATGGGGAGATTATGGAGGAACGTTTTTATGTAGATGCTGTTATTTCAAGCAATTACTTCTTGTTCAGAGCCATGTCGATTTCAACGGCGATAGCAACGGTAGCACCAACCATCGGGTTGTTACCGATACCGAGGAAGCCCATCATCTCAACGTGAGCGGGAACAGAAGAAGAACCGGCGAACTGAGCGTCAGAGTGCATACGGCCCAGTGTGTCGGTCATACCGTATGAAGCGGGACCTGCGGCCATGTTGTCCGGATGGAGCGTACGGCCGGTACCGCCACCTGAAGCTACAGAGAAGTAGGGCTTGCCTTCGAGCACGCGCTCTTTCTTGTAAGTTCCTGCAACGGGGTGCTGGAAGCGTGTCGGGTTGGTAGAGTTACCGGTGATGGACACGTCAACGTCCTCCAGCCAGTTGATGGCAACACCTTCGCGAACGTCGTCGGCGCCGTAGCAGTTGACCTTAGCGCGCGGACCGTCGGAATAAGCGGTGCGGTTTACGACTTCAACCTTGCCGGTGTAGTAGTCGAACTTGGTCTGTACGTATGTGAAACCGTTGATACGGCTGATGATCATGGCTGCGTCCTTGCCCAGACCGTTGAGGATCACGCGGAGCGGGTTCTTGCGCACCTTGTTTGCCATTTCGGCAATCTTGATGGCACCCTCGGCGGCTGCGAAACTCTCGTGACCGGCGAGGAAAGCGAAGCACTGTGTCTCCTCGCGGAGCAGACGGGCAGCGAGGTTACCGTGGCCTATACCCACCTTGCGGTCGTCGGCAACAGAACCGGGGATGCAGAAGCTCTGCAGACCGAGACCGATGGCCTCAGCAGCGTCGGCAGCGTTCTTAACGCCCTTCTTGATGGCGATGGCAGCACCGCATACGTATGCCCACTTTGCGTTTTCAAAGCAGATGCGCTGTGTGTCTTCGCAAATCTGATAGGGATCGATGCCGGCCTCTTCGCAAATCTGGTTTGCCTCTTCGATGTCCTTGATACCATTCTCGTTGAGCGTAGCGATAACCTGCTTGATGCGACGCTCCTGGCTCTCAAAACTTACTTTTCTTATCATTAGTCGGTCCTCCTCTTATTCTTTACGTGGGTCAATAGTCTTAACAATTCCCTGCTCGGCAGTTGTGCGTCCGTAAGAACCGGTGAACTTCTTCACTGCTTCGTTGGCGTCCATACCGGCCTTGATGGCTTCCATCATCTTGCCGAGGTGCACATACTCGTAGCCGCACACCTGATTGTCCTTGTCAAGGAACATCTTTGTGATGTAGCCTTCGGTCAGCTCGAGGTAGCGTGTGCCTTTGGCAACAGTTCCGTAGAGCGTACCTGTCTGGCTGCGCAGACCCTTGCCGAGGTCCTCAAGACCGGCACCGATAACGAGTCCGTCCTCAGAGAAAGCGCTCTGTGAGCGTCCGTAGACAATCTGCAGGAACAGCTCGCGCATGGCGGTGTTGATGGCGTCGCAAACCAGGTCCGTGTTCAGAGCTTCGAGGATGGTCTTGCCGGGCAGAATCTCAGATGCCATAGCGGCAGAGTGGGTCATACCGGTACATCCGATTGTCTCTACGAGGCACTCCTGAATGATACCTTCCTTGATGTTCAGAGAGAGCTTGCAGGCACCCTGCTGGGGAGCACACCAACCCACACCGTGGGTATAACCGGAGATATCCTTAATTTCCTTTGCCTGAATCCATTTTCCTTCTTCGGGAATGGGGGCGGGGCCGTGGTTCGGGCCTTTGGCAACAACGCACATGTTGTTGACTTCGTTAGAATAAGTCATATTCTTTACAATTTATATAAATAATGAATACTAATTATTAAAAT
>CAMWVS010000043.1 GCA_947177775.1 uncultured Prevotella sp.
TTTTCTCTATATCTAATGATTTCAGAGCATATTCTTTCGCCTTTATGGTGTCGATGTCCATGACGGATGTCGCAAGATGAATATATATAGATGATTTTTGTTCGTCTTCTATATTTTCAAAATGTGGTACACATTTGTGCGTATAAAAGCTGGCACTATCAGATTTTCCTAGGTTGCTGTATATACATGATAGATTAAGATAACATTGTACCAATAAATCTGTCTCATTTGTATATTCGCCATATTTAATCGCTTCTAATCCATATTTGAGAGCTGTCTCGTAGTCTTCGTTGTTAATAATTATGGGAGTTATGTTGCTATATATCCGCATTTTAAGGTAGTTATCATTGATATTTTTAGCAATCAGTTCTGCCTTTTTTAGATATTTTATGGCATCTTTGTTTTGATTGAGGTTTCTTCTGACTCTCCCTTTAAGATAATAGCATAGTGCCAGTTTGTAATCGTTTTTATGTTTAGCATAGTATGTAATGCTATAATCAATCAGACTATCATTAACAGGATAACTGTTGTTCTTATATTGGAACCGGAATTGCAGTTGATATTTCAGCAGACTATAATAAGCCCTATCTTTCCCATCTTTGATTTTGTATGTTTGTTCAATGACTTCTAATGCTTTTTGTGCAGAGTCGTTCAGTATATCTTCAGATAGCGAATCTACCTCTTTGAGCTTATTATAACATGCGCTGTCTCCGCATCCGGCGAGAGTGAAAATCAATGTGAATATGGTTAGGAAACCGAGCTTTCTCATAATAATATATTTATTTGTGATGCAAAAATATGGCAAATTTTCCATAAAACGAAAGGTTATGAGAAAAAATCCTTGTGCATCCTTTGTATCCTGTTGTTCTTTTTCATTCTTGATTTGGTAACGCTGTTTTTGTTTCTTGCCGTTTGCTTTTTCTTGTTTCGTATGTCTTTTTTGTCTAAAAGTTTGTTTTATTGGGAAACAATCCTTATCTTTGTGACATTAATAACAATAAACTGCGTCTATTTATGGGCAAGTTTCTTAATCCTTTTTCCGATGTAGGTTTCAAGCGCATCTTCGGTCAGGAAATGTCCAAACCTCTGTTGCTTGACTTTCTTAACAACCTTCTTGAAGGTGAGCGTCGTATCACGGATCTTCGCTTTCTTGACAAGGAGCAGCTGCCTGTGAGCAATGATGACCGTTCTCTGATATATGACATCTACTGTGAGACTTCCACCGGAGAGAATATCATCGTTGAGATGCAGAACCGTCCGCAGGCATTTTTCAAGCAGCGCACAATCTACTATGCAGCCGGTTCAATAGCCCGTCAGGGTGAGCGTGGTTCCGAGTGGTGCTATGACATCAAGGCCGTCTATTGCATATCGTTTCTGAACTTTGCCCAAACTGAGATATCGTCAGAATTCCGTACGGATGTAGCGTTGATGGACATGTGCAGCTGTAGGTTGTTTTCAGACAAGATTCGCCTGATATATCTTCAGCTCCCTCTGTTCACTAAGGAAGTTGATGAATGTGATAATGATTTTGAACGTTGGATTTATGTACTTAAGCATATGGAGACATTGAACCGTTTGCCTTTTGCCGCCAAGAGCGCCGTCTTCAAGCGGCTCGCCGAGATAACCGATATAGCTTCTCTTTCCAAGCAGGAGCGCATGATGTATGACGAGAGTCTTCGTAAGTTCCGTGACACGATTGTCGTGATGGAGGGAGCAAGGCTTAGCGGCGTGGAGCAGGGCAGGGCTGAGGAGCAGCGCCGCATAGCGCGCGGGCTTCTTGAAGTTGGCACGCCAGTCTGTACTATTGCCAAGGTCACAGGCTTGTCGGAGGATGAAATATCCGGGCTTTAGAATGGCCGTCGTTTTTTAAAAAGAGACATAAGAACAAAAGACATAGAATGCCGGTATTTTGGCTGTCACGTCTTTATGTCTTTTGCTCTTATGTCTTAATCATTTTTTTCAATCCTGAAACTCATGCTTTTCCATTCTTGAAACTCTTTGTTTCTTTGCTTTTTTTCGTCTTCGCGTTTGTGGCTTCCGTCTGTTCGTCTGCCATCTGATTTGCTTGTTTACCGAAGTCTCAGACCGTTGTCCGCAAGCGGCAACGCCATTATATCCGGGTTCTCCATCCCGGGGCCCTGTTGTGACGATGAGGTTTCCGCGGCGAAGCTTTTTGGGCTGCTTCGGAGTGTTCTGTCCGCGTTTGCGTTTTTTGTGCTGTAAATATTGCTGCGCAAAAAAACGGTGACAAATGAAAATCTTGTTTTAGAGCGGTGGAAAGCCATTGAAAGCATGGCGGCGATGTCCCGTTCTTGCCGTAAGGCCCTCCCGAGGTTGCAACGGGGCCGTCCCTGCATTGCCGCGGGGCCGCCGTCATCACCCAACGGTAGCCCCGCGGCAATGCAGGGACGGCCTTACGGCAAAACAAATTCTGACATTTTGGCCTGAAAAGACGGTTTTTCGGCGCTTTGGAATTGCACAGTCTTTGGGTGATTGTGTTTAACGTGTTGAACAACACGGACTTGTGTTTGCACACGAAAAACTCCGGTATTTGCGTCCTCCGATGAGAAATTTTCCGGAGATGTCATTCCTGATGCTGTTTCGGGGGCGTTTTTACCGTTTTTTGTCAGTTGTTTTCTGATTGCCGATGTCCTGCAAGACTTCAGGAATGGTTTTTCTATTCATGAGTTTGCCTGACACACTGATATCTATTGTTGTCGTGTCATTCCAAATGCGGGATGTCGCTTGCCGGCATGTGACCGGCAGGGATGCACCGGGGGCGCATCCCTGCCGGTGGAGCCTCATGGTGATAACGAATATGGTTATGTCGTGTCATGATAGCAGCCTGGTGATGCATACGTGGCGGGTGATGCCTCTGTTTATCTCACAGATGAGTCCGGGTTGGGGAGTGAATGGTTGAAATATTAGTCCTAAAGTGTTAAAAAAGTATATATTAATTTAAAATCACCGCTATTTGTGCATGTTTTTATATAATGTATATTGTTGTTTGAGATAAAATGCGTACCTTTGCAACCCAAATATGGGTATGCTATACCCGTATGGTATCAGTGTGACAATATACAAAATATATAATAATTAAAAAATAAACAAAAATGCCTACAATTCAGCAATTGGTAAGAAAGGGTAGAAGAGTGCTTGTTGACAAGAGCAAGTCACCTGCATTGGATTCATGCCCTCAGCGTCGCGGCGTGTGTGTCCGTGTGTACACAACAACCCCGAAAAAGCCTAATTCGGCAATGCGTAAGGTTGCCCGTGTGCGTCTGACAAACCAGAAGGAAGTTAACTCCTACATCCCCGGAGAGGGTCACAACCTGCAGGAGCACTCAATCGTGCTCGTTCGCGGCGGTCGTGTGAAGGACCTCCCCGGTGTTCGCTATCACATCGTCCGCGGTACACTGGATACAGCCGGTGTCGCCAGCCGTACGCAGCGTCGTTCGAAGTATGGCGCAAAGCGTCCTAAGGCCAAGAAGTAAAGAATAGCCGGAGAAGGTTAGATAAGGCAGAGGACGTAACAGTCAATAAATAAAAAAGAAACGTTTTGCTGGAGAAGTGTTAAAAAGGTTGAGTAAATACCCGGGAGCGGGTGTTGAAGAACGGAAAAGAAACAGCCCCATGCAGAATTAATCCATTTAAAAACAAAATGAGAAAAGCAAAACCAAAGAAGCGTGTGATCCTGCCGGATCCCGTGTACAACGACAAGAAAGTGTCGAAGTTCGTGAATCATCTGATGTATGACGGAAAGAAAACAAAGTCATACGAGATTTTCTACACAGCTCTTGAAACCGTAAAGGGTAAGATGAGCAACGAGGAGAAGTCGTCTCTGGAAATCTGGAAGACAGCCCTCGACAACATCACTCCGCAGGTGGAGGTGAAGAGCCGCCGTATCGGTGGTGCCACATTCCAGGTTCCTACGGAAATCCGTCCCGACCGCAAGGAGAGCATCTCGATGAAGAACATGATTTCTTTCGCACGCAAGCGCAGCGGCAAGACAATGGCCGACAAGCTGGCAGCCGAGATCATGGACGCTTTCAACAATCAGGGTGGCGCATATAAGCGCAAGGAGGATATGCACCGCATGGCTGAGGCTAACCGCGCATTCGCTCACTTCAGATTCTAATCACGAATATCAATAATAAGGAAAAGAATACAAAATGGCACATCGCGATTTACATTTGACCCGTAATATTGGTATTATGGCGCACATCGACGCCGGAAAGACAACAACTTCCGAGCGTATCCTGTTCTACACAGGTAAGACTCACAAGATTGGTGAAGTTCACGAAGGTGGCGCAACCATGGACTGGATGGCTCAGGAGCAGGAGCGTGGTATCACGATTACCTCAGCAGCAACAACATGCTTCTGGAACTATAACGGAGATCAGTATAAGATAAACCTCATTGACACTCCGGGACACGTTGACTTTACGGCTGAGGTGGAGCGTTCGCTTCGCGTGCTGGACGGTGCCGTGGCTACATATTGTGCTGTGGGCGGAGTTGAGCCGCAGTCAGAGACAGTGTGGCGTCAGGCCGACAAATATAACGTGCCCCGTATGGGTTACGTCAACAAGATGGACCGTTCCGGTGCAGACTATTATGACGTGATCAAGCAGATGAAGGAAGTTCTGGGAGCAAATCCTGTGAACCTTTGCTGCCCGATAGGTGCAGAGGAGAAGTTCAAGGGTCTCGTGGACCTGATCAAGATGAAAGCCATTCTGTGGCATGACGAGACAATGGGCGCTGAATATTCCGTAGAGGAGATTCCTGCTGACATGGTTGACGAGTGCAACGAATGGCGCGGAAAGTTGCTTGAGGCAGCTGCAGAGTTCGACGAGAGCCTGATGGAGAAATATTTCGAGGATCCCGAGTCTATCACGGAAGAGGAAATCATCGCCGCTATCCGCAAGGGAACAATCAGTCTGCAGTGTGTCCCCATGCTCTGTGGCTCATCATTCAAGAACAAGGGCGTTCAGACGATGCTGAACTATGTATGCGCATTCCTTCCCTCTCCGGTTGATACTCCGGCCATCGTGGGTACGAACCCCGACACGGAGGAAGAGGAAGACCGTCTTCCCTCGGAGAATGAGCCGACATCGGCTTTGGCATTCAAGATTGCCACTGACCCGTATGTAGGACGTCTGGTGTTCTTCCGCGTCTACTCCGGTAAGGTTACTGCCGGTTCATACGTCTACAATCCCCGTACGGGCAAGAAGGAGCGCGTGAGCCGTCTGTTCCAGATGCACTCAAACAAGCAGAATCCCGTAGAGGAAATTGCAGCCGGTGATATCGGATCGGGTGTGGGTTTCAAGGATATCCGTACTGGTGATACTCTCTGCGAGGAGAGCAAGCCCATCGTACTGGAGTCCATGTCGTTCCCCGACACCGTGATTTCAATCGCTGTAGAGCCGAAGAGCCAGGCCGACATCGCCAAGCTTGACAACGGTCTTGCCAAGCTGGCAGAGGAGGACCCGACATTCACCGTTCATACCGACGAGCAGAGCGGCCAGACCGTTATCTCGGGTATGGGTGAGCTTCACCTCGACATTATCATCGACCGTCTGAAGCGTGAGTTCAAGGTTGAGTGTAATCAGGGCAAGCCCCAGGTTAACTACAAAGAGGCCATCACGAAGGAAGTCAACCTCCGCGAGGTTTACAAGAAGCAGTCCGGTGGTCGCGGTAAGTTCGCCGACATCATCGTCAACATCGGTCCGAAGGACGAGGACTACAAGGACGGCGACCTGCAGTTCATCAATGAAGTGAAGGGCGGTAACGTGCCTAAGGAATTCATCCCCTCCGTACAGAAGGGATTCGAGGACTGCCTCAAGGCCGGTGTGCTCGGCGGTTATCCTGTGACGGGTCTGAAGGTGACGCTGCTTGACGGTTCGTTCCACCCGGTTGACTCCGACCAGCTCTCATTCGAGCTCGCCGCACGCAACGCGTTCAAGAACGCCTGCCCGAAAGCCGGTCCCGTGCTGATGGAGCCGATCATGAAGGTTGAGGTCGTTACACCGGAGGAGAACATGGGTGACGTGATCGGTGACCTGAACAAGCGCCGCGGTATGGTTCAGGGTATGGAAGAGGCCCGCAGTGGCGCCCGTATCGTCAAGGCCATGGTTCCGCTGGCAGAAATGTTCGGCTATGTGACCGCCCTGCGTACCATCACTTCCGGACGCGCAACAAGCTCTATGGAATATGACCACCACGAGCCCGTTTCAAGCTCAATCGCCAAGGCTATCCTTGAGGAGGCCAAGGGACGTGCGGATCTCGTGTAATCAAAGAATAAAAAAAGAGAAAAGAGGCGCTGTTTAGCGAATGACTCTTAAACAGCGTACCTCTTTTCTTTCAGGATTTAGAAACAATATAATTCAAATCAATAACAATGAGTCAGAAAATCAGAATCAAGCTGAAGTCATACGACCACAAATTGGTTGACAAGTCAGCAGAGAAAATCGTGAAGGCTGTAAAGGCTACAGGCGCTATCATCAGCGGCCCCATTCCATTGCCTACACACAAGCGTATCTATACTGTAAACCGCAGTACGTTCGTAAACAAGAAAGCACGTGAGCAGTTCCAGCTCTCAGACTACAAGCGTCTGATTGACATCTACAGCTCTACCGCAAAGACAGTGGACGCACTGATGAAACTCGAGCTCCCCAGCGGTGTGGAAGTTGAAATCAAGGTATAGTACAGAAGAACCAAAAGCAAAAACGTATAAAATACAACATTGATTTTTAAATATTAATTGAAATGCCAGGATTAATTGGAAGAAAAATCGGAATGACATCCGTTTTCAGTGCCGACGGTAAGAATGTACCGTGCACTGTTATCGAAGCTGGTCCTTGTGTTGTTACACAGGTAAAGACCGTCGAAAAGGACGGTTACAAGGCTGTTCAGCTGGGTTTCGGCGAGGCTAAGGAGAAGAATACCACCAAGCCTATGCTCGGAATCTTCAAGAAGGCCGGAACAACACCGAAGAGCCACTTGGCCGAGTTCAAGTTTGACGAGGAGTATAACCTCGGTGACACTATCACTGTAGATATTTTCAGTGATACACAGTTCGTGGACGTTGTCGGAACCTCTAAGGGTAAAGGATTCCAGGGCGTAATGAAGCGTCATGGTTTCGGCGGTGTCGGCCAGAGCACTCACGGTCAGGACGACCGCGCACGCAAGCCGGGTTCAATCGGTGCCTGCTCTTACCCCGCAAAGGTATTCAAGGGCATGCGCATGGGCGGCCACATGGGTAACGAAAGAGTAACAACCCAGAACCTCAAAGTGTTAAAAGTGATACCGGAGCACAACCTCATCCTTGTCAAGGGTAGCGTTGCCGGTTGCAATGGTTCAACTGTATTAATTGAGAAATAATGGAAATCAACGTATTGAATATCAATGGTCAGGAGACCGGAAGAAAGATAGAGCTGAACGAGGCTATCTTCGGCATTGAGCCCAATGACCACGTTCTTTATCTGGACGTCAAGCAGTATCTCGCCAACCAGCGTCAGGGTACACACAAATCAAAGGAGAGAAGTGAGGTTTCCGGTTCTACACGCAAGCTCGGTCGTCAGAAGGGCGGCGGCGGCGCACGCCGCGGTGACATCAACTCACCGTTGCTCGTAGGTGGAGGCCGCGTGTTCGGTCCGAAGCCCCGCGACTATCGCTTCAAACTGAACAAGAAAGTAAAGGTTCTTGCCCGCAAGAGCGCCCTGTCATATAAGGCCCAGGAAAATGCAATAGTAGTCGTTGAAGACTTCGCAATGGAGGCTCCGAAGACTAAAGAATTTGTAAATATTGCTAAAAATCTTAAAGTCGAGGGCCGTAAAGCGCTTTTTGTTTTGCCGGAATCAAATAAAAACGTATATTTGTCGGCTCGTAATTTGCAGCGCACTGAAGTTATGCTCGCATCCGGCATCAACGCCTACAAGGTTTTGAACGCTGATGTGCTCGTGATAACAGAGAACTCGCTGAAGACTATCGACGGTATCTTAACAAAATAAAGGAGACAAAACGATATGGCATTTATAATAAAACCATTGGTCACTGAGAAGATGACCAAGATTACAGACAAGTCTTCTGTTGACAGAACTTATAGGGTAAAGTCGAAGAAGGGCGAGGAAAGAACGAAGAAGGCTACTCCCAAGTATGGCTTCATCGTTAAGCCTGAGGCTAACAAGATCGAGATAAAGAACGAAATCGAGAAGCTGTACAACGTTACGGTTATCGGTGTCAATACGATCAACTATGCCGGAAAACGCTCTGCGCGCTACACGAAAGCAGGTCTTATCAAAGGCCAGAAGAACGCGTTCAAGAAGGCAATCGTCACTCTCAAGGAGGGCGATACTATAGATTTTTATAGCAATATACAATAATAAAAAATGGCAGTACGTAAGTTCAAACCGGTAACTCCGGGTCAAAGACACAAGATTATTGGCACGTTCGAGGAAATTACTGCATCCGTGCCAGAAAAGTCTCTCGTTTACGGTAAACGTTCTACCGGTGGTCGAAACAACACCGGTAAGATGACAGTTCGCTATCGTGGCGGCGGTCACAAGAGGAAGTATCGTCTGATCGACTTCAAGCGAGAGAAAGATGGTGTTCCAGCAGTAGTAAAGACAATCGAATACGATCCGAACCGTTCGGCTCGTATCGCTTTGTTGTTTTACGCTGATGGTGAGAAACGTTATATCATTGCTCCCAATGGATTGCAAGTTGGCGCAACTGTGATGTCTGGAGCCGAGGCGGTGCCTGAGATTGGTAATACGCTTCCCCTCGCAAACATCCCCGTGGGTACCGTGATTCACAACATCGAATTACGCCCGGGCCAGGGTGCGCTGCTCGTTCGTTCGGCAGGCAATTTCGCTCAGTTGACATCTCGTGAGGGCAGCTATTGCGTAATCAAGCTCCCTTCAGGAGAAACTCGCAAGATTCTTAGCGCATGTAAGGCTACGGTAGGTAGCGTCGGAAACTCAGACCACGCTCTGGAGCAGTCAGGTAAGGCCGGACGCTCACGCTGGCTCGGCCGTCGTCCTCACAACCGTGGTGTTGTTATGAACCCTGTTGATCACCCGATGGGTGGTGGTGAAGGCCGTCAGTCAGGAGGTCACCCGCGCTCACGCAAGGGCTTGTATGCAAAGGGTCTCAAGACACGTGCACCTAAGAAGCTTTCTAATAAGTACATTATCGAAAGAGCAAGTAAGTAATTAAGTTAACTAAGTGAAATTATGAGTCGTTCATTAAAAAAAGGTCCATATATCAACGTGTCGCTCGAGAAGAAAATTCTCGCCATGAATGAGAGCGGTAAGAAGACTGTTGTCAAGACTTGGGCCAGAGCTTCAATGATTTCCCCGGACTTCGTGGGACATACGGTTGCAGTTCATAACGGAAACAAATTTATCCCTGTCTACATTACCGAGAACATGGTGGGACACAAGCTCGGCGAGTTCTCTCCTACACGTCGTTTCGGTGGCCACGCAGGCAACAAGAAGTAAGACAGGTAAATTCACCAGAAATTAAAAGAATATAATAATGGGAGCAAGAAAACATATTAAGGCTGAAGAAAGAAAGGCAGCTCTTAAAACACAGTATTTTGCTAAGCTGAAAGGCGTTCCTTCTTCTCCGCGCAAAATGCGCTATGTCGTAGACATGATCCGCGGCATGGAGGTGAATCGCGCACTCGGAGTGCTGAGATTCTCAAAGAAGGCCGCTTCTGCTGACGTAGAGAAACTTCTCCGTTCGGCTATCGCCAACTGGGAGGCAAAGAATGATCGCAAGGCTGAGGCCGGTGAACTTTATATCACAAAGGTCTTCGTTGATGAAGGCGTTACTTTGAAGCGTATGAGACCTGCACCTCAGGGACGTGGATACAGAATCCGCAAGCGTTCCAACCACGTGACTCTGTTTGTTGATGCTAAAACTAATGATAAATAACTAAGTAGAATGGGACAGAAAGTTAATCCGATAAGCAACCGTCTTGGAATAGTTAGAGGTTGGGATTCAAATTGGTTTGGAGGCAAGGACTTCGGAGACAATCTGGTTGAGGACCAGAAAATCCGTAAGTACCTTAACAAGCGTATTGAGAAAGCAAGTGTCTCTCGTATTGTTATCGAACGTACGCTGAAGCTGGTTACCATTACTATCTGCACGGCTCGTCCGGGTCTTATCATTGGTAAGGGTGGACAGGAAGTTGACAAGCTCAAGGAAGAGTTGAAGAAACTCTACGATAAGGACATTCAGATCAACATCTATGAGGTTAAGAAGCCTGAGCTCGACGCAACAATCGTAGCAAACAACATCGCACGCCAGGTGGAAGGCAAGATCGCTTACCGCCGTGCAATCAAGATGGCTGTTGCTAACACGATGCGCGCTGGCGCTGAGGGCGTGAAGATTCAGATTACAGGACGTCTGAACGGTGCTGAAATGGCCCGTAAGGAAATGTACAAGGAGGGACGTACTCCTCTGCATACATTCCGCGCAGACATTGATTACTGCCAGGCAGAGGCTCTCACAAAGGTGGGTCTGCTGGGTATCAAGGTGTGGATTTGCCGCGGTGAAATCTACGGTAAACGCGACCTTGCCCCCAACTTCACACAGGAGAAGGGCAGCAACCGTTCAAACGGTGGCAACAATGGTGGCAGAAAGTTCCGTAATAAGAAGAATAAATAAACGTTTTAAAGTAAGAAGCTATCATGTTACAACCTAAGAGAGTAAAATATAGAAGACCTCAGGATGGTCGTGGCAACAAAGGCAACGCCCACAGAGGTACACAGCTGGCTTTCGGCTCATTCGGCATCAAGACTCTTGAGGCCAAGTGGATCGACAGCCGCCAGATAGAGGCAGCCCGTGTGGCTGTCAACCGCTACATGCAGCGTGAGGGTCAGGTCTGGATCCGAATATTCCCGGACAAACCTATCACCCGCAAGCCCGCTGACGTCCGAATGGGTAAGGGAAAGGGAGATCCCGCAGGATGGGTTGCACCTGTAACTCCTGGCCGTATCCTCTTTGAAGTGGAAGGCGTTTCGTTCGATATCGCAAAAGAGGCTCTCCGCCTTGCTGCACAGAAACTGCCTGTGAAGACTAAGTTTGTTGTTAGACGTGATTACGATAAAAACGCTTAATTTATGAAGATTAAAGAAGTTAAAGAACTCGAGACCAAGGAATTGGTTGAGAAGATAGGCGAAGAGGTTGCGAAGTACAACCAGATGAAGTTGAACCATTCAATCACTCCGCTGGAAAATCCATCAGAGATTAAGGCTACACGTCGTGATATCGCACGTTTGAAGACAGAACTCCGTCAAAGAGAACTTAACAAATAATAATGGGCCAGATGGAAAAAAGAAATTTAAGAAAGACAAGACAGGGTGTTGTCGTGAGCAACAAGATGGATAAGACCATTGTTATTGCCGCTAAGTTCAAGGAAATGCACCCGATTTATGGTAAGTTCGTACAGAAGACGAAGAAGTACCATGCACATGATGAGAAGAACGAAGCTAATATCGGTGATACCGTGCTCATTATGGAAACCCGTCCTTTGAGTAAGACAAAGAGATGGAGATTAGTTCAAATTGTTGAAAAAGCTAAGTAATTATGATACAAGCAGAATCAAGACTTACAGTATGTGATAACAGCGGTGCACGCGAAGCTCTTTGCATCCGTGTGCTGGGTGGTACCCGCCGCCGTTATGCAAGTGTCGGTGACGTGATTGTCGTTGCTGTCAAGAACGTTATCCCGTCAAGTGATTTGAAAAAGGGTGCAGTATCGAAGGCTCTGATTGTTCGCACAAAGAAGGAAATCCGTCGTGCTGACGGTTCATACATCCGCTTTGACGACAATGCTTGTGTATTGCTGAACAATGCCGGCGAGCTTCGCGGCAGCCGTATCTTCGGTCCGGTGGCTCGTGAGTTGCGTGCCGTTAACATGAAGGTCGTTTCTTTGGCACCTGAGGTTCTTTAAATATTTAATGAAGAGACAAGAAATGAGTAAGTTGAAAATAAAGAAAGACGATATGGTGCTTGTCGTTGCTGGAAACAGTAAGGACAGAAAAGACCAGAATGGCAAGTATCCCGCACCCCACAAAGTGCTCAAGGTGCTTGTTGAAGAACAGCGTGCTATCGTTGAGGGCGTAAATATGGTGTCAAAGAGCGCCAAGCCCTCAGCGAAAAATCCTCAGGGTGGCATCGTGAAGCAGGAAGCTCCGATACATATCTCCAATCTGAGTCTTGTTGACCCGAAGAGCGGTGAGCCGACACGTGTGGCCATCAAGAAAACGGAAGACGGTAAGAAAGTTCGTATCGCTAAAAAATCAGGGGAGGAAATCAAATAATGAATACAGCACAACTCAAGAAAACCTATTTGGAGCAAATCGCTCCGGCATTGGAGAAGCAGTTCAACTATACTTCAAAAATGCAGGTTCCTGTATTGAAGAAGATTGTTATCAACCAGGGTCTGGGAGATGCAACGCAGGATAAGAAGATTATTGATGTAGCCATCAACGAGATTTCTGCAATTACCGGCCAGAAGGCTGTGGCAACATATTCTAAGAAGGATATCGCCAACTTCAAGCTCCGCAAGAAGATGCCTATCGGCGTTATGGTGACACTGCGCCGTGAGCGTATGTATGAGTTCCTCGAGAAACTCGTGCGCATCGCTCTCCCCCGTATTCGTGACTTCAAGGGTATTGAAAGCAAGTTTGACGGCCGTGGAAACTACACTCTTGGTATCCAGGAGCAGATTATTTTCCCGGAAATCAATATCGATTCTGTTGACCGTATACAGGGTATGAACATCACGTTCGTTACATCTGCACGTACAGACGAAGAGGGATATGCACTGCTGAAGGCATTCGGCCTGCCGTTTAAGAACGCTAAAAAGGATTAATAGATATGGCAAAGGAATCAATGAAAGCTCGCGAGGTAAAGCGTGCAAAGCTGGTAGCTCGTTACGCTGAGAAACGCGCAGCATTGAAGAAGGTTATCGCAACAACAGAGGATCCGGCAGAGGCTTATGAGGCTGCACGTAAGTTGCAGAGCATACCCAAGAACGCCAATCCTATCCGTCTGCACAACCGCTGCAAGATCACTGGCCGTCCGAAGGGATATATGCGCCAGTTCGGTCTTTCGCGTATTCAGTTCCGTGAGATGGCATCAAGCGGTCTGATACCCGGTGTAAAGAAGGCAAGCTGGTAAACCGACTGGAGCAAAAGAACATTATTTTTTAATATTGTCGGGGTAGTCCCGATTAATTAAACATTTATTTTTTATGACAGATCCAATAGCAGATTATCTGACGAGGTTGAGAAACGCAATCATGGCTCATCACCGTGTTGTGGAAGTTCCGGCTTCAAACTTGAAGAAGGAGATAACAAAGATCCTCTTCGAGAAGGGATACATCCTGAACTACAAGTTCATTGAAGATGGTCCTCAGGGTTCAATCAAAGTAGCTTTGAAGTACGATCCCGCCACAAAGGCAAACGCAATCAAGTGCCTTAAGAGAGTGTCAACACCAGGTCTTCGCAAGTACACTGGTTACAAGGACATGCCGAGAGTAATTAACGGATTGGGTATTGCAATTTTATCTACATCCAAAGGTGTAATGACAGACAAAGAGGCTTCGGTGCTGAAGATTGGTGGTGAGGTTCTTTGCTACGTATATTAATTGGAGGATTTAAGTATGTCAAGAATAGGAAAATTGCCAATTAGTATTCCTGCGGGAGTTACAGTTGCTCAGGGTGCTGACGGCGTAGTAAGCGTAAAGGGCCCCAAAGGCGAACTTTCACAGAAGGTAGACCCCTCAATCATCGTTAAGGTTGCTGACGGTCATATTGTATTTGAGATAGACGAGAACAACCCTGTCAACTATAAGCAGAAGCAGGCTTTCCATGGCCTCTATCGTGCGCTTGTGAACAACATGGTTGTTGGCGTGAGCGAAGGTTACAAGAAAGTGCTTGAGCTCGTGGGTGTGGGTTACCGTGTTTCAAATACGGGTAATCTCATAGAGTTCTCTCTCGGTTATACTCACCCGATTTTCATCCAGCTCCCGGCTGAGGTGAAGGTTGAGACAAAGTCTGAGAGAAACCAGAACCCCATCATTATCCTTGAGTCTTGCGACAAAGCGTTGCTGGGACTTGTTTGTGCAAAAATTCGTTCTTTCCGTAAACCTGAACCTTATAAGGGTAAGGGCGTATTGTTCCAAGGCGAGGTTATTCGCAGAAAGTCTGGTAAGTCAGCTTCAGCTAAGTAACTTTAATAATTTACGATTATGACAACAAAGAAAGTAGAAAGACGAATAAAGATCAAATACAGAATTCGTAAGAGCGTGTTCGGTACTGCCGAGCGTCCGCGTATGAGCGTATTCCGCAGCAACAAGCAGATTTATGCTCAGGTGATCAATGACCTGGAGGGCAAGACCATTGCTTCTGCTTCTTCACTCGGTCTCGAGGCTATGCCGAAAATACAGCAGGCCGAGAAGGTCGGTGAACTCGTTGCAAAGAAAGCATTGGAGGCTGGTGTGACAGCCGTTGTCTTTGACCGCAACGGTTATCTGTATCATGGCCGTGTAAAGCAGCTGGCCGACGCTGCACGTAAGGGTGGACTTAATTTTTAAACGATTATGGCAATGAACAAAGTTAAAATAAATAGTGACGTTGAGTTAAAAGACAGATTGGTTGCTATTAACCGTGTTACGAAAGTGACAAAGGGAGGTCGCACTTTTACATTTGCAGCTATTGTCGTTGTCGGTGACGGTAACGGTGTCATTGGCTGGGGACTTGGTAAGGCTGGTGAAGTTACAGCAGCTATAGCCAAGGGTGTAGAGGCCGCAAAGAAGAACCTTATCAAGGTGCCCGTGCTGAAGGGAACAATCCCCCACGAGATGGAGGCGCGTTTCGGTGGCGCACAGGTGTTCATGCGTCCGGCCGCAGCCGGTACCGGTCTCGTTGCCGGTGGTGCTATGCGTGCCGTACTTGACAGCGTCGGTATCACAGATGTGCTGGCTAAGTCAAAGGGCTCTTCCAACCCCCACAACTTGGTGAAGGCTACTATCCTTGCCCTGAGCCAGATGAGAGATGCATACACAATCGCAGGTACACGCGGTATCAGCATGGATAAAGTTTTTAGAGGATAAGGAGGTTTGAATATGGCAACAATTAAAATCAAGCAGATTAAAAGTAAGATTGGTGCTCCTGTTGACCAGAAGCGTACTCTTGAAGCATTAGGACTGCGAAAGATTGCTCAGGTCGTAGAAAAGGAAGACACTCCTTCCGTTCGCGGTATGGTTCGCAAGGTTCATCATTTAGTGACCGTAATAGACTAATTTATTCAAATTAAAAACAGATTCGATTATGAAATTACATAATTTAAAACCGGCAGAGGGTTCTACACACTCACGTCGCAGAATCGGCCGCGGACCGGGTTCCGGTCTCGGTGGAACTTCTACCCGCGGACACAAGGGTGCCAAGGCCAGATCTGGTTACAAGAAGAAGATCGGTTTTGAAGGTGGTCAGATGCCTCTGCAGCGCCGTGTTCCTAAGTTCGGCTTCAAGAACATTAATCATAAGGAGTATTTCGCTGTCAATTTGTCAACACTGCAGAAACTGGCAGAGCAGAAGGGCCTTGCCAAAATCGGTATTGCTGAGTTCGTAGCCGCAGGTCTTACCAACGGTAAGGAGCGTGTTAAGGTTCTTGGCAACGGCGAACTGACTGCAAAAATCGACGTAGAGGCAAACGCCTTCTCAAAGAAAGCTGAAGAAGCTATTAAAGCTGTAGGTGGTAACGCAACAATAATCTAAGAAAATGAAGAAGTTAATTGAGACACTGAAGAACATATGGAAAGTTGAGGATCTGCGCCAGCGCATCCTCATCACTCTCCTTTTCGTGACAATTTACCGGTTTGGATCGTTCGTGGTGCTTCCCGGCATCAACCCGTCCATGTTGGCAAAGCTTCAGTCGCAGACCCAGGGTGGTTTGATGTCACTTCTGGACATGTTCTCTGGTGGTGCATTTTCCAATGCTTCGATATTCGCATTGGGAATAATGCCTTACATCTCAGCTTCTATCGTTATGCAGCTTCTTGCTGTCGCTGTGCCTTATTTCCAGAAGATGCAGCGTGAGGGCGAAAGCGGCCGTAAAAAGATTAGCATGTATACCCGTGTGCTGACAATCGGAATCTTGCTGTTCCAGGCACCGAGTTATCTGATAAATCTTAAAATGCAGGCAGGAAATGCTCTGGCAACAGGCATTTCCTGGTCTGCATTCCTCATTACGTCCACAATCATTCTTGCTGCGGGGAGTATGTTCATCCTTTGGTTGGGTGAGCGCATTACGGATAAGGGCATTGGCAATGGTATATCTCTCATAATCATGATTGGTATTATTGCCCGTCTGCCGCAGGCGTTTATTCAAGAGGTCGGATCTCGTTTCACTGCCGTTACAGGCGGTGGACTGATTATGTTCCTTGTTGAAATTCTTGTCCTGCTCGCAGTTGTATGTGCAGCTATTCTCCTGGTGCAAGGCACCCGTAAGATACCTGTACAGTATGCCAAGCGTGTTGTAGGTAACAAGCAGTATGGAGGTGCACGTCAGTATATACCATTAAAATTGTTTGCTGCGAATGTGATGCCTATCATTTTTGCTCAGGCTATCATGTTCATTCCATTGGCTATCGTGCAGTATTCTGCATCGGAGAATTCTTTCTGGTTTGTCCGTTCGCTGATGGATCACCATAGCTGGTCGTACAATATAGTGTTTGCTGCATTGATTATAGGTTTCACCTATTTCTATACGGCTATAACACTCAATCCGACCCAGATGGCAGAGGACATGAAGCGTAACAACGGATTTATTCCCGGTGTGAAGCCGGGTAAGGACACCGCAGACTATATTGATACTGTGATGTCACGTATTACGCTTCCAGGTTCGTTCTTTATAGCATTCATTGCTATAATGCCAGCTCTTGCAGGACTGCTTAACGTGCAGGATGCTTTCTCACAGTTCTTTGGAGGAACATCATTGCTGATTCTTATCGGTGTAGTGCTTGACACACTGCAGCAGATCGAGAGTCATCTGATGATGCGTCATTATGACGGTCTTCTCAATTCCGGACGTGTTCACGGACGTGGCGGTGTCGCTGCATATTAATGTTTTGCTTCGGAGATGAATATATTTCTGAAGACAGAAGATGAGATAGAGCTGATGCGTCAGGCCAATCTGCTGGTAAGCAGAACGCTTGGCGAATTGGCGAAGCATATAAAGCCAGGAGTGACGACTCTCCAATTGGATAGAATTGCGGATAGTTTCATAAGAGACAATGGAGCCGTTCCGACTTTTAAGGGATTTCCCAATCCATTTGGAGAGCCGTTTCCCGCAAGCATCTGTACTTCGGTAAATGAAGTTGTGGTGCATGGTGTGCCTGATGACAGGACAGTGCTGAAAGATGGAGATATTATTTCGATAGATTGCGGTGCTGTGCTTGACGGTTTCAACGGAGATTCTTGCTATACATTCTGTGTTGGTGAGGTTTCGGAAGAAATACGAGCCTTGTTGCGTACTACAAAGGAGTCTCTCTATATCGGTATAAGCAAGGCTGTTGCAGGTAATCATCTTGGTGATATAGGAAGTGCGGTTCAGGAACATTGTGAAAAGCAAGGTTACGGTATAGTCCGGGAACTGACCGGTCACGGTATAGGAAAGGATATGCACGAGGACCCGCAAGTCCCGAATTACGGCAGACGCGGCAATGGTGTCTTATTGAAATCCGGAATGTGTATTGCCATCGAACCGATGGTTACGATGGGGAACAGGGCCATAGGGCTTATGCCGGACAAGTGGACAATTCGGACTGTTGACGGTAAGCCGGCCGCTCATTTCGAGCATACGATAGCAATCCGTAAGGGTAAAGCTGATATTTTATCTTCGTTTGAGGAATTAGAACGTTTAGAAGGAAATTTATATTAAGTATGGCAAAGCAATCCGCTATAGAGCAAGACGGAACAATAATTGAGTCGCTGTCAAATGCGATGTTTCGTGTAGAACTTGAGAATGGAGTACAGATAATAGCGCATATATCAGGTAAGATGAGAATGCACTATATTAAAATTCTCCCTGGTGACAAAGTGAAAGTAGAGATGAGTCCCTACGACTTGACGAAGGGCAGAATTGTGTTTAGATACAAATAAACGATAGACATAATATGAAGACAAGAGCATCATTGAAGAGACGTAACGCCGATTGCAAGATTGTGCGCCGTAAGGGACGTCTGTTCGTTATCAACAAGAAGAACCCTAAGTACAAGATGCGTCAGGGTTAATTATCAATCAAACATTTTTTAATTATTTTATTCATTAACAAATGGCAATAAGAATTGTTGGAGTAGATTTGCCCCAGGAGAAGCGTGGCGAAATCGCATTGACTTATATCTACGGTATAGGTCGAAGTAGTTCAGCAAAGATATTGGATAAGGCCGGCGTGAGCCGCGACTTGAAGGTCAGCGAGTGGACTGACGATCAGGCTGCCAAAATCCGTGAAATTATCGGCGCTGAATTCAAAGTAGAAGGTGATCTCCGTTCAGAGATCCAGTTGAATATCAAGCGACTGATGGATATTGGTTGCTATCGTGGAGTTCGTCATCGTAACGGTCTTCCCGTTCGCGGTCAGAGCACAAAGAACAATGCTCGTACACGTAAGGGTAAGAAGAAGACTGTTGCTAACAAGAAGAAGGCCACTAAATAATTAATAACGCATTAAGAATTTGGAATTATGGCAAAGAAAACAGTCACTTCAAAGAAAAGAAATGTAAAGGTTGATGCTATCGGACAGCTTCACGTTCATAGCTCTTTCAACAATATTATCGTGTCTTTGGCCAATGGCGAAGGTCAGGTTATCTCTTGGTCATCTGCCGGCAAGATGGGATTCCGCGGTTCAAAGAAGAACACTCCCTATGCAGCTCAGATGGCAGCAGAGGATTGTGCAAAGGTCGCTTTCGATCTCGGCTTGCGCAAGGTGAAGGCATACGTTAAGGGTCCGGGTAACGGTCGTGAGTCTGCAATCCGTGCCGTGCATGGTGCCGGTATCGAGGTTATGGAGATTGTCGACGTTACTCCGCTGCCGCACAACGGTTGCCGTCCTCCGAAGAGAAGAAGAGTATAATCTCAAGTACACACAATGTTGTTGAAACAAGTTTAAAGCATAATAATTATGGCAAGATATATAGGACCGAAATCAAAGATTGCGCGTCGTTTTGGTGAACCCATTTTCGGCGCAGACAAAGTTTTGTCCCGGAGAAACTTCCCTCCCGGACAGCATGGCAACAACCGTCGCAGAAAGACTTCTGAGTACGGTGTCATGCTGGCAGAGAAGCAAAAGGCCAAGTATACATACGGAGTACTTGAGCGTCAGTTCCGTAATATGTTCGAGAAGGCTGCCAAGGCTGACGGTATCACCGGTGAGGTGCTCCTTCAGAATCTCGAGTGCCGTCTTGACAACGTAGTGTTCCGTTTGGGAATCGCTCCCACACGTGCTGCTGCCCGTCAGCTCGTTGGACATAAGCATATCACGGTAGACGGTCAGGTTGTCAACATACCTTCTTATGCCGTTAAGCCCGGCCAGATCGTAGCTGTTCGCGAGAAGTCAAAGTCTCTTGAAGTTATTGAGGCTGCACTTGCAGGATTCAATCACAGCAAGTATCCTTGGATTGAGTGGGACGAGACCACAAAGAGCGGTAAGTTCCTGCACAAACCGGAGCGTGCTGACATTCCTGAGAACATTAAGGAGCAGTTAATCGTTGAGTTGTACTCTAAATAAATCATTGAATTAATGGCGATATTAGCATTTCAAAAACCTGATAAAGTCGTAATGTTGGAGGCCAACGACAAGTTCGGCAAGTTCGAATTCCGTCCGTTGGAGCCTGGCTTCGGTGTTACAATCGGTAACTCCCTGCGCCGCATTCTTCTTTCATCGCTCGAAGGCTATGCCATCAACACAATCCGCATTGCGGGTGTTGAGCATGAGTTTTCATCAGTTTCCGGTGTGAAGGAGGATGTTACCAACATGATCTTGAACCTCAAACAGGTGAGGTTCAAGCAAGTAGTAGAAGAGTTCGAGAACGAAAAAGTCAGTATCACTGTTGAGAATTCCACAGAGTTCAAGGCTGGTGATATCGGTAAGTATCTGACTGGATTTGAAGTGTTAAACCCGGATTTAGTGATTTGTCATTTAGACTCCAAAGCTTCAATGCAGATTGATCTTACCATTAACAAAGGTCGCGGATACGTGCCCGCAGATGAGAATCGCGAGTTCTGCACCGATGTGAACGTAATTCCAATCGATTCTATTTACACTCCTATCCGCAACGTGAAATACACTGTCGAGCCTTATCGTGTCGAGCAGAAGACCGACTACGACAAGCTCGTCATTGAAGTCACGACGGATGGTTCCATTCACCCGAAAGACGCACTGAAGGAAGCTGCCAAGATTCTCATCTATCACTTCATGCTGTTCTCTGACGAGAAGATAACTCTCGAAAATACAGATATCGACGGCAATCAGGAGTTTGATGAGGAAGTGCTGCACATGCGCCAGTTGCTCAAGACCCGTCTCGTGGACATGAACCTTAGTGTCCGTGCCCTCAACTGCCTCAAGGCAGCCGACGTGGATACTCTTGGCGATTTGGTACAGTACAACAAGACAGACCTCTTGAAGTTCCGTAACTTCGGTAAGAAATCGCTCACTGAGCTTGATGATTTGCTCGAGAGTCTGAATCTGTCGTTTGGAACCGACATTTCTAAGTACAAATTAGATAAAGAATAACAAAAATGAGACACAATAAGAAATTCAACCATCTGGGTCGTACTGCATCTCACCGTGAGGCTATGCTCGCAAACATGGCTATCTCGCTGATTATGCACAAAAGAATCACTACGACCCTCGCCAAGGCCAAGGCCCTGAAGAAGTATGTAGAGCCCCTGATCACGCGCTCTAAGGATGATTCCACCAATTCACGCCGCGTCGTGTTCAGCTACCTGCAGAACAAGTATGCGCTGAAGGAGCTCTTCGGAGAAGTGGCAGCAAAGGTTGGCGACCGTCCCGGTGGCTATACCCGCATCATCAAGCTCGGCACACGTCAGGGCGATGCTGCTCCCATCTGCTTCATCGAACTCGTTGACTTCGACGAGAACATGGCTAAGACAGTGACGAAGAAGAAGGCTACACGCCGTTCTCGCAAGTCTACCAAGGCAGAGGCTGCAGAGGCACCCGTAGCTGAGACAGCTGCTGAGACGCCCGCAGTAGAGGAGGCACCTAAGGCTGAATAATCAGAATTCTTAGCGAATCCGATAAAAACGGGTTCAACTGGTCATCAAGATCGGTTGGACCCGTTTCCTTTTATGCTGCTTCTGAGGGGACTATCTGCGTAAGACAATAATTAGAATCAGAAGAGACTATGTCAAAATCCGGTTCATGCGCGAATGTATTACTATTTGTGCAAGAACCGGATTTTGACATACTTTCTTTTCTGCTATGCCATGCCGGAATTATCATAGCTGATCTGGATAGAAACAAATCAGCTACGATAATTCCGGCATGCCGTGGATACAGCAGATATCTTTTTTAGGGGGATTCTTGAAGGATTGGATACGCGTGTATTCCGTTAAGATACGCAGGAGCGTTTCCGGTTAATCTTCGTCATCATCCCACAGCGTCATTCCTCCGTGAGACTTTGATAAGGATTCTGTGTCTTCAATATATTGATAATTGATTGATGTGCCACTGCGCATTGTCGGATCATCTCCTGGTGATGCGCTAAGTAGATGAGTCGGGCTTTCCATCGTAATGACTTCTATTTCGGGTTTTACGTACTTTTTCATATTCATTCAATATTGTTATTTATATATGTTATAGGTTTACAAAGGTAAACATTTTTATTGTGACAATACCATGATTCCGTAATTTTCTTTTACTGTCAACCAGATATATTCAATAAAAATGCTCTTTTCGGTGCTCTTTTTTGGGGGGGGAGGAGTGATACGCTTATGGCAGCGGTTGTTGTTCCGCCGCCGGCATGTTGTCGCCGGCAGACAGAAGCTCCCTCACTGCCATCCGAACGTGACCACCCGCTCTTCCACCGGCATGAAAGTCTTGTGGAGCATGTCTTCGGCGGGTGAGCCGAAAGGCATCTGGGCAATCAGCTCCCATGCTCCGCAGATGTTCCACTCCTTGCGCACGGCACAGTCGATAATCGGATTATAGTGCTGCAATGACGCCCCGAATCCCATGTCCTCCAGCATCGACCATACGGCAATCTGGTGCATGCCCGACGTCTGTTGCGACCATGCGGGGAAGCGGTCGCTGTACAGCGGGTTCTCGCGTTGCATCCGGGCCACGACCGTTCGGTCTTCATAGAACAGGACCGTACCGTATCCGGAACGGAAACCGTTGTCAATCTTTCTTTCCGTGCCTTTGATAGCCTCCGGCGATACGATTTTCTTCAGTTCCGTTTTCACTATGTCCCACAGCCTCCGGTGATGCTCACCGAGCAAGAGCACCATACGTGTGGACTGAGAATTGAATGCTGAGGGCACGTGTGTGATCACCTTGTTCAGCATTTCCACAATTTCCTTGTCGCTCACCGGCGACTTGTCCCACAGTCTGTAATAACTTCTGCGGTTCTCCAATGCTTCCAGAAAACTTCTCTTCATAATCATACGTCTTTAGGGGTTAACGCCACAAATATAGTCATTCTCCGCCATAATCAATCGTCGCTCCGCCATGATGTAAGAATGTTTATGGGGTTTTAGGAATGTGTAATATAATAAATGTAAATGGAGCGGCAGAATGTTGTTTTTCTTGTGATCTGGTCTCTCCCCCGGCCCTCCCCAATGAGAGGGTTGCTGCGCGACCTATATATATGGATCTGTCGGTGGAGTGGTGGGGCTTGACCCAAAAAAGAAGAGAGTATATCAAAATATACGTGGAATACATTTTGATAACCCCTCTTCTTTCGGCCGGTCGTCGTTCTTCTTGTTGTGCCCTCGGCTTCGGGCATAACAAGAAAGCTTGTCAGCTTCTTATTTCCTTATCATCACTTTCTTTCCGTTGATGATGTTCAGTCCGGCTTTCGGAGCGTCAAGTTTTCGGCCTTGCATGTCATATATGGCGTTATCCGTATTGCAGTCGTCAGCAACGACGGTCTCTATTCCCGCCAAGTCCTTCTCTTGCAATCCCCAGAAGTTTTTCCATACATCTGCTTGCTGATATGCTTCCAATGAGCCTTTGGGGACATATACATTCACGTTCATGTATTGGGCGTTCGTGAAATCTAACCTTACGCTCGGTGGCGTTGGATTGTAAAGCGTTATCGTTTCGAGGTTGGAGAAGTCCTTTGTATAGTCAGGTATATTTGTTATATATTTGCCGAAAGCGATTTCTATAATGTTTTCTTTGCAATTAAAGAAAGGATGATATCCGTAAGGCTCGCTATCTTCATAATCAAGTTCTCTTCCTATATATACATATTCTAAGGGGCAGGAAAAGAATAGACCTGTGTTAGTATCTGTATATTTATTATAACCAAGTTGTAAATGCTCTTCTCCATCATCTATGACTAACGACTTTATATTGCTGCACCTATTAAAAGTATTGTTACCAATACTTGTCACCAAGTTTGGAATGGTCATGCTCGTGAGTCCGGAGAATCCGGCAAATGTATAATTACCAATACTTGTCACTGAACTTGGAATTGTTACGCTTGTGAGACCTGGCAAATTCTATATTTGGAGGTGGTTGATTACCAGTTATTTGTGGCTGGTGTGGTGGGGATAGATTGGGTTTTATTTGTGGGTTTAAGGATAGTGAAGATTTAACGATTTTAACTTGCTTTTACGCACAAAGAAAGATTGTAAATTAATCAAAATAGTCTATGAGATTTAAGTAAACCAACTTTTCGAATCTTAATTACGTCATCTTCTGATAAGTCCCCGATGATCAACGATGAGTTTTTATTATGTTTTGAACTTTGACTTCTTGCCTTTTCATTATTGAAATTTGCATAACAATAAGAACAGGCATGACAACAAGTATTGTATGCCCCAATGTCAATGCTTTCTACGCATTCACATTCTTCACGCTGGTTTTTGTCCTTCTTTACATCAATATGATAACCACATATTTCTTCAATAAGTTTTGGATCTATACAACAACCATGTTCAACCCCTTCTTCAGATAGATTGATACTCTCGGCACAACTTAAGACTTGAATACCATATCTGCGAGCAATGTTAACGAATTTTTCTGCGAGATACCGCATTTCTGATTGTGATGGTTCATGTATAATAATATTTTTTGTATTCGTTATGGTTTTCTTATATAAATCCACAAAACTGATAACACATTTTGTGGTCAGACTTCCTAACCTTTTAGCCAACTCCTCATAATATTTGATATGGTAGGCAACGTTAATCTTATCGGTAATCAAGATTGGATCATAGCGCCATATAATCCTATTGCTACCTATTTGCTGTGACAATTTGCTAAATGTCTCAATAATTGCTGTTTTAAAAGGAACATTTTTTTCAATCTGTTTATCATAGGGATTTATTGTAAATTGAAAATAATAATTGTACTCTTTCAGTTCATCTAATCGCATGAGCATATTATTAGGATTCTTTGTCCAAAACACAATACAATCCACCACATCAGGAGTAATCTTGATTCGACTTACTTGATGTGCATTCATTGGGTTTCGTACATCTACATATCCCTCATGTATTCGATTTAAAAACCAATCACTATAAAAAGCAGGAATGTCTGTTCGTCTAGAAACTGATAGTATCATGGTTGTTGTGCCTTAATTGTTTTAATAATAAGTTGAATGCTCCCACATGTAGAAAATGGATTGAAAGATTGTGCTTCTTGGATAATTGGGGTAAAACCAATATTATCCCTTAGTTTTATACCATACTCAAACTGGAATTGATTTGGAACTGCAAAATGTCTACGTTGGAAAAGGAATGTATGATTCTGATTTGATGATTTGAGCAATTTTGCTATTTTTTCCATACATGCATATCCCGTACCAGCGTTATAAAGCAGCATCACATCATTGATAATGACAGCAGTAAAACGACCTTCTTGAATTAAACAGACTAATTCATTTATGAATACATCGCAATCTTGAGGTCTGTATTTCACAAAATCTGAAAAGAAATAATTAAGAACAAGTATGTCACATCATATATTATTGTCATTTACATATTTAATAAAATCGCAATTGTAGTATTGAATAACATGAGGCAGGTGACTGAAATTATTAACATTGAATTGTTGTATTGGCATCCAAACAGTATTCATGTCAAAGCCATAATAATAAAGATTTGAATTACGAAATACTGCTGCTGCACCATATAATTCTGTACTAGGACCGCAGCCTACTGAAACAATATTGATTGGAAGTGTCAAGTTAAATAAGTTCTTAACTCCCAGGAAAGCCCATGCCATCTCCGACACGTATCTATAGCCATGCTTGAGGATGTAATTGTATGTTATCTTTTCGCAAGCATAATGATCATTCTTCGTGTGGATAGAATGGATATGGGTTAGGCAGTTATAGCAATTGTTTGTGCTACACTTTCTGCATTGCGACATTACGCAGTTGGAGCAGAAAGGAATAGCATTGAATTGCTGTGCACAATATTTAATGAGACTATTAAATTCTTGCATATTTCAGTCCTCAATGTTTTTTACCAAATATCAAAACTCTCCCTAAAAAATCAACAAAGGATTGCCCACATACCATCATTATCCTTGCCTTCATGCTTCAGAATTCCGTTCTTTTGCAAAGCGGATAAGTCCCGTTCTACAGTACGTTGGCTCACCGACAATATCTCCGACATTTGTCGGCCACTAATTGTCGGAGACTCTTTGATGAGATTGAGTATTTTTTGCTGACGCTCAGTGAGTTTCGTCTCCGACACGTCTCCGTCATTATCTCCGACATTTGTCATGTCGGTGGAGGCAAAGATGATAGTCTGAAATTGAGTTGGAGTGGATTTGAAAGCAGGTTTCAGTTCATCCCTATACCCATCTAATGCTTTGGTCTCATTACAGATACGTGTGAGTCCACTGCCTCGCTTTTCCATATAGTCAAGCTGAGCCATGACATTGGCAAGTATGGGATTGCGTCTTTCGGAAGAAACATCTGCTATGTCTAAATCCTGAATCAGCATGCCATTGTACATTCCTCCAGGGGATGTCACTGTGAGGCGGTCATCATATATATCAAGGTGCACCTCACTCCCCATCACTGTATAGTCACGGTGGATGAAATGGTTGACCATTGTTTCAAGGATGGCACGTTCTGCATATTCAGGCTTGTTCTTTCGTCCATCAGGTAACTTCTCCCAGCTTTTCTTTGTGTTGGATTTCACAAAGTTCATAGCTTCACGAAGCAACATGAGGACGTTCCCTGTAAATTCAGCATCGTTGATGGCATCACCCTTTTCCTTTCCGTTCCATCGAGTGCAATATAGTCGGGATTGCCACAATGGACAGTCATCGGCAAACAACGCACCTGCATTCGTAAGATTTCCTGTGCCAGTTACAAATCCAAATGACAAAAGAAACTTCTTGTTCCAATCTTGTTTGATGCGGTCTTTGAACGCATTTGCCAATATCGTAAAGGAAAAGTCTTCCGATTTATAATCTGTATGTAGAGAATCGAAAGTTTTGTTTGAGCCTTTCAGTACCAATCGCACCATCTGTTCAGCCGTTGCAGGAACACTTTCGTCTCCAATACGGACAAAAGCAACACGCTGACCATCGCCAACGTAGTAATATGGGGTATAATGTCCTGCATTGACTTTGAGTTGTAAGATGGGTAAACCATCTACAACATGAGGAGTCATTTCAACCTCTGGTAAAGGATCCATGTAATCGCGAATCTTACTACTGATAGCTTCGCAAACATTCTGTACATTATCAAGCCCCCTGATAATGCCATCATTATCTATGCCAAAGAAAAGGGAGCCGCCCAAGCCATTGGCGAAAGCGCTCACGCTCTTCAACCAACTTTTAGGCTTCTTTTCTTCAAGCATCAACTTGAAATCGTATGCAGTACATTCTGCTATCAGAGTCTTTATATCCATTGTTACGACAATTGTTTGTAAGACAACACGAACATTCTGTTATCAACTTGTAAAGATACACTTTATTATTGAGAAGACGGCACAAAATAATCGATTCGTGCTTGGTTTAAGCAAAATTTGTTTAGAAGCGGATTGATATTCAATATCCTTCCGATATTTGAAGTTATACATCCCTAATTATTGCTGTCCGATAAAACTTGAAGATGGCAAAAATGTATGGCTCGAACGCTGATTTTATGTCGTTCGAGTCTTTTCTTTCATTTTACGAGCCCCCCTCAATCAAAAAGCGTTGGTAACGGTGGTGCGCCTGACGC
>CAMWVS010000044.1 GCA_947177775.1 uncultured Prevotella sp.
ATTGAAAGTGAACTTTCATTGCGCTCGCTTGCACTATTTTTGCATAAAATAGGCTACGCTCGGCATATTGAAAATGAACTTTCATAGCGCTCGCTTGCACTATTTTTGCATAAGATAGGCTGCACTCGGCACATTGAAAGCGAACTTTCATTGCGCTCGCTTGCACTATTTTTTTCATAAAACATATCACGCCCAATGAGAGTACTCATAGTCAACAAGAGCGAGAGCACGGGTGGGGCGGCTGTGGCGGCACGGCGGCTCATGGATGCGCTCAACAACAACGGAGTCAAGGCACGCATGCTTGTGGCCGAAAAGGAGTCCGACAACATCACCGTCTCGGGACTGTCACGGCGCTGGCGGCTCCGTTGGCATTTCCTGTGGGAACGGCTGGTCATCTTCTTCCGGCTCTATTTCTCGCGCGACAGACTCTTCGAAATAGACATAGCCAACAGTGGAACCGACATTACCGACACGCGGGAGTTCCGCGAGGCCGACGTCATACACCTTCATTGGGTCAATCAGGGCATGCTTTCGCTCAGCGGCATACGCCGCATCCTCGACTCGGGAAAGCCCGTGGTGTGGACCATGCACGACCTATGGCCGGCGTCGTCCATCTGCCATTACGCCCGCGGATGCGGAATGTTCAAGAGCAGCTGCCGGCGCTGTCCGTTGCTGCCCGGCGGTGGCGGTGACAACGACCTGGCGGCAAAGGTGTGGCGGAAGAAGATGCGCATGCTCAGCGACCGCAGTATCTACTATGTTGCGTGCAGCAAATGGCTGGCCGGAGAGGCCCGCCGCAGTGCGTTGCTCCGCGGTCAGCACGTCACCGACATACCCAACGCCATCGACACCGGCGTCTTCCGTCCTAAGGACCGTGCCGTCGCGCGTCATCTGCTGGGGCTGCCCGAAGACAGCCGTCTGATTCTTTTCGTGTCGCAGCGTGTGACCGACCGCCGCAAGGGTATGGACTATTTCGTTGAGGCTCTGGCCCGTATGGCGGAGACCAATCCCGAACTTGCCGCCGGAACATGTGTCGCCGTGCTTGGCGGCCATGCCGATGAGGTGGCCCCGCAGTTGTCCATGCCGGTGGTTCCGCTGGGCTATGTGAGTGACGAACACCGCATAGTCGACATCTACAATGCCGCCGACGTCTTTGTCCTGCCGTCCCTTGAGGACAATCTTCCGAACACAATCATGGAGGCTATGGCCTGCGGCGTTCCCTGCGTAGGCTTCCGCATCGGCGGCATACCAGAGATGATAGACCACCTACGCAACGGATATGTCGCCGCATACCGCGATGCCGCCGACCTTGCCGCAGGCATCAGCTGGGTGCTCGGCCACGAGGACACCGAAGGATTGCGTCGCGCCGCCGTTTCGAAAGTAGCCTCAAGCTATTCGCAGCAGAGTGTCGCCCTCAAATACATAGAGGTCTACAATCATGCCATGGCTCAAAAGCACTACCGGATTTGATGCGGATGCACATTATATATTATGATTCCATATCGTATATAATGTCATCCTGTACCGTATATAGTGTCATTCCACATCGCATATAACACCGTTATACATTGTATATGATAACATTCACCATTGTCACCATAACATATAATGCCGCCGGTTGTCTGTCCCGCACGCTTGACAGTGTGCTCCGTCAGACGTGGCCGTACGTCGAACACATCATCGTTGACGGCGCTTCGTCGGACGACACCGTAGCCATTGCCGAGGACTACGCCCGGCGTTCCGATGCTTCGGACTGCGGTCACAAGGTCCTAATCTTCTCCGAGCCGGACCGAGGGCTTTATGACGCGATGAACAAGGGGCTTCAGCGCGCTACGGGCGACTATGTCCTGTTCCTCAATGCGGGCGATTTCTTTCCCTCCGACGACACCATCAAGACTGTCATAAAGGGCGGAAATCTCGAAGAGACGCCCTCGGGAGAATGGCCGGCAGTGCTCTATGGCGACACCGACATCGTCGACGGCGAGGGCCGTTACCTCCGTCCGCGACGCCTGCGTCCGCCCCGTCGCCTGACATGGCGGTCGTTCATGCAGGGCATGCTGGTCTGCCATCAGGCTTTCTACGCCCGTACGGACATTGCCCGTGAAATCCCATACAATCTCCGCTATCGCTATTCGGCCGATGTCGACTGGTGTATCCGTGTCATGAAAGAGGCCCGCCGGCGCCGTCTGCCGCTTGTCAATGTGGCCCGGACGGTGGCCTGCTACACCGAAGAGGGCCAAACCACGCTTCATCATCGCGACTCCCTGCGTGAGCGCTACCGCGTCATGGTGAGCCACTACGGCTATCTTGCAACCCTGCTGATGCACTGCTGGTTTGTCATCAGGGCCAAAATCTATTGAAATAACGTCTTTGCCGGTGCCAGTTCTGGTTACTGTTTTAATATAAATCGCGTGCTTATTCAACGTTAAGCACGCGATTCCTTTGTCCTGATATCCTACTTCTCCAATCCCAATCCTTCACTTCCAATCCTGATTCTTCACTTCTTTCAGCGTTTCAAAAACGCGCCAACCTTGTCCTGATAGTCTTCCGGACTGTCGTGGAAAGAGCGGGCGTGGCCTGTTCCGCGCGTAATCATGACCTCCTTATATCCCGGTTTGGCCGTATAGAGAGGTTTCAGCATCCACGTCGGCACGAATTTGTCGGCATCGCCATGGATGAAGAGCATTGGCCGTCGGCATCGGGCTACCTGATGCAAGGGCGACGCCTCGCCGAAACTCCAGCCGTATTTCATCTTGCAGAGCATTCCTGCAACCGGTATTATGGGGAAAGCCGTCAGTCCGAATTGTTCCTTCAGCTGTACCGTAAATTCGTCGGCTACGCTCGTATATCCGCAGTCTTCGACAAAACGGCTGATGTATGGTGGCAGTTCCTCGCCTGCCACGCACATTGTCGTGGCTGCGCCCATGGATACGCCATGTACGACCATTTGTGTCTTGCAGACGCTGTCGCGGAAAAGTTCTTCCGCCACTTCCGTCCACCGGATTACGTCCAGCCTGTCGAGCCATCCCATCTGTATCGCGTCGCCGTCGCTGAGACCATGGGCGTGGAGGTCCGGCATGAGGATGTTCCATCCCAAATCGTGCTGATACATCCGTCCGAGATAGAGGAATTTGACCGCGCAGTCCTTGTATCCGTGCACGATTACCGCCGTCCTACCGTGCGCTCCGTCGGCGCGGGCATAGAGAGCGTGGTGGCGTTCGCCCGTCGGCATGACTACAAACGTGTCTCTCAGCAGCCCGCCGCTGCGCATACTGTCCGTCCATTGGCGCATGTCGGGATAGTCACAGAACAGCTGTGCGTAGGCACTGTCCATGTCATGGCGGTTGGGGTCGGGCGTGAGTGCGTACGAAAGCAGATAGAAGCTGCTCCCTACGACGGCGGCTGTGACGACAACGACCACCGCCGCTATGGCAAAAAGAATCTTTTTCATGTTTTTATCCTCCTTTCATCAGCCCGTTGTTCGGGCACTTGTTTTTCTTTCCGGTTTTCCTGCCGCAACCGTTTGCCGTCGTTTCGGCCTGCCGTTCAGATTCCGTCAGCCCAGAATTTGGGCCGCATGGTCCTTCACCTTTATCTTCTTCGGCTCGATGACGCGCTCTACGGTACCGTCTTCGGCGATGATGAACGTCGTGCGGAACGTTCCGAAATACTTCCGGCCGCACATGCTTTTCTCACCCCATACGCCGAACTGGTCGGCCAGAGCGTGTTCCGTGTCGGCGATGAGGTGGAACGGCAGTTCGTTCTTGGCTATGAATTTCTGGTGTGATTTCTCGTCGTTGATGCTCACACCGACTACCTCATATCCCGCACTGCGGAGCGCCTCATAGTTGTCGCGCAGGTTGCAGGCCTGGCTTGTACATCCCGAGGTCATGTCCTTCGGGTAGAAATAGAGCACCAGTTTCTTGCCTGCGAAGTCGCTCAGTTTCACTTCTTGTCCGTTTTCGTCGCGCCCGAGAATTTCCGGCGCCTTGTTTCCTGTTTCCATTATCATTATTGTTGTTTGGGTTTATGTGTACTTTTGTTCTTGTTTGTGCATGTTGCAGTCTTGCTTCATGCGTACTGCAAATATACATCACATTCTCCGAAAGCGTATGGGTTTTAGGATTATGTAACGTCATTTAGGGGTTTTATATGAGAGTCTGATGGGTTTTATTTGGGAGTTTTAGGTGTCTTTTCATTGAGTCAAGAACTCAGCGGGAGTAATGGAGCTAAGCCGAATTTAGCATAAAGGCATGAAAAAGCCCCGTCTTCGGCCGTCCGCAGGACAAGAGTCCCGTGCGACGGGCGGAAGACGGGGCTTCCGGATGCTCCTTCATCCTTTTCTCAGAGCCACTCCAGAGCCTTTTCTATCTCCTCTTCCATCTTCTTGTTCGAGACCGTGCCGATGTTCTTGAACGTCAGACGGCCCTCGCGGTCGAACACGAGATAGGTCGGGATGCCCTGCGACTCATACTTATCGAGGATATGGCCGTACTGTTCGCGTGTCAGATAATAGTGGTCGCCGTCGATGCCGCCAATCATTTCCTGCCATGTGTCGGCCGGTGATGTCGGTCCGGTGAGATAGATGAAGACCACGTCCTCGTTTTTCAGTTTCTCCTTCAGCGGCTTCATCTGACTATGGCCGGCCTTGCACGGACCGCACCATGTGGCCCAGATGTCCACCACGACGGCCTTTCCCTTGTATTTGTCGAGTATCGTCGAGAGAATGTTCTCGGGCTTCACGTCGTCCAGACTGTGGAAGAAGACATTGTCGCGTCGCGCCGGTTCCTCCTGAAGCAGCTTGTCGCTGGCGCGTTTCTCAGCGACCGATGAACTCTGTGTTGGGGCGGTTGTGGTTGTCTCGTCGGGAGATTGTTCGCGTGCCGCCTCCGACCATACCGCCGTCAAGGGCAGCAGGAGCAGCATGGAAATGATTAGAATCTTTGTTCTCATGAGAAAAGTTTTGATTGTAATTGTCAGTTTGATAAATGCCTGTTATGATTATGTTGCGTGTCAGCCGTCAGCACAACCGCGCGCAGCGGAATCCATCTTCCGGCGCGCCGGATGTCGCTTGGCATGCACAAAGATAAGACATTTTCCCATATATAACGAACAAAACCGGCCGGAAAGTGTCTCCGTAGCGCTTTTTCTGTCTTTTTCAGCGGCATAGCGCGGTGTTACAATAAGAGGTTTGTGTGCGTGAAAAACCCCTTAAAGTGACAAAAACGTAAAAATAAGACCATTGTCAGCATGCTTATTTTTACGTTTTTGTCACTTTAAGGGTTTTTTATTGTATCCTTGCAGAAGGAAAGCGGCACTTGACACGTGTTGATTAGTTTGTGAATAATCAGTGAGCAACCTACACCTGCGGCCATAACACCATAAAACGGAAACGGCAGGAACTGGGACTCGGATAATCCGGAACCTCTCCCCCTCCCCCGGAAGAACCCGTAAGTCCGCTTTTCCCCTGTTTTACGCCCACGAGAAGCCACACTTTTCGTTTTATTTCGCCGCGGGCGCAAATCAGGGTGGCGTATATGTTTCATATTGATTTCCTGCCTGCGGTGTTCTGCCGCGACAGGACTTTGCGTTTATATTATTCCCGTTCCGGCAAAATAATCTCACGTAATGTGCGTTCTTTCTAAAACGAAACGACAGATCTGCCGCCATTCCGTATATGACAATAACCCTACTTGACCGCCGCATACTGCGCATCGCAGGCCCTTCAATAGTGTCGAACATCACCGTGCCGCTGCTCGGCCTCATCGACGTGGCCATCGTGGGCCATCTTGGCGACGCCGCATATATCGGCGCCATCGCCGTCGGCTCGATGACGTTCAACCTCATCTATTGGATATTCGGTTTTCTGCGGATGGGCACCAGCGGCATGACGTCGCAGGCCTTCGGGCGTCGCGACATGACGGGTGTCATGCAACTGCTCGTGCGCTCGATGGCCGTGGCCCTCGCGGTGGCGCTGATGCTCATTGCGGGACAGTGGGTGCTGGAGTGGCTGATGGTGAGGCTGATGAGGCCCACGGCCGATGTCGAGCCGCTGTCACGCGTGTATTTCTCCATCTGCGTCTGGGGCGCGCCCGCCGTGCTGGGACTTTACGGGCTGACGGGATGGTTCGTCGGCATGCAGAACACGCGCATACCTATGTTCGTCTCCATCATGCAGAACGTGGTCAACATCTGTGCGAGCCTCACGCTCGTCTACGGACTGGACCTGCGTATAGAGGGCGTGGCCATGGGCACGGTCATCGCCCAGTATGCCGGTCTGGCCGCTGCTGCCGTGCTCCTGCTGCGCCATTACGGCCGGCTGGGGCGTTATATGGTGTGGACTGGCGTGCTGCGGCGGAGCGAACTGAGCCGTTTTTTCACCGTCAACCGCGACATATTCCTGCGTACGCTCTGTCTCGTGGCCGTCAATCTCTATTTCACTTCGGCCGGAGCGCGTCAGGGGGCGGTCATTCTGGCGGTCAACACGGTACTCATGCAGCTCTTCCTGCTTTTCTCCTACGTCATGGACGGCTTCGCCAATGCCGGCGAGGCGCTCGGCGGACGGTACTACGGAGCGCGCAACGGCGTGGCTTTCCGCGACACCGTCAGGCGGCTTTTCCTTTGGGGGCTGCTGATGGGCGTGGCCTTCACCGTTGTCTATGCCGTCGGCGGAACCCCGTTCCTGCGCCTGCTCACCGACGACGAGGCTGTCATCGGCGCCTCGTCCGGCTATTTTCCGTGGGCGCTTGTCATTCCGCTGTCGAGCATGGCCGCCTTCGTCTGGGACGGCATCTTCATCGGTGTCACCGCCACGCGGGGCATGCTCGTGTCCCTTGCCATGTCCGCCGCCGTCTTCTTCGCTGTCTTCTTTGGTCTCTATCCGTCGTTCGGCAATCATGCCCTGTGGCTCGCCATGACGCTCTATCTCGCTTCGCGCGGCGTCGTCCAGACGGTGATATACCGCCGGGAGATTGCCGGGAGGATATAATGGCGGGGAAGAGGTGGAATATCCGTGAGATTTAAAAGACCGTGAACCCGCGGATGTTTCCCACTGCAACGGCTCGGGAGCGTGTGCGGCTTGCGACGGAGCCAAGCGCCGTTATGTCATATCGCAGGATGAGGCCCGTTTGGTTGATTGCAACAACTGCGGCGGAACGGGGCTGTGTCCGGGATGCAAGACGAAGGAATTATTATCTTTATCCGTTCTTTTCTATTTTTGATTTATTAAAAGTTCGCTGACAGTAATATTGCCGGATATTTATGGCTGTGGTTCAGGTTGTAGACAGATTGGCCCGAGTATGGGTGTCTGGCTATAGTCCCAATCATGGAGATTTTCTTTATTATTCTTAAAATATGGACTATTTGTGTTAACAAAACGTAATCAGGGGGGGTAAAACAGGGGGGATTGAATAGAAATATTAACTTTGTTGATTATTGTTGGTAAGTATGTAGGTTATGACAATCAGCCTCTGTCAATTTCCAATAGCAGTGACTAATTAAAACAAATGATATATTATGGAATTATTAAAAGCTAAAACAAAACTCTTATTGCCCTTAGTGGCATTTTTCGCAAGCCTTATTTGTGCTGCCTCGTGCAGCAGCGACAGTGATGACGATGGCGGTGGTGGCGCATCTGCCGGATTGTCGGTCGACGTCACGGAGGTAATCTTTTGGGGTGCTTATGAAGCACAGTATATAAAGGTTATGAGCGGTAAGCCATGGAAGGTGGCAGACTATCCTGTGTGGTTGTCCATTTCCAAGACAAGTGATAATGGTGACGGCTATATTGCTGTCTCGGCTACGCTCAATAGCACTTCTCAGATGAGGACGGGCACAATGACCATCACGACCGATGATGAGAGTGTGGAAATACGGCTCATTCAGGGGACACCAATCAAGGTTTCTCCCGATGTATTCGAAATGTCGCCGTATGGAAATACCAAGACCGTGAAGATTGATGCAATCGGAGATTGGACGGTGGAGAATGTACCGGAGTGGATAACCGTGTCTGCTATGGGCGGTAGCGGTAGCGAAGAGCTCCAGGTTACGGCCGATAATAACGTAGTCGGAACTAAGCGCACGGCCGAAATAGAAATACATCAGCAGTATGGCCGCAAGGTGTTTACGGTCACTCAGGAAGGAATGGAAGCCTTTACTGTTACTCCGAATGAGGTGATTGTGCTTAATGACGGAATCGCTTTTGACTATAATTACGGCAGCGAGACATACGGATTCTATTGTGAAGTTTTCAGTGCGGCCGATGTTGTAGAGGCGTCGGAAGAAGAATTGAAGACTATTCTTAGGAAACAAGGGATTGTCAGAAACAGTAAAGACGTTGTCTCTTATGTATGTAATTGTCAACCGGCCACGGACTATTATATCTGTACGATGGCAGTGGACAAAAACGGCAATGAATGTCATGTTGAGAGGACACCGGTGCGCACGGCTTCTTTGCTTAATGACCGTAGTCCGAAGACCGAGGTAAAGGACATATCTATGACGTATAAAAGGCTGAAATGTTCGTTTATGATGAATTCGTATGCTAATTCTTATAGGTCTTTTGTGTATTGCAGTTCATCTTATACGTCAGTGTTTAGTAAGCCTGACATATATTTTGCGTGGGAGATCAAGCACAATAAATACAGCTATTATTTTACGGGAAATAAAAATGGTGTAGTATATGATATTCCTGAAACTTCGAAATACTATTTAATCGTGACATGGTCGGCAGATGCTTCAGGAAACATGTCGGATGTTATCGTACGCGCGACGAACACATCGTCTTCTGCCAAACCGCATGTTCCGTCAGTGTTGCGTCATACGAATATGGCTAATTACAACATGTCGGATATGGATAACGGAAATGTCCGGATTGCGGAAGGATTCGATGTAGTAGAGTGATATTTGTGATAAGTATAGAAACCGGTGTTGTTTGAGACAGAATGTCTCCGGCCCGGATAGTTGAGCATGGACAACGTCGGAAGAACGGCGTGTTCATGCTTTTGTTTTTATATATGAATCGGTTTTGTAGTTTAATATAACGTCGGTTTTACAGCCATTTTGCGGCCATAATGCACACTTCGTTCGTCATCATGACAACGTAAAATGAGTTATTTTACGTTGTAGGTCCTGCTGTCGGAATCTGCTGAAAGGTAAATCTGAGTATAGAACAGACGTTCGGATAAGAACATGGCTGTTTCGTTTAGGCAATAGAATAGACAAAACAGCTTTTGTTACACGGCCCATGTAACGATGTTACGCGGCTCATGTAACAGTGTTACACGGCCCGTGTAACACTGATGTGGTAAATGAAGGAGCCGTGGGATAAGAATAAAACAACGTGAAAGTTTATTGTTGGTGGTGAAAAACTTTTGCTTTGTGCGATAATTGTATTATCTTTGTTGTCTCAACATTTATGTTTTATGAATACGGGCATGATACATACAATAAGAATTAATATCCCCATGCGAAATATACGGAAACTCATATTGGCGGCCGTCTTGCTATTGCCTATGACCGTTGCCGCACAGACATATACGGCGTTGTGGACACAGGAGCAGGCGGCAGAGAAAAAGGACTTGCCGAAGACACAGCTCGACGTGCTGCGGAAGATTGCCGCGAAGGCTGCCGGCGAAAAGGCTTACGGCCAGCTGATGAAAGCCGAGCTGAAGAGCATGGCCGTTGAGTCAGGCGTGTCGCCCGACTCGCTCATGCCGGCCTTGCGGCGCATGGAGACGCGTCAGCGGACGGAGGCGGACGCCGTGGCAAAGGCCGTCTATGCCGCCGTGTTGTATAGGATATACACGGACAATGCGCGCCGGATAGGCGAGGGGAGCGACACTGTGGCCGCGCGCTACCGGCGTCTGGCGATGGCCGTTCCGGAGAAGCTGGCCGCAGCAAAGGGCACCGACTATGAGCCGCTGGTTGAGCGCGGATACAACGCCTCGGTCTTCGGCGGCGACATGCTCAGCGTGGTGGGCTATGAGGTTGAGGACTTCATGACGATGTGGAAGTGGTATAAGACAGCCGGCATGCGTCCGGCGGCCTGTATGTCGGCTCTTGAACTGTTGCGTCACGACCGTCCGTCGGGCGTAAGGAGGCATAAGCAGTCGGAATACATCAACTCGCTTGACTCCATAATTCATGTTTACGGTGACCTCGATGTGGCCTGCGAGGCCGCTATCGAGCGTTATGACTACATGCAGGAGTGCCCCGACGTGACCGCAGAGGACATGGTTGCGTTCATACGCCGTGCCCTCGACAAGTGGGGCGGATGGCAGCGGGCCAACTATCTGCGCAATGCCGAGCGTGGGCTGACGGCGTCCCGTTTTTCCGCACGTATGTGGGAGCAGACCGTGAGACCTGGCGAGAGCCAGACAGTCAGGCTGAACGAACTGCGCAACATCACGTCGCTGACAATGAACGTCTATCGCGCGGCGGTGGGCGGCGACTATAAGGGTTCGCCGCAGAACGCCAATGACTACCGCCGGCTGAAACCGCTGCTCACGGCGATGCCCGACCGCCGTCAGGTGCGTACATACATGGCGCGCCCCGACTGGCAGACGTTTGAAGACTCGCTGGCGCTCGGCCAGCTGCCCGTGGGTGTCTACATGCTGGAGTTCCAGACCGTGCCGGCCACGACGACGGAGCGCCGGATGTACTACGTGAGCGATGTCTATTGCATGGCCAATCCCCTGCCGGGCGACTCGATGCGCTATGTGGTGGTTAGCGCGACCACGGGACAGCCGCTGCCCGGGGCCAAAGTCAGGGTGAAGGGCATCGGTCGCAGACAGGCTGACGCCGCAGTCACGCTGACGTGCGACGCCGACGGCGAGGCCGTCTGCAAGTTGTCGGACGCCAACTACGGCCGTGAGATATTCGCATATACGGATAAGGACAAGGCCGCTCCGGCATGGACGGGATACGGCAACTATAGTTATAGCGACCGGCGGAACAGCCGCGAGTCGACCGGCGTGTTCACCGACCGCCGCATCTATCGCCCCGGTCAGACGGTCCGTGTGGCGGCCGTTGTCTATGAACCTGCCGGCGCGGTGGACCACAAGGCCGTGGCGGGAAAGACGGTGAAGGCCGTTCTGCGTGACGCCAACTATAAGATTGTGGAGGAACGTGAGCTGACGACCGACCCGTACGGTACGTGCTCGACCGACTTCACCCTGCCCGTGGGCGTGCTCAACGGCGTGTTCACGGTTCAGGTGAACGGTTCGTCGGCGGCGGTCCGCGTCGAAGAATACAAACGTCCCACGTTCCGCGTGGAGTTTCCCAAGGTGAACGAGAAATATAAAAACGGCGACACGCTGATGGTCAAGGCCCGCGCCACGACATACGCCGGAGTTCAGGTTCAGGGCGCAGCCGTCCGATATACCGTGAAGCGCAACACGTCGTTGTGGTGGCGCAACAGCGGTATATATAATAAGGTGTCGTCCTATTATCCCGGTTCTGCTGAAACCATATTCACCGGAAACGCTGTGACCGGAGCCGATGGCACTTTCGTTGTCGACGTGCCCATGGTTCTGCCCGATGATGCCGACGTCCGGTTGCCGTTGTTCTACGACTTTGTGGTTGAGGCCGACGTTACCGATGCCGGCGGCGAGACCCGCAGCGGCAGCATGAGCATACCGCTGGGCAGCCGCACCACCGTGCTCGCGAGCGATATGCCGGAACAGATTCTTGCCGACAGTCTCAGGACGCTGACGTTCACTCTCCGCAATGCGGCGGGCATCAATGTCGATGCTGACGTGCGTTTCCGTATCGGCGACGGTGGCGAATGGAAGACAGTCCGCACGGGCAGCGCATACGCTTTCGACGGCCGTCTCGCTTCGGGCAAGCACAGTCTCGTGGCCATCTGCGAGACCGACACGCTGGAGCAGGACTTCGTAGTCTTCGGTCTTGACGACACCCTGCCGCCCACCGACACCCGCGACTGGTTCTACGTTTCGGATGAGTCATTCCGCGCCGACGGCCGCCCCATGACGGTTCAGGTTGGTTCGTCCGACAAGGATGTCCACGTCATATACACCATCGTGTCGGGCAACACCGTCGTAGAGAGTGGCCGCACCGACATCAGCAATGCCCTGATCAACCGCAAGTTCACATATAAGGAAGCCTACGGAAACGGCCTGAAGATGGTTTTCGCATGGGTGAAGGACGGTAAGCTCCACACTCACGATGTCGCCCTGCGGCGCCCCGTGCCCGACAGGAATCTGAAGATGAAGTGGACGACGTTCCGCGACCGTCTCACTCCCGGTCAGAAAGAGGAGTGGCGTCTGACCGTCGTCAAGCCCGACGGAACGCCGGCCGACGCCCAGCTGATGGCCACGCTCTATGACAAGTCACTCGACCAGATAGCCCGCCACGACTGGCATTTCAGTCCGTCAGTGTGGTTCAACCTGCCGGCTATGTGGATATTAAGTCCCAATACAAATGTCGTCACCATGTCCGGTATGGCCTCGTGGAAGTCGCTTTCGTGGAAAGCGTTTGCTCCGAGCCGCTTCGACCACAGCCTTTTCCCCGGTTCCTATTATGGAAGCGGGACTGTCGTGCGGACGACAAACCAGCTGATGTACAGCAAGAGTGCGATGATCGCGAAAGATTCGGGAATGTTTGCTGAAATGGAAAGCGCCACAGATGAGGCTGTCGTCGTGGGTTCAGCTCCCGCTGCGGCAAAGATGAGAAGTACTTCCGGTGTGGCCGAAGAGTCGGCGGCGGACATCACAGAGGAGAAGGCCATGGCCGGCGGAGGCGGCGACGAAACCGGCGGACAGGAGGTGCAGATGCGCGAAAATCTCGAAGAGACGGCGTTCTTCTATCCTGCTCTGCTTGCAGACAAGGACGGCTCCGTGGGCCTTTCGTTCACGCTTCCGGGCTCGCTCACGACGTGGCGGTTCATCGGTATGGCCCACACGGCCGATATGCTCAGCGGAATGATCGGCGGCGAGGTTGTGGCCTCAAAGGACGTCATGGTCCAGCCCAACGTTCCGCGTTTCGTCCGCGTGGGCGACAAGGCACAGATACAGGCCCGCATATTCAACACAGGAACTGACGTGGCCAAGGGTAAGGCCCGCATGGTTCTGGCCGACCCGGAGACGGACCGTGAGGTCTATTCCCAGTCGTTCGATTTCAATATAGCTCCCGACAGTACTGCCGTTGTAACGTTCGGTTATACCCCCGACGGCACAAACAGTCTGCTGGTGTGCCGCATCACGGCGGCCGGAAAGACGTTCAGCGACGGCGAACAGCACTATCTTCCGATACTTCCCGACGGTGAGCAGGTGACGGTGACGGTGCCGTTCACGCAGAACGGACCGGGAGTGAAGTCCGTTGACATATCCAGGATGATCCCTGCCAGGAGCCACGACGGCCGGCTGACGGTTGAATATACCAACAATCCGGCGTGGCTGATGGTTCAGGCACTGCCTTCGATGGGCACGCCGAGTGACGACAACGCCGTCGAGCAGGCCACGGCGCTCTATGCCAACACCATTGCCGGAAGCATTGTGAGTGCCAATCCCGCGGTGAAGACAACGTTCGACCGCTGGCGTATGGAGTGTGGCGGGGAGACTTCGCTCATGAGCAGTCTCGAAAAGAACGCCTCGCTGAAGGATATCGTGCTTGCCGAGACACCATGGGTGGCCGACGCCGGCCGCGAGACGGAGCAGAAACAGCGGCTCGCTGACTTTTTCAATGAGTCTGTGACAGCCAACCGCAGTGCCATGGCCGTTGACAAGCTGGCCCGGCTGCAGCTGTCCGACGGCTCGTGGAGCTGGTGTCCGGGAATGGACGGAAGCATGTATATGACGGTGGAGATAGCCCAGATGCTCGTGCGTCTGAACGCGATGACGGGCACACAGCAGGCCACAAAGAAGATGCTCGCGTCAGCCATCGGCTATATGGACAAGGAGATTGTGAAGGACGTGGAGCAGATGAAGAAGGACGAACGCAAGGGCGTGAAGCCTTCGTTCCCCGGCATAATGACACTTCAGTATCTTTATCTCAGGGCCGTCGACGGCAGCCGCCAATCGGCATCGGTGCAGTCGGCATGCAACTATCTCATAGCCCTGCTGAAGAAAGATATCGCCGGTCAGACAATCTATGAGAAGGCGCTGACCGCCATCATCCTCGCCAGACACGGAGAGACGCAGAAGAGCCGCGAGTATGTCAGGAGTCTCAAGGAATATACGGTCTATACCGAGGAGCTGGGACGCTACTACGACACCCGCCGTGCGTCGTATTCATGGCGTGACTATCGGATACCGACTGAAGTGGCGGCCATCGAGGCCATTGCCACCGTAACGCCCGAAGACCGTCAGACCGTCGACGAGATGCGCCGCTGGCTGCTCCAGCAGAAGCGGACTCAGGCCTGGGACACACCGGTGAACAGCGTCGATGCCGTCTATGCGTTCCTCTTCGGCAACATGAAAGAACTGGCGGCACGGGAGCAGACCGAGCTTGCCATCGACGGACGGAAGCTCGCCACGCCCGAGGCTACGGCCGGACTGGGATATGTGAAGACCGTGGTTGACGCCCCGAAGGGCAAAACGTTTACGGCAAAGAAGACATCCGAAGGCACATCGTGGGGCGCTCTCTACGCCCAGTTCATACAGAAGACGTCTGACATCAATAGTTCCGGCAGCGGTATAAGCGTGAAGCGCGAGGTGATGGTGAAGACCGGAGACAAGACATACAGGAATGTCGACAAGGCCACGCTGTCTGTCGGCGACCGCATCGTCGTGCGCATCACCATCGAATCCGGACGTGACCTCGACTTCGTTCAGATTGTTGACCGCCGTGCCGCCTGCATGGAGCCGGTGGGTCAGCTGAGCGGCTACCGCGACGGCATGTATTGCTCGCCAAAGGACAACACGACCAACTACTACTTCGACCGCATGGCCAAGGGCAAGCGCGTAATAGAGACAGAATATCATATCGACCGCGCCGGAATCTACGAGACCGGCACGTGTACCGCCGGATGTGCATACGCTCCGGAATACCGTGCCACGGCGAAGTCGCAAACCATCATAGTGAAATAAAAAGCAAACATGATTATGAACAGAAAGACCATAGTATCGTCGCTGATTCTGCTGGCCGTCATGCCTGCCGCGGCGCAGCGTCTGGTGGTGCCCAAGACCACCGTCGACTGCGGCAAGGTGGCATACGAGAAGCCTGTGACGGCCACGTTCGAGTTGCGCAACAAGGGTGGCCACCGTCTCAAAATCTCCGAGGTGAAGACGGACTGCGGCTGTACGGCAGTGGAATATCCCACCGGAGAGATTGCCGGAGGCGACAAGTTCACGGTCAGGCTGACCTACGACGCGCGCCAGCTGGGCCACTTCCATAAGAGCGTGAGGCTCACGAGCAACGGGACGAAGAAGCCCATATATCTCAATATGACTGGTGTCGTGATGGCAGACCTGAAAGATTATTCCGGTTCCTATCCTTTTGCCATCGGCGACTTGCTCACCGACCGCCGCGACATCGAGTTCGATGACGTCAACAAGGGTGAAAATCCCGTGCAGGAAATCTTTCTCATGAACACAGGAACCACTACGTTCACACCCAACATGATGCACCTCCCGCCTTATCTGACGGCGGTGGCGACGCCGGAGCAGCTTGCCCCGGGACGTTCGGGAAAGATTGCCGTGACGCTCAATTCCGACCGTCTTCGCGACTACGGACTGACGCAGACATCGGTCTATCTGGCCCGCAATCTCGGAGAAAAAATCAGCAGCGACAACGAAATCAGTGTTTCGGCCGTGCTCTTGCCCGGCTTCGAGGGTGTCACGGAGGCCACGCGACAGTATGCTCCGCGCCTGGCTATGTCGGCCGACTCGCTCACTTTCAGCTTTGACGGCAAGGCGAAGAAGAGCGCCGATATAACGCTGACCAACAACGGACGCACCGATCTGAATATCTCCTCACTCCAGATGTTCACCGGCGGTCTGCGGGTGACGCTCGGCAAGCGGGAACTGAAACCCGGAGAATCAACAAAACTGAAGATAACGGCCATGCGTGACGAACTGAAGAAGCAGCGCACGAAGCCACGTGTCCTCATGATAACGAACGATCCGGACAGGGCAAAGGTTGTGATAAAGATAAAAATAAATGAAGAATTTATTAAATGAAGAGTGAGGAGTGAGGAATGAGGAGTGAGGAGTGAAGAATTTGCTGCCGCCTTTCATCTGCGGAAGCACCATAGAAATGGCAGCAGCAAATTCCTCATTTTCCACTCTTCATTCCTCATTCTTCACTCCTCATTCTTCACCTTTCATTTAATTGAAACATAGCAACTATGGAACATCCAGAGAACAACGAAGAATACAAAGGCTTGACCGTCAATGGCGGTGTAGAACAGCCTTCGATAATCAATCCGTATCTTAAGCGTGGCCGTTTCCGCCGTCGTGAGCTGACGGCAGCCGAGATGGTGGAGGGTATCGTCCGTGGCGACGTGACCGTGTTGAGCCAGGCTGTCACGCTTGTGGAAAGTGTCAATCCCGACCATCAGGCCAAGGCACAGGAGGTCATAGAGAAATGCCTGCCGTATAGCGGACGGTCAATCCGTGTCGGTATCAGCGGCGTGCCTGGCGCAGGCAAGTCGACCAGCATCGACGAGTTCGGCGTCCATATCCTCAATGAGCATGGCGGCAAGCTGGCCGTCCTGGCCATCGACCCAAGTTCGGAGCGCTCGAAGGGCAGCATCCTCGGCGACAAGACGCGCATGGAGAAGCTCGCTCAGCATCCCGCATCATTCATCCGCCCCAGCCCGTCGGCCGGATCGCTTGGCGGTGTGGCCCGCAAGACGCGTGAGACGATAATCCTCTGTGAGGCGGCCGGCTTCGACAAGATTTTCGTTGAGACGGTCGGAGTGGGGCAGAGTGAGACGGCCTGTCATTCGATGGTCGACTTCTTCCTGCTCATCCAGCTTGCCGGCACGGGCGACGAGCTGCAGGGCATCAAACGCGGAATCATGGAGATAAGCGACGGCATTGTCATCAACAAGTGTGACGGAGAGAACGTCGACAAGTGCCATCTGGCGGCTACGTCGTTCCGCAACGCCCTCCACTTCTTCCCCCAGCCTGAGAGCGGATGGACGCCACAGGTTCTGTGTTACAGCGGATTCTACGGTACGGGAATCCGCGAAATATGGGATATGATCTACCGGTATATCGACTTCGTCAAAGCCAACGGCTATTTCGCCTACCGTCGCAACGAGCAGAGCAAATACTGGATGTATGAGACCATCAACGAGCAGCTGCGCAACCACTTCTACCACAATCCCGACATTCAGGCCCGTCTGGCCGACGCCGAGCGTGTGGTGTTGGGCGGAGAGAAGACCAGCTTCATAGCGGCTAAGGAGTTGTTGGAGAGGTATTTTAAGTAAGAGGGGGTAAGGACTTTAATGACTTTAAGGTCTTTAGGGTCTTTAGGGTCTTTAGGGTCTTTAATGACTTTAGGGTCTTTAATGACCTTAATGACTTTAGAACCTTAGGTTTCATTCATAACAATCCAAATGCTACATATAGAGATTGACAGCGGCAGTGGTTTCTGCTTCGGAGTTACCACGGCCATAAGCAAGGCAGAGGAAGAATTGGCTGAGGGCAAGACTCTGTATTGCCTCGGCGATATAGTACATAACGGTATGGAGTGTGAGCGTCTGCGCCGCATGGGGCTCATCACAATCAACCACGACGATCTTCGGCGTCTGCATGACGTCAAAGTCCTTTTGCGTGCCCACGGTGAACCTCCTGAAACATACGAGCTGGCCCGCAGGAACAACATAGAGATAATCGACGCCACTTGTCCCGTAGTGCTCCAGCTCCAGCGGAGAATAAAGAAGCAGTATGAGGAGAGTGAGGAATATCGTGGAGTGATGATTGAGGAGCGGGGAGTGAGAAATGCTTCTGGCGCAGAGACAAGCTCTGCAGACAATTCTCCATACACTCTCCACACTCATCCATCCACGAAAGTTCCGGAAACTACGAATGTCCCGAATTCCCAAATAGTCATCTTCGGTAAGAAAGGCCATGCCGAAGTGCTTGGTCTCGTGGGGCAGACAGAAAGCCATGCCATTGTCATCGAGCAGCTTGAGGATGCGGCCAGGCTTGACTTCGACCGTGATATCTACCTTTATTCCCAGACAACTAAATCGCTTGACGAGTTCCATTGCATTATCGACTACATAAAAAGCCACATTTCGCCATCGGCCACGTTCCGCAGCTTCGACACAATCTGCCGTCAGGTGGCCAACCGCATGCCCAACATCAGTACCTTTGCCACTCGCCACGACCTCATTCTTTTCGTCTGCGGGCGTAAGAGCAGCAACGGAAAGGTGCTTTTCAACGAATGTCGGCGTGTCAATCCCAACAGCCATCTCATAGAAGGACCGGAAGAGATAAGGCCGGAGTGGCTCAACGATGTCGCCACGGTGGGCATCTGCGGAGCAACAAGCACTCCTAAGTGGCTCATGGAGCAGTGCAGGGACGCTATTGAACAGCGTACGGAGTAAACAAATGTAGCAAGAATCCGGAGGGCCTGTTACGTAGGCACGAACAAAAGGATTTTAAGGGTATACAGAGGTTCCTACATATTTGATCCTCCGTATGCCATTTTCCCGTAATGTTACGGATTGTCATGGAATGTTGTATGAATATTGATAAATAATTCAGAATCGGTGTATTAAATAATCGGAAGTGAAACTTTTTAATGAAAAAGCGAAAAAAAAGGTGTAAAAAGACTTTAATTTCGTAAATAATCCGTACCTTTGTCGCGATAGGTAAAACTGGCTGACTGTATAATATCACTAATGTAGATACATTAATTAATTATATATTTTTATGCAAACAAAACTTTTACTTAAAAATCAGGTGCTCAATGCATTGATGCTTGTGATGATGTTCGTATGTGGCGGCGTCGGAACAGCTTATGCAGAGGGAACTGGAACAATCGAAGATCCGTGGATATTCGAAAGTGGCCAGACGTACCATGTGGATGCCTATAAGTCATTTTATGGCATATTCACGGCTCCGTCGGACGGAACGTTCTCCTTGGGCGGAACCAATTATGCTCTTTATACCGATGCCACATTCTCTGTTCAGGATACCGGTATAACTCCCATGTTCAACGGTGATTATCAGAATAGAGCATATACATTCGAGTGTGAAGGCGGAAAGACCTATTATATAGGTAACAGCTTCATGATGGATGCTGCCGATATGCTCGTCAAATTCCTCACTGAGGCTGAACCGCTCGAACTTAAGGAACTGGAACCTGCTGACGGAAGCCAGTTTAATGCCGGTCACGGTATAGTGAACATGACGTTCAATCAGAACGTACGCATCGGTTTGGTTGAGCTGACGGCAGGCCAGGCCGTAGAGGTCATTTCGGCCAATGTTCATGGTGCATACGCGAGTGTGGACATGAAGGACCTGCTCAATCAGTTCTACAATGACGGACGTCTGAAGGAAGGCGACGATATCAGACTTAAGTTCAACAACGTTGCTCCTGCGGCTGATGTCACCAAGCTGTACAACGGTACAGGCATTATCGAACTGACATACAAGGCAGGCAAGATGCCGCTCCAGATCGTAAGCACAGCAAATACCCCACAAGGCAATCCGGCAATGGCGGTCTTCAAGTCTTACTACATGTCTGAAGATAATTCCGGTGTTGTGTCGCTCACGTTCAACGGCGACATCAATATGTCTGAAGGTCTGCGACCCACGGTCTTGCTGACCTACGGAGATCTTGAGGCCGAAGATCCGGGTGAAGCCTATTCGGAGACTATCATACCTACCGCACTTACGGGCAACACGCTCTTGGTCAATCTCAAGAACAAGTTGCGTCGTGCCAAGGATATGGTGACCTCGGGTACGAACTACGGTATCATCACACTCAGTATCAACAACGTAAAGGACATGGACGGAAACTATGCCTACGGCAACGGTTCCGGAAACCTCGGCTCGTTCGTATATCAGTATGCCTTTGAGGATGTGAACTATGCTCCCATTACCGACTGGAACACAATAGGCGGAGTGTCTGGTGTTATCGGCGAAGAGACAAGCAACATCGAACTTTGGATTAGTGAGCCGGCAAACTGTAAGACAACCTTCACCGGAGTCGATATAAAGTATGTCAGTGGCGGTGTGGAGAAAGTCCGGACCATCAGTTATGAAGAACTGACCATCGCGAAAGATGAAGAAGATGAAAATGCAGACATTATCCTGATTCCCGTTCCGAACGTTTCGATTGACGCCGGCACGGAGGTAGTAGTATCGCTCGCTGGTGTTGAGCGTCCCGACGGACTCACACCTGATGTCGCTCCCACGGCATTCGACGAATTTACAAAAACATTCGCCACCACCGGCCGCACAGCCGGCGCTTTCGCCATCGAGAGCATGATTTGGCACAGCAAAGACGGCGATGTCAATATGATAGACGGAACAATCGCCACTCTCACACTCGGAACTACTTCCACACTCAAGACCAACAAGGATGGAGAAATCGGTTATGCCGAATATGAAATCAGAGGTGTTGCCGATCCGATTAACGATTTCATAAAGTCCAGCTACCTTATGGGACCGCAGGAGAATGGATTCACTATCGAATGGCGCAACGAAGGTTTCGAGGATGGCAAGGACTACAGATTCTCGCTCAAGGCATGGCGCAATGAGGCAGAAAGAAGAGGTGGTGTGGAACCGACCGTCGGTGAAGCAGAGTTCATTATCCACGGTGCAAAGAAAGCTTACGTCTACAGCGACGTTGTCATGTTGACAGACATCACAAAGGATTTCGTACTCACCTCTGCAGAGGATAACAAGCACACTGTTGAGTTCAGCGCTCCAGTGACAATGACAGCCGTTGTCAACACCGGTAGCGGCACGAGCATGGACTGTGAGGTAGAGCCCAACGCCGACCGTACGGCATGGACAATCACTATTCCCGCCTATGTTCTCGGTGAATTCTCTGACTTCAACGTCAACATCTTTGCAAAGGACGACGAGGGTCGTACACTCAACAAGACACAGAATGGCGGCGGAATAATCCTCGGTAGTGAGGACGGCGTATGGTTCCAGCTCAATTTCGTGTCTGAGTTCAACAATCCTGAGGTAGAGGTTTCTCCCGCTGACGAGTCTGTCCTGGAGAGCATCAGCACCATCACATTCTCATACGGAGGCAAGGCGATAACGCCAAACTGGCTCATCAATGAGAAGATAACGATATATAATATGTCTGCAAGTGGACAGATCGTTGCTGAATTTACAAAAGACGATGTTGTTTATAACCCCGATCCGAACAATGAATGGGGACCCAATGTCAGCGCAACCATAACTCTGGCCGAGCCTGTCACCACTCCCGGTGTATATAGAGTGATTGTTCCTGCCGGCTTCTTCAATCTCGGCGAGCAGTTTGATGGCGGATCCTGCAAGGCAGCCACCATTACATACGAAATCAAGGCTCCGGCAAGTCCGCTCGTAGTCGAGCTGACTCCTGCTCCCGGTGCCGTAAGCGAGATTCCGGCCAAGATCATTGTCACACTGCCCAACAACAGCAGCGTGAACAAGACTTATACAAGCGAGCCGACTCTGGTTGACAATGCGGGCAACAGCTATGAGGCAAATCTGGAGGTTGATTTCAGCATACCGGATTGGAACGTTATAACAATCGTTCTTCCCGGCGGAGCTATAACGGCTAACGGCACTTACACCCTGACCATCCCGGCAGGTGCGCTCACATACGATGACGATGACGCCAACGTCAACGAGACCGACCTCGTCTTCGTCTATGTCATCGGAACCGACGGTATCGACAGCCTCGTTGCAGCTGAAGGCGGTAAGGTTAACGTCTACAGCATAAACGGAACACAACTCCTGAAGAACGCTGATGCAGAGGCTGTAGGCAAACTCGCCAAGGGACTGTATGTCATCAATGGCAAGAAGGTTATCATCAAATAATGACCGCGGTCATTCCTTCTTATTGAAAGGAAATCACTAACCGGCAACGGCCCACAATCATTGTGGGCCATTGTCGGTTAAATAAAAGAACATATACAATAATAAAAACCAGTAACAAACAGAAGTATGATTAGAAACAATCTGAAAACGCTACTCATGGCTGTCGTAGGAGCTTCAACGCTTGTCTGCGGGCATATTCATGCACAGACAGTGGCCGAGCCGAAGCTGAGTGTCTACGATTTTCGTGACCAGTCGTGTGTGCAGTCGATCTCTGACAACGGAATCTGGATGGTGTCCTACGGCTCAAGCCAGACAGATGGCTCACGCTACACCAACGCCCGTCTGATCAACGTACAGACCGGCGAAGTAAACGCGATTGGTCTGGAGAATGACATGGAATTGCCGTTGGAGTGTACAGCCGGCGACGTGACCGACGATGGTGTTGCGGTCGGTTCCTATAACGGTGTGCCCGCAATCTGGACCAAGGCTGCCGGATGGACCAACCTGCCCATTCCTTCCGGATGGAAAGAAGGACGTGTAAAATCAGTCACTCCGGATGGCCGGTGGGCTGTCGGTCTGATGTACAGTTATCTTGGAGGAGCCGAGAGCTATGGAGAATATCCCATGCTGTGGGATCTCACCACCATGCAGATGGTTGAGACTCCGGGACATCCCACCGTTGGCTCGGCCAACGAGACCGCACGTATGATTCGCTACACGAGCATCTCGGCCGACGGCCGCTATATCCTTGGAACGGTGGACTTCAGCTACACATGGAACACGCTTGAGTTCATCTACGACCGTCAGACCAACACTTACTCGCAGATAGGTTTCAATGCCGACGGAACACCGTGGACTCCGCTTCTGCTGGCCGCTGACGCTGTGTTCAGCCCCAACGGAAAGTGGCTGGCCGGTACTGCTTTCCTGCAGAAAGGTGGGATGGACGAAACAGCAGTGCCTTACCTCTACAACATCGAAACGAAGGAAATAGAGTTCTTCGAGGATCAGGAAGTTCGTGACATCGGCTGTTTCGTCGTTGACAACAACGGTGTTGTCTATGGAGCGACGCCGAGCGGAACTCCCGTACGTTCCCTCTATGTACACTCCGGAAAGTTCTGGTATGCACTGGACGATTTGCTGAAGAGCGCCTACGGCATGGACTTCTATGCAAAGTCGGGCTTCGACAACACCGGTACGTGTATGGCCGTATCGGGCGATGGAAAGGTGCTGGCCGCCTTCCCCGACCCATATTTAAGCTACACGCTTCAGATGAACGAGACCTTTGCCGAGGCCGCCGCCAAGGTAAATATGCTCGGCAGCTACAGTGTGACACCGGCCTCCGGTGCGTCTTTCTCGAAGATGAAGACCGTCACTCTTACATTCCCCCGCGACGTTGTGATCAAGGGAAGCACGAGCGATATCAAGTTTGTTGACGAGAGCGGAACCTCTACGGGCCGCGTCTTGTCGTTTGCCACAAGTCCTACTTCCGATAAGACTGTGACAGTGGGCTTCCGCACACTCTCTCTTGAAGACGGAAAGAAATACACTTTCACCATTCCTGCGGGAACCATCGCCCTCAAGGCCGATGAAACACGCATCAATGAGGAGATAACACTCACTTATGTGGGTCGCGGTGAGATTCCTGTCAGTGTTGTCACGGCATCTCCCGAGAACGGTAGCAGCGTTTCACAAATCAACGCTACCACCAATCCGGTGTTACTCAAGTTCGACACCAACATTTCTCTGACCGACAATGCTTCTGCCGCACTCTACCGCGATGGCGAAGATGAGGCTTTGGCGGATCTTAGCGTGGCCGTCAAGGACAATCAGATGCTCATCTATTCAGAGACGACCCAATATCTCTTCCTCAACACCAGCTATAAGGTTGTGCTTAATGCCGGTTCTGTGACAGACGTCAATGGCGACAATGCCAACCAGCGTTATGAACTCAGCTACGACGGTCAGTATGAGCGCATCGTCATGGCCGACGACACTCTGATGTATAAGGAGGACTTCACCAACGGCGTGAACGGAATGCTGCTCTATGAGGGCGACCACAACACGCCCACTGCTGAAATGCAGGGTTACGACTTTATTGACGGCGACAACTATCCGTGGATACCTCTGCGCGATGCCAACTCAACTGATTTTGCTGCCGGTTCCACATCGGCCTACAGCCCTGCAGGAAAGTCTGACGACTGGATGATGACTCCTCAGATATATATTCCCGATGCCAAGTGCCGTCTGGAGTTCCAGAGCCAGGGCTTCCGTTCCTACAAGCAGGACAAGCTGAAAGTCATCGTATATGCTTCTGAAAAGAGTATAAACTATCTCACCAAGGACGAGGTTGACGCGATACGCGCCAATGGTGAGGTTGTTATGGACGAGGTAGTGTTGCCCGGCAAGAGCGAGGATAATCTCGAAGGTGACTGGAAGACCTACTCATTCCCGTTGGACAAGTATGCCGGCAAGAACATTTATGTGGCTTTCGTTAACGAGAACGAAAACCAGAGCATCGTCTTTGTGGACAATATCAAGGTTATCCGTGACAACGGTTTCCTCACCGCTCTGACTTCCGCGACAACCGTTGTGGGCAAGACCGGTCATAAGATTGAGGGCCGCGTGATTGCCAATGCCGAGGCACAGACATTCACCACAGTCAACATCAAGCTGCTTGATGCTGCAAGCAACGTTGTCGACGAGATTTCCGAGAGCGGACTGTCGCTGAAGAAGGGCGACCGCTACAACTTCTCTTTCGCCAAGGAACTGCCTGTCACTGTGGGTGAAGTCAATTCTTTCGCCCTCCGCGTTCAGCTCGACGACAAGTTCGACACCATCCGCTATACCGTCAAGAACCTCGCATTCCAGCCCGTCAAGCGCGTAATTGTCGAGGAAATGACCGGTCAGGACTGCGGTAACTGCCCCCGCGGCCATCTCGCATGGGAGAACCTTGAGCGCATCTACGGCGACAAGGTGATTCTCGCCGGCTACCATGTCTATACCGGCGACAACTACGAGAGCGGCATGTCATCATACGTCAACCAGTTCTTAGGATTGGCCGGAGCACCGTCGGCCAAGATACAGCGTGGCGCAACAATAGGAGATCCTACATACGCCACCATTTCTGAAGGCAAGACAAGCTACAGCTTCACATCTCCGTATGGCAACTGCTGGTTCGACCTCGTGCAGGCAGAGTTTGACACCGACGCCGACGCTAACCTCGCCGTCGTTGCCAGCTTCGACGAAGCGTCGCAGAAGGTAACGGCAAAGGCAACGGCTGAGTTCGCCATGAATCTGCAGAAGCAGAACATCGGCCTCTTCCTCATCATCACAGAAGACGGTCTGCCAGGCTATCAGCACAACTACCACTACAATGACGACGGCGAAGGCCTCGGCGAATGGGGCAAGGGCGGCACGCTCGGTCAGGAGTATGTCGTATATACCCACAACGACGTGGTGCGTGCTCAGGTAGGTTCATATTTCGGAACGACGGGCTACATACCGGCTGCCATTACCATCGGTGAGACCTATACGGCAAACATCGAGTTCCAGAAGCCCGCAGTCAGCGATATATATAACAGCAATGTCGTATGTATGATGATTGATGCCAACACTGGCACTGTCATCAACGTGGCCAAGGCAAAGATTGTCGATGCTTCCGGCATTGAGGGCGTTATTGCTGCTGACAGCAACGCAACCGAGGTTGTGCGTTACAACGCCGCCGGCCAGACGATAACGGCTCCCGCCAAGGGAATCAATATCATCCGCATGAGCGACGGAACAATCCGCAAGGTGATTGTGAAGTAAGAAAGAAAAGCCTCACCCGCCAAAAAACCATCCCAAGCCTCCCGGAGTGAGGGAGTTCCGGATATGCTTTTGTCGGGTGAGTGTTTGACAATAACAGCGAAGAGCCCTGTTACCGATGAAGGTAACAGGGCTCTTCGCTGTTATATAT
>CAMWVS010000045.1 GCA_947177775.1 uncultured Prevotella sp.
CCTCTTCACTCATCACTCTTACCTCTTACTTAATGGTAATCACACCTCTTCACTCATCACTCTTACCTCTTACTTAATGGTAATCACACCTCTTCACTCTGCACTCTTACTTCTTACTTAAAGCTAATCATACCTCTTCACTCTGCACTCTTACTTCTTACTTAAAGCTAATCATACCTCTTCACTCTGCACTCTTACTTCTTACTTAAAGCTAATCATACCTCTTCACTCTACACTCTTAACTCTTACTTAAGACCATAACTCTTACTTAAAAACAAACTTAAAGATTATGAAACAAATCATCCTATCCTTGATTATCGCCATCGGCGCCATGCCGCTCATGGCAGCCGACTACAATATTACGGCCTACGGAGCCGTCAGTGACACAACACGTCTGAGCACAGATGCCGTCCAACGCGCCATCGACGAATGCTCCAAGGCCGGCGGAGGACGCGTACTGGTGCCGACAGGCAGCTACAAGATTGGTACGATAGTGCTCCGGAGCAATGTCAACCTGCATCTCGAACACGGTGCGACGCTCTACGGAAGCACACGTCTGGAGGACTATCGTCCGATGAAGTCGGACTATGTATCGCTGCGCACGCAGACCGAGACAATCCAGCTCGTCTATGCCGACGATGTCGACAACGTCGTCATTGACGGCTACGGAACCATCGACGGCCGCGGCCGCGCCTTCGCAAAGTTGTCATGGAACGACGAGGGCATCACCCGTCCACATCTGCTGCGCTTCATCCGTGGCCGCGGCATAACGGTCAAGGACGTAACGCTGAGGAACAGCGGATGCTGGATGCAGCACTATCTGGCTTGCGACCGTGTGCGCATCGACGGCATACGTGTTTTCAACCGCAACAACTACAACAACGACGCGCTCGACCTCGACGGCTGCCACGACGTAGTCGTCACCGGCATGCTGGCCGATAGCGACGACGACGCCATAACGCTCAAGAGCACGTCGCCGCGCCTCTGCGAGAACATCACCGTCACGGGATGTGTCGTCAGCAGCCACTGCAACGCCATCAAGCTCGGCACGGAGACCAACGGCGGCTTCCGCAACATCAACATCAGTGGCATCTGCGTGAAGCCGTCGACCGACCAGTCGTCACAGTTCTTCGGACTTCCACGCGGCATTTCCGCCATCTCGCTCGAAATCGTCGACGGCGGCGTTCTGGAGAATGTCATCGTCAGCGACATCACCGTAGAAGGAACGGAGTCGCCAATCTTCGTCCGCCTTGCCAACCGTGCCCGCGGCTATTATGACGGCCAACGGATTGACCACGTCGGCCGTATAGACGGTGTTCACGTCAGCAATGTTTTCGTCCGCGGCGCCGGTACTACAGGATGTTCCGTAACCGGTCTGCCGGGCCATCCCGTGGAGAATGTCAGCCTGCGTGACATCACGATCTGCCATCCGGGCGGCGTCGCCGAGACACCCGTGCCTGCCGACGAAAAAGAGAAGGAGTATCCTGAGGCTACGATGTGGGGGACGCTTCCGGCCAGCGGTTTCTTCATCCGCCACGCCCGTAACGTCACGCTTGAAAATGTAGTCGTGCGCACCGACACACCCGACCATCGGCCGGAGGTCGTGAGGGTTGACTGACCGGGGAATGTGGAACTGTTTTTAGAGACGTCATCATATCATGGCGTCTCTTTTTCATTTAAGTAGGAGTATGGAAGTGCAAACGGCTGTCCGGAATATGACACCATGCTGTAGATGATATTGCAAAAACAGGAAATACCTTCATCCGCAGCGACGGTCATATCTCCGTTGCCGTCAATTATTCCTATCTACAATGTAAAAATATTCACTTTTGCTTGTTTGTTTGCATAAATATGTATATCTTTGCAATCATATCTGAATAAATATTCAAAAAAAACGATGAAGGAAAAGAAGAATAGACTGGAAACGCTGAGGATGATCATTTCAAGCTGCGAACTGGGTAGTCAGGATGAGTTGCTTGAGGCGCTGCAGAACGAAGGCTTCAAACTGACGCAGGCCACGCTGAGCCGCGACCTGAAGCAGCTCAAGGTTGCAAAGGCCGCGACGATGAACGGCAACTATGTTTATGTGCTGCCTAATGTGACTATGTATAAGCGTGTGAGCACGCCGACGCAGGTCAAGGAAATGATGCAGGTTCCGGGTTTCCTGTCGATAAACTTCTCGGGAAACATGGGCGTGATAAAGACACGGCCGGGATATGCCAGTAGCATTGCATACAATATCGACAACAGCGACATACCGCAGATTATCGGAACGATTGCCGGCGACGATACGATTTTTATCGTCATACGTCAGGGCATAGCACAAGAAGAGGTTGTCAAGGCGCTGAGCGAGGTTGTGCCCAACATGAACCCGCTATAAAGAACAAACGGACAAACACGGACAGAAACAGAAAGAAAAAGATGGAAAGCATTGACGAAATGTCATCCGCTCCGACCCCAAAAAATGAGGCCATGAGTGGCGCGGCTATCGAAGTGATGGTAGCCAACAAGGAACATGAACGCTACGTGGACACAATTCTTGAAACCATAGCGGCGGCCGCCGCCGTGCGTGGAACGGGTATAGCGAAGCGCTCACCGGAATATATTATAACGAAGATGCGTGAGGCCAAGGCCGTCATAGCTCTGCAGGGAGAAAGATTTGCCGGGTTCAGCTATATCGAGACGTGGGGCAACAGACAGTATGTCACGACGTCGGGACTTATTGTTCATCCCGATTTCCGCGGTTTCGGACTGGCCAAGCGCATAAAGGACATGACTTTCACTTTGGCACGCATACGCTGGCCGAAAGCAAAGATATTCTCGCTGACGAGCGGAGCCGCCGTGATGCAGATGAACACGCAGCTTGGATACAAGCCCGTGACGTTTGCCGACCTGACGGACGACGAAGCGTTCTGGCGCGGATGCGAGGGATGTATTAATGTTGACGTTTTGAAACGTACCGACCGGAAATATTGCATCTGCACCGGTATGCTCTTCGATCCCGAAGAACATCTGCCGGCGAAGATACCGGCCGATGTACTGGAGAGGATAAGGCAGATTGACGGGAACCCCTCCTGACCGGGAACTCCTTAAGGTCCTTAAAGACCTTAAAGACTTTAAGGACCTTAAAGCCCTTAATTTTAAAGAAAAGATTTCAATAAAACAACAACAATATGGCAAAAAAGAAAGTAGTGGTAGCTTTCAGTGGCGGACTCGACACGAGCTACAACGTGATGTATCTCACAAAGGAAATGGGATATGAGGTTTATGCCGCCTGCGCCAACACGGGTGGTTTCAGCTCCGAACAGCTGAAGAAGAACGAGGAGAACGCCTACAAGCTGGGCGCCGTGAAGTATGTTACGCTCGACGTGACGCAGGAATACTACGAGAAATCGCTGAAATACATGATATACGGCAATGTGCTGCGCAACAACTGCTATCCCATCTCGGTCAGCTCGGAGCGCATCTTCCAGGCCATTGCCATCGCACGCTATGCCAACGAAATCGGTGCCGACGCCATCGCACACGGCTCTACCGGTGCGGGCAACGACCAGATTCGTTTCGACATGACGTTCCTCGTCATGGCTCCGGGCGTTGAGATCATCACGCTGACGCGCGACCGCAATCTCAGCCGCAAGGAAGAGGTGGACTATCTCAACGCCAACGGTTTCTTTGCCGACTTCACAAAACTGAAATACTCCTATAACGTGGGTATCTGGGGCACAAGCATCTGTGGCGGCGAACTTCTCGACCCGACACAGGGATTGCCCGAGGAGGCTTATCTGAAGCACGTGACGGCCGGAGAGAAGGAGGCCACGCTGAAGATTACGTTCGAGAAGGGCGAAATCACGGCCGTCAACGGCGAGGCATTCGACGACAAAATCAAGGCCATACAGAAGATCGAGGAAATCGGTGCTTCCTACGCCATCGGTCGCGACTGCAACGTCGGCGACACCATCATCGGCATCAAGGGCCGCGTGGGCTTTGAGGCAGCCGCCCCGAAACTCATCATCGAGGCTCACCGTCTGCTGGAGAAGTCGACGCTGAGCAAGTGGCAGCAGTATTGGAAGGATCAGGTGGCCAACTGGTACGGCATGTTCCTCCACGAGAGCCAGTATCTCGAGCCGGTCATGCCCGACATCGAGGCCATGCTGACATCATCGCAGCGCAACGTCAACGGTACGGCCATCCTGCGCCTCCGTCCCTACGGCTTCGACACCGTCGGCGTTGATTCGCCCGACGACCTGACAAAGTCGAAGCTCGGCGAATACGGCGAGACGCAGACCGGATGGACAGCCGACGAGGCCAAGGGATTCATCAAGGTGTCAAGCACCGCGCTCCGCGCTTACTACGGAATACACAAGGACGAGAAGCGATAGGAAACGTCGTCGGACAAACAGAGCGGGATATCCAATTTCCCGTATCAGAAGCGAAAGGACATGAAAAGATTTTATTTATCAAGCAAAGACAGAAAGATAGGCGGCGTATGCGGCGGTCTTGCCGAATATTTCGACATTGACCCGCTCATCGTCCGTATAGTGGTCTTTGCCTTAATATGGTGCGGAACGGTCGGTCTGTGGCTCTATCTGCTGATTTGGCTGCTCGCTCCGCGCAACTATAATTTTTAGAATATGATTAAAGTAGGAATACTCGGCGCAGCCGGCTATACCGGCGGAGAGCTTATCCGCCTGCTGATAAACCATCCGGAGGTCGAAATCGTTTTCGCCAACAGCGAGAGCAACGCAGGCAATCCCGTTGCCGACGTGCACGAAGGGCTTGTGGGCGAGACCGACATGACGTTCACGTCGGAAATGCCGTTCGACAAGGTAGATGTAGTCTTCTTCTGCTTCGGCCACGGCAAGAGCGAGGCGTTCCTCAAGGAACACAGCATACCGGAAGGCGTGAAGATAATCGACCTCGCGCAGGACTTCCGCCTTGCGGCTCCCGGCAACGACTACGTCTACGGTCTGCCGGAAATAAACCGCGACGCCATCAAGGAAGCGCGGCACGTAGCCAATCCCGGATGCTTCGCCACGTGCATACAGCTCGCCCTGCTGCCGGCGGCAAAGATGGGGCTACTGAAGGAAGACGTGGCTGTCAACGCCATCACGGGAAGCACCGGCGCGGGACAGAAGCCTGCCGCCACCACCCACTTCTCGTGGCGCACGGGCAACATGAGCATATACAAGGCGTTCACCCACCAGCACGTTCCGGAGATACGCCAGAGCCTCACGCAGGTGCAGGGCACGCTCGACGCCGCAATCGACTTCATTCCCTACCGCGGCGACTTCGCCCGCGGCATCTTCGCCACCTGTGTTGTCAGGACCGCCGCGCCGGCTGAGGACATCGTGGCGGCATACAGGGAGTTCTACCGTGACGCCGCCTTCACCCACTACTCCGACCGCCCAATCGACCTGAAGCAGGTGGTGAACACCAACAAGGCGCTCGTCCACTGCGACAAGTTCGGCGACAAGCTGCTCGTCACGGCGTGCATCGACAACCTTCTGAAAGGCGCTGTCGGACAGGCCGTGCAGAACATGAACATTATGTTCGGAATAGAAGAAAAAACTGGTTTGAACTTAAAAGCGTCAGCATTCTGATTATGAACCTATTCGACGTATATCCATTATTCGACGTAAACATCGTCAGGGGCGAGGGCTGCCGCGTGTGGGACGACCGCGGACAGGAATATCTCGACCTCTATGGCGGCCATGCCGTGATAAGCATCGGCCACAGTCATCCACATTATATAAACAAGGTGTCGGAGCAGTTGCAGAAGTTAGGCTTCTACAGCAACTCGGTCGTGAACACGCTGCAGGTTGAACTGGCCGAACGGCTGGGCCGCGCGAGCGGTTACGAGGACTATCAGCTGTTCCTCATCAACAGTGGTGCCGAGGCCAATGAGAACGCGCTGAAACTGGCGTCGTTCACCAACGGCCGCACCCGCGTGCTGTCGGCCGAGAAAGCTTTCCACGGCCGCACTTCGCTGGCCGTCGAGGCAACGGCCAATCCGAACATCATAGCACCTATCAACGCCAACGGCCACGTGACATACCTGCCGCTCAATGACCTTGCCGCATGGGAGGCCGAGCTGGAGAAAGGCGACGTCTGCGCCGTGATAATAGAGTGCATACAGGGCGTGGGCGGCATCCGTATGGTAACTGAGGAGTTTGCCAAGGGACTGCAGGCGGCATGCAGGAAGCACGGTACGGTGCTCATCTGCGACGAGATACAGTGCGGCTACGGCCGCTCTGGCAAGTTCTTCGCCCACCAGTGGCTCGGCATACGCCCCGACATCATCACCGTGGCCAAAGGCATTGCCAACGGTTTCCCCATGGGCGGCGTGCTCATCTCACCGGAGTTCACGCCCAAGTACGGCCAGCTCGGAACCACTTTCGGCGGCAACCATCTGGCCTGTGCCGCGGCTCTGGCCGTGCTTGACGTCATGGAGAGCGAGAACCTCGTGGAGAATGCCCGACAGACAGGCGAATATCTCATGACCCGTCTCAACGAACTGAAGCAGACCGAACCGCATATCACCGACATCCGCGGCCGCGGACTGATGATCGGCATCGAGCTTGACATACCACACAAGGACGTGCGTGTGCCCCTCATCACCGAACATCACTGTTTCACCGGATGCAGCGGCACGAACACCCTGCGCCTCCTGCCGCCGCTGTGCCTGACAAAGGCCGAGGCTGAGGATTTTATCACACGGTTGAGGATTGTATTAGGAAGTTGAGGAGTTAAAGTGTTGTCGAGGGGATGTTGAACCATATAGTCTACTCCACTTGTAGGGAAATACAAGTGGAGTAGACTATATGGTTCAACAATTATATGGCTCAGCAACACCATCGACAACTCCCTAACTCCTTATTTAAAACCCAAAACTATATGAAAATATCAATTATAGGCGCCGGCGCAATGGGCGGCGCAATGGTAGACGGATTTCTCAAAGGTGACATATTCCGTCCGTCGGACATCACAGTGGCCAACCGTACGCAGGGCGCGCTCGACCGTTTTGCCGACAGCGGCGTGAGCCTTACGACCGACAACGGTGTGGCGGCAGCCGAGGCAGACATTGTTTGCGTTGCTGTGAAGCCGTGGGTGGCGGAAAGCGTGCTCCGCGAAATCAAATCCGTCATGGACTACAGCCGCCAGATGCTCGTTGTGGTTGTGGCCGGTTTGCCGTCGGCAACGATACTGGAGTGGATGAGGAAGGATGACGGCACAGTGCCGCCGCTGTTTCTCGTCATTCCCAACATCGCCATTGCCGAGCGTAGCTCGATGACGTTCATCGTGCCCGTAGGTGCAAGTGACAGACAGACAAAGACCGTAAAGGACGTGTTTGACGACGCAGGAAGCTCAATAGTGACAGAAGAGCGCTTGCTTGGAGCCGGAACGACACTCGCTTCCTGCGGTATCGCCTACGCCATGCGCTATGTGAGGGCCGCCTCGGAGGGCGGTGTGCAGCTGGGCTTCCGTGCTGACGACGCAAAACACATTGTGCTCCAGACGGTCAAGGGCGCCGTCGACCTGCTTTTGGCCAACGGCAACCATCCTGAGGCAGAGATTGACAAGGTCACCACGCCCGGCGGACTGACCATCCGCGGTCTCAACGAGATGGAGCACGCCGGATTCAGCAGCGCCGTTATCCGTGGACTGCTCTGCGCACTTTCAACACGATAAGACGTATTACGCGGGCCGCGTAACAGTGTTACACGGCTCAGGTAACGATGCTACACGGCCCGTGTAACACTGTTACCTGAGCCGTGTAACGCAAATGGAGCCGTCTGCCGTTCCGTCCGCTAAATGAAATAGCCGTGGGCTTGTTGGTGAAAAAACTGTGAAACTTCGCGGATTTACGATTATTATGAGTAAATTTGCGGGGGCGGACGGCCTGCATTCGATAACGGCTGTCGGCGGACGATAAGAACAGACGGACACACAGATGGAATATACGATAAATGTTCACGGACGGCTCATAGACCTCAGCCGGCCGCAGGTGATGGGAATACTCAACGTGACGCCGGACTCATTTTATGCCGGCAGCCGCAAACAGACGGAACGCGAGATTGCCGAGCGGGCCGAACGGATTGTTGCCGAAGGCGGAACGATGATTGACGTGGGAGCCTTCTCGACACGTCCCGGTGCACCCCAGGTCAGCGAGAAGGAAGAGATGGAACGGTTGCGCCGCGGCCTGGCCATCGTGTGCCGCTGTTGTCCGGATGCCGTGGTCAGTGTCGATACGTTCCGTCCGGACGTCGCGCGGATGGCCGTAGAGGAATATGGCGCGGGCATCATCAACGATGTTTCGGAGGGTGATGTGCGCGGCGCGTTCGGCGGCCCGTCATGCGACGGTCGTGCGGAGGAGACGGAAGACGTGCCCGAGATGTTCCGGATGGTGGCCCGCCTTGGCGTTCCTTACATCCTTATGTCGGTCAGACCGACGGTAGGGGATATGATGAAGGCGTTTGCCCGTGAGGTCCGGCAGCTGCGCGATCTCGGGGCGAAGGACATCATTCTTGACCCCGGATTCGGTTTCGGCAAGACGCTGGAGCAGAATTATGAGCTGCTCGCAGGGATGGACCTGCTCACGGAGATGGGGCTTCCGCTGCTGGTGGGCGTGTCGCGCAAGTCGATGATATTCCGTCTGCTGGGAACGACGCCCGACGAATCGCTCAACGGAACGACGGTCCTGAACACGATGGCGCTGGAACGCGGTGCGTCGATACTGCGTGTGCACGATGTCAGGGAAGCCGTCGAGGCTGTGAAGATGTTCGGAATGTTGAAGTGTAAGTGACGTGTCGTGGCGCACAGGCCGTCAATGCGTCAAACGGTTGTTGATATATCTACTTAATAAAAGTCTATGTTCTTCGAATTTGGAATAAAGGATGTTATAGACATCTTTCTTGTAGCGCTGATGCTCTACTATATCTATCGTCTGATGAAGGAATCGCGGTCGCTCAATGTCTTCATCGGCATTATGATGTTTGTCGTTCTGTGGCTCTTCGTGTCGCAGGTGCTGGAGATGCGTCTGCTCGGCTCGATAATGGACAAGCTGGTCAGCGTCGGCGTAATCGGTCTTATAATCCTGTTTCAGGAGGACATACGCAAGTTCCTCTATAACCTCGGTGCGCATCAGCGCTTCAAGATGATCATGCATCTCTTCACATCCGAAAAGAACACGAAGCGGGAAGTGGACAAGGAGACCATCATGCAGATTGTCATGTCCTGTCTGAGCATGAGCAAACGGAAGGTGGGGGCGCTGATTGTCATCGAGCGGTCGACGCCGCTGGACGACATAGCCGATACCGGCGATAAGATTGACGCCAACATCAACCAGCGGCTCATCGAAAACATCTTCTTCAAGAACTCGCCGCTTCACGACGGCGCGATGGTCATTTCGAAGAAGCGCATAAAGGCGGCGGGATGTATCCTGCCCGTGTCCCACAACTATGACATCCCCAAGGAGCTGGGCCTGCGCCACCGCGCCGCCATGGGCATATCTCAGGAAAGCGACTCCATCGCCATCGTTGTATCGGAAGAGACCGGCGGCATCTCCGTTGCCATCAACGGCCGTTTCCAGCTGCGCCTGTCGGCCGAGAAACTGGAGAGCATACTGACCAATGAAATGTAGTTTCGCCTGTCAAAACCGGTATCGGACGGCGTGAGTTAGTGCTGTAGCGGATGAAGAATCCGCTGAACGTCTGTGTGTTGCAGATGAACTAAGCTTTTTTGCCGGAAAAGCGCTTATTTGACCCTCGGGGTGGAAAAAATCAGGAAAATTTATCCGTAATACAGAAAAATTCGATAAGTTTGCAAAAAATAAAGCCTATGGAACCATTAAGAGACCTTACTTCGCTCAGTCGCCGTCTCTCGGCTCTGCCGTGCCGTCGCAGCGTGGCTCTTGCCTGTCCTCATGACTCACATACGGAATATGTCATCGGACGCGCACTCATTGAAGGCTTCGCGCGTTTCATACTGACAACTTCCGGCGAACTCAGTCCAAGTCTTATGGACGTAATCGAAACATATCGCGACTACGTCAGCGTAATCACATGCTCAGACGCCGCCGAGGCCTCGCGTGAAGCCGTGAAGGCCGTTAGACGGGGAGACGCGGAAGTGCTCATGAAAGGCACGGTCAACACCGATGTCCTTCTTCATGCCGTGCTCGACAAGCAGAACGGACTGCTCGAACCGGGTCGTGTCATGACCCACATCACGGCTGCCAGCATGCCCGCCGTAGACCGTCTGATAATTTTCTCCGATGCCGCTGTCATCCCGCGGCCGACCACGGAGCAGTTTGACGCCATCATCCGTGCCTGCACCGATGCCTGCCGCCGCTTCGGCATCGACTCTCCCCGGATAGCCCTGACCCACTGTACTGAGAAAATCAACGAGCGTTTTCCCCATACGCTATCCTATGCCGAGATTATCAGCCGGGCCGGACGCGGGGACTACGGAACGGCGGTTGTGGACGGTCCTATGGACGTGAAGACGGCGCTTGACGCCCACAGCGGCGACATCAAGGGCATACGTTCGGCCGTTGCCGGGCATGCCGACGTGCTGATCTTCCCCAACATCGAATCCGGAAACACGTTCTATAAGACCGTGACGCTGCTTGCCTCCGCCACGACGGCCGGATGGCTCGCCGGAACGACAGTGCCGGTTGTGGTGGCTTCACGTGCCGATTCGCATGTGTCGAAGTTCTACAGCCTTGCCCTCGCCTGCCTTTGACTATGGGCTGCAGTTGTCCATGAACAACGTTCAAAGGCAACTTTCATCTGAAATCCTATAACATCGGAACCACAGTAACCTAAAACTTCCATTTCATGAAAATCCTCATAATCAATCCCGGTGCGACATCGACCAAACTTGCCGTATATGAAGATGAATGTCCGTTATGGCAGTCTGGAGCACATCATTCACCGGCAGAACTGGCTCACTTTCACAGCAGTATCGAGCAGTATGACTATCGTATGCGTTTTATCCGCGAACGGCTCGCTGCCGACGGTATCGCCGTCAGCTTTGACGCCGTCATCGGCCGTGGCGGTCTGCTACGTCCGCTGCCTGGCGGCATCTACGAGGTCAACGAGCTGATGAAACACGACCTGCGCCATGCAACCATGGACCATGTCTGCAACCTCGGCGGACTGCTGGCCGCAGAGCTTGCGGCCGAATGTGGCTGTCCGGCATATATCGCCGACCCCGTTGTCGTTGACGAGTTTCAGCCCGTTGCCCGCTACACCGGTATTCCCGGCATCGAGCGCAAGTCCGTCTTCCATGCCCTCAACAGCAAGGCCATGGCCAGACGTTATGCGGCTTCCGTCGGACGACGCTATGAAGAAATCTCAGTTGTCGTGGCCCACATGGGCGGAGGTATCTCGGTCAGCGCCCACCGCTGCGGACGTGTCATCGACGTCAACAACGCCCTCGACGGCGAAGGTCCGTTCTCGACGGAACGCGCCGGAACGATTCCGGCCGGCCAGCTCGTCGAAATGTGTTTCAGCGGCCGCTATGACATGCGTCAGATGAAGAAGATGATTCATGGCCGCGGAGGACTGATGGCCTATATGGGGACAAACGATATGATCACCATATCGCGATGGGCCGAGGATGGAGAAGAACCCTGCAGAACGATTCTCGACGCCATGCTCTACACCGTGGCAAAGCAGATTGGTGCGATGCACGTCACACTGCGCGGTGAGGAGCATGCTATTATTCTCACCGGAGGTATCGCCCACAGCACTTACTGTATGGACCGGCTCCGCCCGCAGATTGATTTCCTCGCGCCGGTGGTCGTCATGCCGGGTGAGAACGAGATTGCCTCTCTGGCCTATAACGCCCTCTGCGCCCTGACGGGACGCATCGAGGTGAAGGAATATGACGGGAAAGGGACAGCAGGATGATGATATTTGGTTTTCAGACTGAAAGCCACTTCGCATAGAAGAGTGTGTGTAAAAAATGCAATGTGCTTCTCTGTATTTTGACACACACTCATAAGAACAAAAAGTATGAGCCGCATTGATGTAGGCTTGGCTTTTGCCCGGCCTGATAATTTCGCTATGGCATGGCTCTGCGGGCGTATTCCTGCTTTATCCTTGATATTTTGTTCAGGCGGGTGAGGCTGTATGTGCGGCTGTTGGCGTCGACGTGGACGTAGAGCGCCAGAGCGCGCTCCAGCAGGATGCCGCGTGAGGGCGGGGTGGTGAGGCCGGCTTCAGTATAGTAGAGGTCGGCGAGCATCTCCATGCGGCTGATGCGTTCGTCCTCGTGGAAGCGGTCGAATGAGGCCATGACGTCGTCGACGGGCGCTGTGTGGAAGAACTCGGAAGAATTGCCGATATAACGGTTGTACATGGCCTCCATCTCCTCCATCTGGCGGTCGTGGTCTTTCTTGTTGAGAAGCAGATGGAGGGCTTCGGCAAATTCGCGCAACAGGCGCATGAAATAGTCTTGCTGTATCATGGTTGACGTATCGTATTTTTTTGGTTATTTGGATGTCTGACGATAGGCATTGTCCGCAAAGGTGGTGCAAACGAGTGGCGGGTAAATTTATTCACAGATTGCCGAGTGGAACAAGTCTCTTATGCAAAGATAAGAAAGTTATCCGGTTTTGTATATGGCGGGGCGGTTAAATAAAGTTAGATGTTCACTCCGGACAACTATCTCGACATCGTTGTATGAGGAAATGACGGCGATACGTTGTTAAAAATACGTAAAAATGAAACAGAAAGTCTACCTCGCATATTAAATAATGAGAAAAAGCCGTAACTTTGCAGTCCGATTATTTCGGGGAACACTTAGATCCCCATGGCCGTAGTGTTAATAGTCATGTCTCTGGCCGGGCATGACGGTTAGTGAATCTGCGTCCAGACGGCGGGCAGCCGGAGAGCTACGGTTCTTCCGGCGGTTGGTCGTGAGAAAGAATTGAAAATGTTTTTTAGTAGTAAAATTTAAAAATTAGTAATGAACACTTTAAGTTACAAGACTATTTCCGTTAACAAGGAAACAGCTAAGAAGGAGTGGGTTGTCATTGACGCAAGCGATCAGATTGTGGGTCGCCTCTGCTCAAAGGTCGCTAAACTGCTCCGCGGAAAGTACAAGCCTACTTTCACTCCGCACGTAGACTGTGGAGACAACGTCATCATCATCAACGCACAGAAGGTGGTGTTCTCCGGTAAGAAGGAGACAGACAAGGTGTACACCCGCTATACTGGTTATCCCGGTGGACAGCGTTTCAACACGCCCGCACAGCTCCGCACAAAGAAGGACGGTGCAGAGAGAATCATCCGCCATGCCGTAAAGGGTATGCTGCCTAAAGGCCCGCTTGGACGCAGCCTGATGAACAACCTCTTCATCTATGAGGGTACAGAGCACAAGCACGAGGCACAGCAGCCGAAGTCAATTGATATTAACCAGTATAAATAAACGATAGGAACGATGGAAGTAGTTAATGCAATAGGTCGCCGTAAGAGTGCCGTGGCACGCGTTTACGTAAGCGAAGGAACAGGCAAGATTACGATCAACAAGAAGGACGTAACGGAATATTTCCCCTCAGCCATACTGCAGTATGTGGTTAAGCAGCCGCTGGAACTGCTCGAGGTTCTGGAGAAGTATGACATCAAGGCTAACCTCGACGGTGGCGGTTTCACAGGTCAGAGCCAGGCTCTGCGTCTGGCTATCGCACGCGCACTGGTTAAGATCAACGCCGAAGACAAGAAGAACCTGAAGGACCATGGCTTCCTCACACGTGATGCACGTGCCGTTGAGCGTAAGAAGCCCGGTCAGCCGAAGGCCCGTCGTCGCTTCCAGTTCAGCAAGCGTTAATTCCACACATATTATATATATACTATATTATATATATCAGTGTGGCGTATCGCTGTGGATAACACAGGCTGAAACGAAGCACGAATAAGTTTAGTATCTAAACCGCAGGGACCCGGGGTGAAAACGAAGAATGAAGAGCGAAGAGTTTGCCGCAGCCGTTCATACGGCCATGCACAGAGGCAATCCGTAATTGGATAATTCTTCATCGGCCGCAGGCCGATAACTCCTGACTCATATTCATTATACCGTTCCCGACTACCGTGTGGTTGGTTCTAAGAAAAAGAATAAAAAAGAAAGTAAACAACAAAATTAAAGAAGAAAACAATGTCAAGAACAAATTTTGATATGTTGCTGCAGGCTGGCTGCCACTTCGGTCACCTGCGTCGCAAGTGGAACCCCGCAATGGCTCCCTACATCTACACAGAGCGTAACGGAATCCACATCATCGATCTCCACAAGACCGTAGCCAAGGTTGACGAGGCTGCTGAGGCCCTCAAGCAGATAGCCAAGTCAGGAAAGAAAATCCTGTTCGTCGCTACTAAAAAACAGACAAAGGAAATCGTTGCCGAGAAGGCAGCAAGCGTAAACATGCCTTACGTTATCGAGCGTTGGCCGGGCGGTATGCTCACCAACTTCCCCACAATCCGCAAGGCAGTGAAGAAAATGGCGAACATCGACAAGCTCATGGCTGACGGAACATACTCTAACCTCTCAAAGCGTGAGCTCCTTCAGGTGACACGTCAGCGCGCAAAGCTGGAGAAGAACCTCGGTTCTATCGCTGACCTGACCCGTCTGCCCTCTGCACTCTTCGTAGTGGACGTTATGAAGGAAGGCATTGCCGTTAAGGAGGCTAACCGTCTGGGTATCCCCGTGTTCGGTATCGTGGACACAAACTCTGACCCGAAGAACATCGACTTCATCATCCCGGCAAATGACGATGCCAAGGACAGCGTAGAGACAATCCTCGCTGCCTGCTGCGGAGCTATCGCCGAGGGTCTTGAGGAGCGCAAGGTTGAGAAGGCTGACGAGAACGCCGCTCAGGCTCAGGCTCAGGCTGAGGCTGCTGAGGCAGGTGAGGAGAAGCCCAAGCGCACCCGCAGAGCCCGCAAGGACGCTGAATAATCGGGAGAGACAATACACATTTTAATATTAACGAATTTATCAAAGATAAGACTATGGCTGTATCAATGGCTGATATAAAGAAGCTCCGCACTATGACCGGTGCCGGTCTCGCTGACGTGAAGAACGCGCTGACAGAGGCTGATGGAGACTTCGACAAGGCTAAGGAAATTCTTCGTGAGCGTGGACTCGCCATCGCCGCAAAGCGTAGCGACCGCGAGACTTCTAACGGTTGTGTGCTCGTGAAGGTGGCTGACAACTTCGGCGCTATTGTAGCCCTGAAGTGTGAGACCGACTTTGTTGCCAATGGAGCTGACTTCATCGCTCTTACACAGGCAATTCTGGACGCCGCTGTTGCAAACAAGTGCAAGACTATAGAGGAAATCAAGGCCCTTACGCTGGCTGACGGTCAGAACGTGGAAGACGCTGTAGCACAGCGTTCGGGTATCACCGGTGAGAAGATGGAGCTGGACGGCTACAACTATCTTGAGGGTGAGAACATCGAGGTTTACGACCACATGGGCAAGCACACTCTGGCCACAATGGTTCAGACAAACAAGCTCGCCGCAGATGCCGGTCACAAGGTTGCCATGCAGGTGGCTGCCATGAAGCCGGTAGCTTTGGATGAGGCTTCTGTTCCCCAGAGTGTAATCGACGAGGAGTACAATGTCGCTGTACAGAAGACAAAGGAAGAGCAGGTTGAGAAGGCTGTTGTTGCCGCTATCAAGAAGGCCGGCATCAATCCTAACCTCGTTGACTCAGACGATCACATCGAGTCTAACATCAACAAGGGCTGGCTCACACGTGAGGAGGCTGACAAGGCTAAGGAAATCCGCGAGAAGACCGCTGCCGAGAAGGCTGCCAACCTGCCCGAACAGATGATCGAGAACATCGCCAAAGGTCGCGTTGCCAAGTTCTTGAAGGAGAACTGCCTCGTTGACCAGGAGTTCCAGTTCGGTGACGGTGACAAGATTACTGTTGCCGCATGGCTGAAGCAGCAGGACAGCGAGCTGAAGATCGTTGACTTCAAGCGCTTCACTCTCGTAGCTGAGTAAAAAGAATGGTTTGTGTTTCCGCGTCCCGCGGAGGCATATCGGATAAGACAGGAAAGTCAGGAAGACAGCCGCAGGGCTTCACTTCCTGGCTTTTCTATTTTGAAGAGTCTCCAGAAGGAGCGGAGATTGAGGAACGGGGATTGAGAAATGCTTTTGGGGATGAAGCAAGGGCTGAGGACTATTCTGTCTCTACGCTCCTTGAAAAACAGTCTTCTCTTCCAGGGAAACATTGTTTTCTTCCCGGAAAAACTAAATATTATACAACATGAAGATTTTTGCAACCGGAATGAACTATATCCAGCACAATAAAGAGCTGGATGGAGCGTTATATAAACCAGAGAGTCCTGTGATATTCATAAAGCCGGATTCCGCACTACTTAAAGACGGGAAACCGTTTTTTATCCCCGATTGGCTGGGACAGATAGACTATGAGACGGAACTTGTGGTGCGCATCTGTCGTCTTGGTAAGAGCGTTCCGGAGCGTTTCGCCCACCGTTATTATGACGCCGTGACCGTCGGCATTGATTTCACGGCACGCGATTTGCAGAAGAAACTGCGTGAGGCACGGCTGTCATGGGATCTTTGCAAGGGCTTTGACGGGTCGGCGGCCATCGGCGAGTGGGTCAGCGTGGACAAGTTCCGCGACATTCAGGCGCTCCACTTCCATCTCGACATCAACGGACGTACCGTGCAGGAAGGCTGTTCGAGCGACATGCTCTTCCGGGTGGACGAGATAGTGTCGTATGTGAGCCGCTTCTTCACACTGAAGACGGGCGACCTGCTCTTCACCGGAACACCGGCCGGTATCGGTCCGGTGAATATCGATGACCATCTGGTCGGATATCTGGAAGACAGAAAAGTATTAGAATTTAACTGCAAATGATGAGAATACGTATCCTGATGATAGCCGCATTGATTGGCGGCACGTTGAAAACAGCCGCCCAAGGCTTCTTCAATCTGACTGCCGAGCAGGTCAGGATAGATTCTCTTCTGCCTTATTTTACATATATCCACGAGCTTGAAGGCAATTACGCCGACTCCTCCTACACGGTTTCTATTGACTATCCCGAGTTTGTCACCATGACCCGGGCCGACATTGAGCGCTATCAACGGGTTACTTCCGATACGCTGCCGGCCATGCCGAAGGTTTACAGCGGGCTTGCCGTGTCCCGGAAGAAAGGTTCGTTGGACATCGCTTTTGTGCCGCTGGTCTTCCGTGACGGCAAGTATATGAAGCTCGTCAGCTTCAAGCTGACCGTCAAGGCAACGCCGCTGGAGACTTCCACAGGATTTTCTTCGGCTTCGGATTCTACTTTGGTGCAGCGCATCGGAAGCCACAACACCCGTCAGCGGCTGGATCCGGCCGACAGATATGCGGCCCATTCAGTGTTGCGCAGCGGTAGCTGGGCCAAGATAAGAGTTTCACGTAGCGGTGTGTTCCAGATTACGGACGAGCTGGTGAGACAGGCCGGCTTTTCCGACCCGTCGCGTGTGAAGGTCTATGGCTACGGCGGAGAACTTCAGCCGGAGATTCTGACGGATAGCTATCTGCGTTCCACAGACGATCTGCAGGAAGTTCCAACCTGTGTTGTGGACGGGCGTCGGCTGTTCTACGCCAAGGGTCCTGTGTCATGGAATGTGGCCGGTAACCGCGTCCGCAATCCCTATTCGGACTACGGTTACTATTTTCTTACGGAGGGCGACGGTGCTCCCCTCACTGTTGATGAACAGACGTTCGTCAACAGCTTCTATCCCGGTGACATCCATCGGAATTCCCTTTATGAAGTTGACGATTTCGCGTGGTATCACAGCGGTCGTAATCTCTACGATGCCCGGACGTTCAGTCCCGGCATGTCGCGTAGCTACACCGTCCCGGCAGCCGGAGCGGAGGGGAGCGGCAGGCTTTATGTCGCACTTACGGCCGATGCCGCTTCAACGGCTCATGTCAGCATCAATGGTGTAACAGCCGGCACGGTCACTGTGTCAGGCAGTACCACGGAATATATCAAGGCGCTGAGCGGAAGTGCCACATTGCGTGTCAGCAATATATCTTCTTCAAATACAATAACCATATCGCAGGCTTCCGGCGGTACAATGCGTCTGGACTATATCGCCATTCTCAGTGAAAATCCATGCAGTCCACCGGATATTCACAGTACCGATTTCGCATCGCCGGAATTTGTCTATCGCATAACCAATCAGGACCACCATGCCGACGGCCCTGCCGATATGATAATCCTGCTGCCAACCAGCCAGAAACTGCGTGCACAGGCAGAACGTCTCAAGGAGTTGCACGAGAAGCACGACGGAATGAGGGTGCGCATCGTTCCGGCCGACGAACTGTTCAATGAATTCTCCAGCGGAACCCCCGACGCCACTGCCTACCGGCGTTATCTCAAGATGCTTTATGACCGTGCCGCAACAGAAGAGGACATGCCGCGCTATCTGGTGCTTTTCGGTGACGGCGTGTGGGACAACCGTATGCGCACTTCGTCCTGTCAGGGACTTTCGCCGGATGACTTTCTCTTGTGCTTCGAGAGTGAAAACTCGTTCAGTGCTACGGACAGCTACGTGTCCGAGGACTTCTTTTGTCTTCTGGACGACGGCGAGAGAATGCAGGAGACGAACGGAAACTACCTCGGTAAGCCGGACGTGGCCGTGGGGCGTTTTCCCGTCCGCACGGAAGAAGAGGCCCGTACGATGGTCGACAAGATAGAGAACTATCTGACAAACAAGAACGCCGGCGCATGGCAGAACACGATTGTCATGATGGGTGACGACGGAAACGGAAATGTCCACATGGCGGCAGCGGACAACATAGCGAAGATGCTTGAAAAGGACAATCCGGCCTTTGACATCAAGCGTGTCATGTGGGATGCCTACGAACGCACGTCGTCGGCAACGGGCAACACCTATCCCGACGTGTCACGCCTCATAAGGCAGTATATGGCGAGCGGGGCTTTGATGATGAACTATAGCGGTCACGGTTCCGCCAGCATGATTTCCCATGAGAAAGTCATTGATATCAACGATTTCCGTTCCATCTCGTCGGCCGGCCTTCCGCTTTGGATCACGGCTTCATGTGACATTATGCCGTTCGATAGTCAGGAAGACAATATCGGCGAGGCCGCGCTGTTCAACAAGAACGGCGGTGCCGTAGCTTTCTTCGGAACAACCCGCACGGTATATACAGACAGGAATGAGCGCATCAACACGGCTTTCACTAAAGCACTTTTCAACGTGACGCCCGACGGCAGCCGCAACTCCATCGGCGAGGCTGTCAGACTGGCCAAGAACTCCCTTGTGACAACTGCGTCTGGTTCCGGAACCTATCCGGATGCTTCTGTCAACAAGCTTCATTATGCTCTTTTGGGCGACCCGGCTCTCCGTCTTGCCATCCCCAGGCTGACCACCGTGATAGACCGTATCAACGACACGCCTGTCGGCACGGACACACCGATGCAGCTCAAGGCCGGCATGCAGGTCCGGGTCGACGGTCATATTGAGCAGGACGGACAGAAGGCTTCGGGCTTCAACGGAGTCATTTCGACAAATGTCCGTGACGCCATCCAGACCATTGAGTGCCGTCTGAACAACACGAGTTCAGACGGAGCCTCCACAAAGTTCGTCTATCAGGACCGTCCCAACAGCATCTTCAAAGGTAGCGATGCCGTCCGCGACGGAGATTTCTCGTTCTCATTCATAGTTCCCAAGGATATCAGCTATAGTGACGAACCGGGTCAGATGATAGTCTTTGCCGTCAGTGACGACCATTCCATGACAGCCAACGGCCATACTGAAAACATTGTTCTCAACGGCTCGACCGACTTCAATCCTGACGAGAAGGGCCCGTCGATATACTGCTATCTGAATTCGCCGTCGTTCACGAACGGCGGCAGGGTCAACTCCACTCCATATTTCTATGCCGAGATTAATGATGATGACGGAATCAACGTGGCCGGTAGCGGAATCGGTCACGACCTCCAGCTGATTATCGACGGAGACCAGTCGACAACCTACACGCTCAACGACTATTTCGTGTTCGACTTCGGTTCCTACCGCAGCGGCCGTGTCGGTTTCAGCATCCCGCGTCTTGCGGCCGGCGACCATAAGCTGCTCTTCCGTGCCTGGGACGTTCTCAACTATTCGTCAACGGCCGAACTCGCATTTACAGTTGCGGAAGGATTGGAGCCGAGCATCGTGGACGTTGACTGCTATCCCAATCCCGCTACGACCTCAACAACATTCCGCATCGTCCACGACCGCATAGGCAGCGATGTCAGTGCCATGCTCGACATCTTCGACATGTCCGGCCGCCTTCTCTGGTCGCAGGAAACCGATGCCGTTCCGTCGGACAACATCATGACCATCGGCTGGAATCTCACCATGGGCAGCGGCAGCCGTCTTGGAACCGGAGTCTATCTCTATCGCGTGCGGCTCAACTGTGAGGGCGGCAGCTATGTGTCAAAAGCAAAGAAACTCATCGTTCTGAGCAATAAATAACAGCTTTCCGGCGTTTAAAGAATTGTAGTCCCGAGGACTTCACCGTTGCATATATAAATACATATATATATAAACATAGCCAATGAAGAATAATATCAGATTAATATCGATAATCGTTTGCCTCTTCGCCGCTCTCGCCGTATCGGCGCAGGACAAGAAGAGCCAGTTCAATCCCGTTGACCATGCCGTCATCTCCCAGACCATTGCCCCCGACGCCCGTGGCGCCGGTATGGGTGACGTGGGAGCGGCCACAGACCCGGACGTCAACTCCCAGTTCTGGAACCCGGCTAAATATCCTTTCTGCATCAGTCGCGCCGGCGTTGCGCTCAACTATACCCCGTGGCTCCGCCAACTGGTCAACGACATCGATCTCGCCTACGTGGCCGGCTACTACCGCATCGGAGACTACAGTGCCGTGTCCGGTTCAATACGCTATTTCTCTCTCGGCGAGGTGATGACGTCGCTGGACGACAACGCCATGACGGTCAAGCCATACGAAATGTCGCTCGACGTGGCCTATTCGCTCATGCTCAGCGAGACGTTCTCGCTGGCCGCCGGCATACGCTGGATTTATTCCGACCTGCGGTATGATTATACGGAGGATTCCGCACCGGCATCGGCCTTTGCCGCCGACCTGGCCATGTACTACAACAACTATATCAATATCGGCAGCCGCGAGTGTCAGCTCGGACTTGGTATGAACCTCAGCAACATCGGTAGCAAGATATCCTATTACGGTGACGACCGCAGCCAGTTTCTTCCGGCCAACATGCGTATCGGAGCCTCGCTGATGGTTCCCGTTGACGAGTACAACCGCTTCACCATCGCCGCCGACGCCAACAAACTTCTCGTTCCCACTGTTCCTAAGCAGAACGAGGGCGAGAGTGCTGCTGACTATCAGGACCGTGTCATCCGCAAATACAGCGACGTGGGAGCCTTCTCCGGCATATTCAAGAGCTTCAGCGACGCCCCCGGCGGTTTCAAGGAAGAACTTCAGGAAATCCAGTGGAGTGTCGGAGCGGAATATGTCTATCACGACCAGTTCTCCATCCGCGCCGGCTATCACCACGAGAGCGAAAACAAAGGCAACCGCAAGTATTTCACCGTTGGCGGCGGCTTCCGAATGAATGTCTTCTCGCTTGACGTAGGCTACGTCATCTCTACAGCCCAGAGCAATCCGCTCGACCAGACCCTGCGCTTCTCCTTGGCGTTCGACATGGACGGCATAAAGGATCTGTTCAGCAGGAGATGATATTGATAGGGATAAAGGAAGGAGCTATTGATAATTCAAAACAAAGAATCAATATAAAATGAATATAAGGGTTGGCTTCGGTTTCGATGTTCACCGCCTCGTCGAAGACCGTGACCTTTGGATGGGCGGAATCAAGATAGACCATAGTCTCGGTTTGCTGGGCCACAGTGACGCCGACGTGCTCATCCATGCCATCTGCGACGCACTTCTTGGAGCGGCCAATATGCGTGACATCGGCTATCATTTTCCCGACACATCGGCCGACACTCTCGACATCGACAGCAAGATACTTCTCCGCAAGACCGTCGGCCTCATTGCCACAAAGGGATATACCGTAGGCAATATCGACGCCACAATCTGCGCCGAACGTCCCAAGATGAATCCCCACATACCGGCCATGAAGGCTTGTCTGGCAGAAGTCATCGGCACCGACGAAGACAACATCTCCATCAAAGCCACCACGACCGAACGTCTCGGCTTCACCGGACGCGAAGAGGGAATCAGCGCGTATGCTACCGTGCTAATAGCGAAAGTTTAAAGCAATGGAGATTGAGAGAAGCTAAAGGTTGGTAAGACCCGGATGTAGAATACATTAACGGCGGGTGTTGCAGAACCACATTGTAGGGACAAATTTTTTTTCGTTACAGTGTGATTCTGCAACACCCTCTTTGTTTTCTTAAAAAGCGGAAAGAATTTTCGAAAATTTCCGGTATTTGGGGAAAAATTCGGAAATTCTTTCCGTTTTTTAAGGAAACATTTCTTGGTTCTTTCCTAATTTACCGGAAATGTTTGTATATTTGCACGCAAAGAGCATGCAGATAGACATGAAATGAGTATGAAAAAGGATGTCATAAAGTCGCTTATCGCGATAAAGCAGAACGAAATGCCGTTTGATGTGATAGCACGGGATATTGAATTGCCGTTAGGGCGAAAGAAGATAATAACGGTGCCAGGTGTCAGACGGTGCGGCAAGTCGACCATGATGGAGATTGCCATCAACAGATTGCTGGACAGTGGACTGTCCCGACAGAACATTCTTTGGCTTGGATTTGACGACGAGCGTCTGAAAAACATGTCCTCTGATGAGCTGGACGAGGTCATCGTGTCGTATATGGAGATGTTTCCGGATGTGCCGATATCCGATGTTCATATCTTTTTTGACGAGATACAGCTCATAAAGGACTGGGAATATTTTGTGCTGCGCGTCTACAAGTCCTACTGTAAGAATATATATGTCTGCGGAAGCAATGCCACCATGCTTTCCACTGAGCTTGCCTCCGCCCTGCGCGGCTATCCGCTGGAGTATGAGACCTATCCGCTGTCTTTCAGAGAGTATTGCCGTTTCCGCAGCATCTCCGTTGACAGCTATCTGGAGCAGGATCGGGCGCGGCTGAAGAACGCTTTTGGGAAGTTCTGTCAGGAGGGAGCTTTTCCGGAGGTGGTGCTATCGACATCACGCACGGAGCAGACAAAGCTGCTTCATGGATATTTTGACACCATGATACTCCGCGACCTTGTGGAACACTACAGTATCGCCAATATCAGCGTGCTCCGCTACTTCATAAAGCGCATCATGGCAAACCTGACAAAGCCCACCTCCATCAATGCCATCTATAAGGATATAAAGTCCCAAGGTCATCGGGTGTCAAAGGACGACCTTTATCTGTGGGCAGACTATGCTTGCAGCATATTCATGTTCATGCGCATATCCAAATACAACCGTTCGCTCATCAAGGAACAGAAGTCGCTGGACAAATACTATTGCATAGACAACGGATTGCGCGGCTCGGTGCTCATGCCGCAGAGCAGTGACAATGGAAAACATCTGGAGAACACCGTATTCCTTCAGCTCAACCGCATGCGCCAGCCCTACGAGAAGATTTCCTACTATATGGGCAATGCCGAATGTGACTTTGTCGTACAGAGCGAGGACACCGTGACGCAACTCATACAGGTGACATGGAGCATGGCGGACGCTGAGACACGTGAACGCGAGCTGAGAGGATTGCTTGAAGCATCGGCCGTGACGGGCTGTGACAATCTTCTTATCATAACAGACGATGAGGAGGACGAACTGACGAGCAAAGGAAAGAATATACGCGTCATGCCGGCGTGGCGCTGGATGCTGACAGCTGAAGATTGAGAGATAAAGTTGGGGCATAATCTTGTTTTTTTCCGTTCTCTTGCTCATGTATTGTCAAACGACAGCATGAGACAATGACATGGGCGGGCAAAAACAATATTATGCCACTACACGTGCCGTAATATTTTTATGTCACACCTCTGTTTTGTCCAATCTATTTATGTTTTGTTGACAATTTCGGCACTGTTTTGTCCGTTTTGCAGATTTTATTTAATGATAAATCAGTTTTCTTTGCGAAAAATTTGGTGGAACGGGAAAAAGTTGCTACCTTTGCACCGCAATTCGGAAACGGAGAGCATGCGAGGCTCCTTAGCTCAACTGAATAGAGCATCTGACTACGGATCAGAAGGTTGCAGGTTTGAATCCTGCAGGAGTCACAAAGAGAGACTTTCGGGTCTCTCTTTTTTTATTTCATAGTTTGCTGGCGTAGCCGCGGGTATTGCGGACGGTCATACGAAATCATATAAGAAAATCCGGGGCAATCCGAAAACCCTGTGGGTATGTTAAATTTAGGGATAAGTCCGAAAAAGTTTCACCGGTAGGCTTGGCATACCAGCGACGACATCTTACATGGAGATGAACAGGCTTGCCACGCAGAGGAAAGTCCTGAATCACTTCAAAAGATAACCGCAAAAATAGATTATTTTAGGCTATTAACATAATAATACCCACAGGATTTTCGGATTGACCCGAAAATCCGGCAGAATCTTTTTGTGCATCCATATCCATACCGGCATGCGCCGAAATTTACGGTTGGGATATACTAAAAACGCCACCACTCGTCAACGAGCAGTGGCGTTCAAAGCCTATGTTAAAATGAATAATCATTTTATTTTGGTTCTCGGTCGGAAGTCTGCCGCCATCACTTATGGCCTGCATGACGTCCGTGTCCGATACTAACCTTTTCTTCGAAAGTTAAGGGAACCTCACGGTTGCCTCTGTTATCCACATTTGAAACTTTCTTTTTACCAATAACTAAAAACCTAAAACTATAAATATTACTACTAACCTAAAACAATCTATTAACCTTTTGACGATGCAAAGGTACGACGATTGAGCGGACCGGCAAATATTTAGGGTATGCAAAATGAATAAAATCGTATCATTCTTGACGTAAATCAATGGCTGTTTGCGCACACAACGACAAAAACAGGTGCTTTTAGTGGAAAATTCAAAGGGCGGGGATTGCAGAATATATGACGTAAATGGCAAGATGCGAAAGCGCAAAGATTTATCACGATGGAACGTATATGGCGCGCCACACCTTAGCGGCTCCGCGCCTTGGCGTTTGCGTCATATATCCATGCAATCCCTGCCCGTGCCTTCTCGCTTATAAACTAATGTAAATGTAGAGGGCAAAAAACTTTCCATACACTTCGTGAAGTCGGATTTTTGCACTATCTTTGCATAAAATAGGCTGCACTCGGCATATTGAAAGTGAACTTTCATTGCGCTCGCTTGCACTATTTTTGCATAAAATAGGCTGCACTCGGCATATTGAAAGTGAACTTTCATTGCGCTCG
>CAMWVS010000046.1 GCA_947177775.1 uncultured Prevotella sp.
TTGCGTATGCAGTACCTTGTTATTGCGTATGCAGTACCTTGTTATTGCGTATGCAGTACCTTGTTATTGCGTATGCAAAATTACACATAAATAATTGATTTCTCACCGGCATGATGAAGAAAATGATTTTTCTTTTGCTGAACTGGGCGGCATTACGGCTGTCCGTGACATAGTCCCATGATGGGCCTGAAGCATATCAGGCGTCTTCCCTTCGGGAGGGGCGGGCTCCTGGTAGGGATGCACTCTAATCATGTGAATAGCTGAATAGTCATTACGGACGGTCCCTATTGTTCTGTTCGGGACCGTCATTCAATGTCTCATCCCAAATACTTGTCTTCGTGTCCGCACGATATATTTGTTTTCTGCCTGAGCATCTTTCTGCCCCTATTGACACAAAAAAACGCTTCAACAGGTCACGTCAGTCGACACTGTTGAAGCGTTTTAGCGGAGAGAACAGGATTCGAACCTGCGAACCGGTTTTGCCGGTTACACGCTTTCCAGGCGTGCCTCTTCAACCACTCGAGCACCTCTCCTTGCGGTTAAGCGGTGCAAATTTATCACTTTTTCGCCACATTCCGCCAATTTCGATGCAATATTTATAATTCTTTAATATGTCCGCACCACTTTGTGACCATCCGGCCATCCGGAACAGCGCAGACCGTCAGAAACCAGCAGCGTCTTCAGGACACTTTTTCGCCGATGCGTTCGAACGTCCGTCCGAAAACCCTGTCGACGTTCCTGTTTGTCACTTCGGCCATCTCCTCCGGGCTGACGCCATAGCAGAGGGCCATCCTGTCGAGCACGTGACGCACGTAGGCGCTTTCGTTCCGTTGGCCGCGCATGGGGACGGGGGCCATATAGGGGCTGTCGGTCTCCAGCACGACACGGTCGCGGGGGATGGTGGCGAGCACCTCGGGGAGGTGGGATTTCTTGAACGTCAGCACGCCTCCGATGCCGAGCACAAAGCCGTCGAAGCGCAGCAGTTCCGCCGCTTCGCGCTCATTGCCCGTGAAACAGTGGAAGACACCGCCCCTGAGCTCGCGCTCATAGCGGCGCAGGATGCTGACCATCTCGTTCTGAGCCTTGCGGCAGTGAATCATCAGCGGCAGGTCCAGCTCTATCGACCAGCGCACTTGCTCCTCGAAAGCCTCCAGCTGCTCACGCTCAAACTCGCGGCTCCAATAGTAGTCCAGCCCCACTTCGCCAACGGCTATGAAGCGCGGGCTGACCATGCGGCGCATCTCCATGAGCACTTCGCGCCAGTCGCCGCGCACCTCCTCGGGGTGGAGACCTATCATCGGCCATGCGTAACCCGGATAGCGGTCGCACACGTCCAGCACAGAGGCCACCGACTTGAGGTCTATGGCCGGCACGAAAACGCGCGAGACACCCGCCTCGCGGGCACGGCAGACAACGGCATCACGGTCGGCGTCAAACTCCTGACCGTCCAGATGGGTATGAGTGTCAATAAATTCCATGGCCTCATTTCTCTCTCTTCATCATTGATGCGGCATAGCGGCGCAGCTCCGTCTTGCGTTCCTCGCTGACACCGACCTGAGCGAGCAGTTTCTCACTTTCGGCGAAATAGTGGCCTATGCGTTCCTCGCAGAGGCTGCGTATGCCGAGTTCGTCATATATGGCGGTGACGGCGGCAATTTTTTCGGCACGGTCAAACTCCTCCGCCGACGTCCAGCGTTCCAGCTCGGCGCGCTGGCTGTCGTTGGCGCGCTGCATGGCGTTGATGAGCATATATGTCTTCTTGTTGCTCGTGATGTCGCCGCCGATGGCTTTCCCGAAGACCGCCGGGTCGCCGTAGACATCCAGCAGGTCGTCCTGAAGCTGGAAGGCGAGTCCAATCTGCTCGCCGAAGCGGTAGAGCAGGTCGGCGTCGGCGGCCGGAGCATCGGCCAGGATGGCACCGATTTTCATCGCGCAGGCCAGCAGGACGCTGGTCTTCAGGCGTATCATCTCGATATATTCTTCTTCGGTGACGTCGTTGCGGTGTTCGAAGTCCATGTCGTACTGCTGGCCCTCGCCTATTTCCAGAGCCGTTTCTGTGAAGAGTCTGAGCACGTCGGGGAGCTTCGCTGTGTCACACTGGGCCATCCGCTGATATGCCACCACGAGCATCGAGTCGCCCGAGAGAATGGCCGTGTTGGCGTCCCAGCGGCGGTGAACCGTCGGCTGGCCGCGGCGGACGTCGGCATTGTCCATGAGGTCGTCGTGGAGAAGAGTGTAGTTGTGATATGTCTCTATGGCGCAGGCTGGCATCAGTATGCGCTCGGCGTCGTCGCGCCAGAGGCTGTATGAGAGCATCATCAGCACGGGGCGGATACGTTTTCCGCCGAGCGAGAGCACGTAGCGGATGGGTTCATAGAGCGATTCGGGCCGGCGGTCGTATGGCAGGCCGGCGATGAAGCCGTTGACACGGTCGAGGATTTCTTTGGATGTTAGCATATAGTTTATCGGTATTTCTGATTCTTCGTATATATATAATCAAGGCGTAGCTCCGCTTCTGAGGCTCACAGCTTGAACACAATCGGTATGGCCACCATCGTGCGGCAAGGCCGGTCGTTCTGCGTTCCGGCCTTCCACGCCGGCATCATGGCCATCACCCTCATGGCCTCGCGGTCGCAGTCGGGGTCAAGCGACGTCGCTATCTTCATGTCCGACAGGCTTCCGTCAGTGTTGACAATGAAGCTGACGACAACCTTTCCCTGGACGCGGCGGCGCTGGGCGGCTTTCGGATATTTGAGATTTTCCGTCAGCCACTTCATCAGTTCGCCGGCACCGCCGGGAAACTCCGGCAGGCCCTCAACCACGCGGAGCTTGTCAGGGTCATTGGTGGCGTTGGCGACGGCCGGCTTTTCGTCGGTCTTTGTCGGGGCGGGAAGTTCCTCGACGGCAGCGGGAAGGCTCTCGTCGTCACCGTCGGTGGCCGACGGCTGCGTCTCCGGGATGGCCTCTGACGCCAATCCATCGGTCACTAAGACTGTCTCGGGCGTCTTGGGAGCCTTCGGAAGCGGTTCGGACGGCTCCCGCCGGGTCAATGTTGTCAGTGGAATGAGATCGTCTTCGTGGAAAAGTTCGTCAAGAGGTTCGGTGTCATCGGGCGAGGAACTGCTGCCGAACGGAATCTCGATGGCGGCAAAGAAGAGGGCGAGCACGAGAATGAGCCCAAGTAGAAACCTTGTAGCCCTGCCCCGTTCGAGGTCAGCCCGTTTGCTCTTCTTTATCTCCATGTGGCCATAATATTCGCCGATATTTTGCGTTATAAGATTATCGGCACGCCTATTTACTGCTACAAAATTAGCGCAGATATTTGAAAAAAGGCGTAACTTTGCCGACAAATTAGTTTAAAATAGATGAAAAAAGCAGCTTTTACCATCGTCATGGCGTTTTTTGCCGTCATGGCCGGAGCGCAGGAGAGCCGCACGGCCTACAATTTCCTGCGGCTTCCGGTGAGCGCACACGCTGCGGCGCTGGGCGGTGACAACATAACGATAGTCGAGGACGACCCCACGATGATGTTCCACAATCCGTCTCTGATAAGTTCCGTTAGCGACAAGTCGCTCAACCTGAACTACATGACATACATGGAAGGCGTCAAGACGGCCAGCGCGTCGTTCGTCCGGATGGCCGGCGAGCGGGCCACGTGGGGCGTCATGGGTCAGTATATGGACTATGGAGAGATGCGCGAGACGACCGTTGACAATGTCCAGACGGGAACGTTCTCGGCCCGTGAGGTGATGGTGGGCGGCTCGTTCGCCTACGCCCTGACCGACCGGCTTGTGGGCGGTGTCACCGCCAAGCTCGTCACGTCCCACATTGCCGGCTACAGCTCGCTGGCTGTGGGCGTCGATCTGGGCGTCAACTACTACGCCGACGAAAGCGGACTGTCGCTCTCCGCCGTGGCGCGGAACCTCGGCGGTCAGGTGAAAGCCTACGAAGACGATTTCGAGCGCATTCCCTTCGACCTCCAGCTCGGAGTCTCGAAGAAACTGCGCGGCGCGCCGCTGCGGCTCTCGGCGACCATGACGCGCCTGAACGACTGGCACGGCAGCTTCATCAGCCACTTTGTCGTCGGGGCGGACATACTCGTCACGAGCCGCATCTACATCGCCGGCGGCTACAATTTCCGGCGTGCCGACGAGATGAAGATTCCCGAGGCGGACGGCGAAAGCAGCCATGGGGCTGGCCTGTCGCTTGGTGCCGGTCTTCATCTCGACCGCTTCAAATTGCAACTGGCCTACGCCAAATATCACGTCTCGTCCACATCGCTGATGGTCAACGTGACCTATTCGCTGTGATTTTATGTCAGACGGAATAACATCTACACCATAAATATAATATATAAAGACTGTAACGATATGAAAAAGATCACCATAGCCATTGACGGTTTCTCCTCGTGCGGAAAGAGCACGATGGCAAAGGACCTGGCCCGGGAGGTGGGATACATCTACGTAGACACCGGGGCTATGTACCGGTGTGTGACGCTCTGTGCCATGCGCAACGGGCTGTTTGACAGTGAAGGAAACATTGACGCGTCGGGATTGGAGCGCCTCATGCCCCGGATAAGCGTCTCTTTTGTGCTCAACGAGGCCACGGGACTGCCCGAGGCGTGTCTCAACGGAGAGAACGTGGAGCGCGAGATACGTACGATGGAGGTATCGTCACACGTCAGCCCTGTGGCCGCGCTGCCTTTCGTGCGTGCCGCCCTCGTAGCCCAGCAGCAGCGGATGGGGCAGGAGAAGGGTATCGTGATGGACGGCCGCGACATCGGAACGACTGTCTTTCCTGACGCCGAACTGAAGATTTTCGTCACGGCCGATGCCGGAGTGCGTGCCCGCCGCCGCTACGACGAGCTGAAGGCAAAGGGAATGGAGGCCGATCTGGAGGAAATTCTCCGCAATGTCGAGCAGCGTGACTACATCGACTCCCACCGCGAAGTGTCGCCGCTGACCAAAGCCGACGACGCCATCGTTCTGGACAACAGCCACATGACCATTGCCGAGCAGAAGGCGTGGCTCATGGAACGCTTTGCCGCAGCCGCAGAATAAGGCCTTGCGCCACCATCGGCGGGAATACGACATTGATGAACAGATAACAATATGGAATGATTCGTTTCAGAAAACTCTTATTGCTAATGACCGCCGCTGTTTTTGCGGATATGGCGGTGGCTTCGGACGGACTGTGGCAGACGTTCGTCGCGCCGCAGCAGGAGGCACGCACAAAACTGTGGTGGTTCCACGGCGAGACCGTAACCACGCGAGAGGGAATAGACGCCGACCTCGCAGCCTTCAAGGCGGCTGGCATAGGCGGCGTGGTCTATTACGACCAGACCCACGGAACGGAGCAGGGAGCCTTTCCCGCGCTTTCGCAACCGTGGTGGGACATGCTGAAATATGCCGCGCTCAGGGCAAAGGAACTGGGGCTGACGTTCGAGATTGCCGCCAGCAACGGCTATGTGACGGGCGGCCCGTGGGTTACACCGGAGATGAGCATGACGGAAATAGCCGTGCTGCGTGACGGCGACCGTGTGCCGAAAGGATTTCGTGAGCTGACCCGCCTGACGCTGCCGCAGGGACTGGACACCTGCATACAGCGGAGCCGTCTGACGCTGAAGGACAACGAGCCGGCTACGATAGTCTTTGACGGCGGAAAGGCGCATGAGGTCCGTTCGCTGAGCCTCATGCTTACGCCGAGAGGAAAAGGGTCGTATGGTTCCATGAACGTGCCGGGCAAGCCGCAGGAGCATTATTTTGGCGCGGGATATGTGCTGATGCCGCCCATCGGCGAGCTGGAGTGCAGTGACGACGGTGTGACGTGGCGGACAGTGACGGCGGTACGCGGTGTGGAGAACGTCATCGGTCACAAGAGCCGCCAGCGGACACAGAACTTCAAGCCCGTGAAGGCGCGCTTCTTCCGGCTCAACGTCCACGACTGGCTCGGCCCGGAGAACAAGTACACCAAGCTGGAGGTGGAGAACGTCAGGCTGATGGGCTACGACATGCTTGACAACTGGGAGCAGAAGAGCGGACTGCGGAGCGAGGTCACGGCCACCATGTCGCCCACGGGCAAACACAAGACTGGCTCCGGCGGAGCGACATACCGCATCGGCTACGTTCCTACCGGCGGCCACGCAAAGCACGGACGTCGCAACATCGTGTGGAACGGCGAACTGAAAACGGCCAGGACATGGCTGGAAAGCGACGTCCTCAGCGCAGCGGCGGCCGAAAATCACTACCGCAGCTACATCAAGCCTATTGTTGACACGCTGACTGCCATCGGCTGCAAGCCGCAGGGTGTGTGCATGGATTCCCATGAGGCCGGCGTGGCCAACTGGACGGAACGGATGCCGGAGCACTTCAGGCGTCTCCGGGGCTATGACCTCGAGCCGTGGATTCCGGCGCTGGGCGGCGTGATTGTGGAGAGCCGTGAGAAGACTGAGGCGTTTCTTGCCGACTACAGACGGACGATAGAAGAGCTGATCAGCGAGCAGTACTACGGAACGATGGCGCGGCTGTGTCATGAGGACGGGCTGACGCTGACGTCGCAGGCAATGCTCGGTTGCGTGAACGACAACATCGCGTCGCGAGGAATGGTGGACAAACCGCAGGGCGAGTTCTGGGCATATCAGACCAACGGAAACTACGACTGTCTTGATGCGGCGTCGGCTGCTCACCTTTATGGCAAGAGAATTGCCTCGGGAGAGGCATTCACCGACTCTCCTTATTTCACAGCGGAGACAACGGACGAGGCTGAGGCCGTGGCCGGATGGCACAAGCTGCTGCGCATAGCCAATCTGGCATACTGCCGGGGAATCAACGAGTTTGTTGTCTGCGCATCGTCATATCAGCCGTGGATGGACCGGAAATATGACGACTCCGGTAGCCTGCATCCATACATCTTCCACCGTCACAATCCCGCATGGCCGTGGAGCCGGGAACACTTCTGGGAGTATCAGGCACGCTGCACGCAGCTGTTGCAGACGGGACGGCCCGTCGTCGACCTGCTGGTCTACGTCGGACAGGACGCTCCGCTGAAGACAATGGCCTATAAGCTGCCGGTGATGCCGGAAGGATTCTGCTTTGATGTCTGCACGATGAGGAGCCTGAAAGCGTGGAAAGAGAACCGGAACAGCATGTATGCGCCGGACTACAAGGTGCTGGTCGTTCAGGACCGGACGTGGATAACGCCGGAGGCGGAGGCACTGTTCGGAGAGATGGAGTCGCTGGGGCTGCTCGTCGTGAGATGCGACAAGGGCGAGGACGTTGGGGAAGCGCTGGCCGCGGCCGGTATGAAGCCCGACATGAGGATAGAGAGCCGGAACGAAGCGGACGACAAGACGTATTTCTGTCACAGGAAGACTGACGGGGCAGACATATACTTTGTCTATAACCATAGCGACCACGATATTGAAAACCCGTTGGAACTGCGCAAAGAGGCGCGCGGGATGGAACTGTGGAATCCACTGACCGGAGAGCGCCGGAAGCCGGCGGACGGGATGCTCAGGCTCAGACCATACGAAAGCGTGTTCGTCATAGCAAGATGAAAGGTCGGGGGCTGACCTGCCGTAAGGTTTTTCCGATGGGCTTGTGAACGGCAGCACCGGGGCAACCCTGCAAACACGGCTATTTCATTTAGGCAATGGAATAGACAAAACAGCTTTTGTTACATGGCCCGCGTAACAGTGTTACACGGGCCATGTAACGATATTACGCGGCTCATGTAACAGTGTTACACGGGCCGTGTAACAGTGATATGGAAAAATGAAAGAGCCGTGCCATGCAAAGTGGGATGAATTCCAACTATGTGGATAGCAGGATAAAGACACATCGGGCTGTTCTCTGTTTTTATCCGCTAAATGAAATAGCCGCCGCGCGTTACGTTAATAACATGTAAAAGACGCGATATATCATATATTTAGGTTATCTTTGCAGCGGAAAAGCAAGGCCGGCGCACGTCAGCTGATTATTGTTGCGGCGGCCGTGACACTGAAAGAATAACGTATATACGCGGAAAATAAGATGAAGAGAAGAATTGCATTGCTGGCAATCTGCATTCTGCTGGCGGGCTGTCCTGTCATTATGGCACAGGGAGAAAAGCTGGCGGAGACGACTTCCGTCACCGTGGCTGACAGCATGGAGGCGCTGCCGCAGGACTCGGCCGTCGGCAACGGATACGAAGAGGCACTGGAGGACATCGGGGAAGACGGGCCGGCAGAAGCGGTCGAGAGCCCCGGCATGCACCGGACGCTGAAAACAAAGTTTGTTGAGGGAACGGCGGGATTCATGTCGCTCGTGGCCGTGGCCCTCGTGCTCGGTCTGGCTTTCTGCATCGAACGGATAATATATCTGACCCTGTCGGAGATAAACGCCAAGCGGCTCATGGAGGACATCAGCCGGCGCGTTGAGGCCGGCGACATTGAAGGGGCGAAGGACCTCTGCCGCGACACGCGCGGACCGGTGGCCTCGATATGCTATCAGGGGCTGCTGCGAATCAGCGAGACGATGGAGAACATCGAACGTTCCATCATCTCCTACGGCTCGGTGCAGTCGGCCAATCTCGAACGCGGATGCTCGTGGATAACGCTCTTCATCTCCATTGCACCGTCGTTGGGCTTCCTCGGAACCGTGATCGGCATGGTGATGGCCTTCGACCAGATACGTCTGGCCGGCGACATCAACGCCACCATCGTGGCTTCGGGCATGAAGGTGGCCCTGATAACGACCATTTTCGGTATCATCGTGGCCATCGTGCTGCAACTGTTCTACAACTATATCCTGTCGAAGATAGAGCATCTGACCTCTCAGATGGAGGAGTCGGCCATATCGCTGATGGACGTCATAATGAAATATAAACTGACCCACGATGACAGCACGCAGGAAAACTGACCGTCACAGATATAATGCTCAGCGCATTTCGACAATGGTGAGGACGGTGCTGACCGTCATCGCGGTTGTCATATTCGCCGCGTTCTATCTCATAGGCTATGACCTGCCGTTCGTCGACAATCCGCAGTTCACGGCACCGCTGTTCACCGACGCCGTCATCTGGTTCATCTACATTCTTTTCGGAGCAACGCTTGTGGCTACGGCCGTGTCGGTTGGCAGTACGGTGAAGACCCGTTCTTATTCTTCAATGACGTCAACGGGAGTGCCGTCAGTGCGTATCGTCGTCGCGACGGTGGTGTTGCTCGTCGTGACGCTCGCCCTGTCGTTCGCTTTCGGTTCCACAGAGCCGCTGCCGGTCAACGGCCATACGTTCTCGTCGTCATTGTGGTTGAGGATCGCCGACATGTTTATCGTAACGTCGGCAGTACTCATAGCGGTGGCTGTGGCGGCCGTGGCTTTCGGCATGTCGGGGCTGAACAGGAAACTGAACGGGCGCCGCATGAAGTCCGAACCTTCCACAAAATCTTAGCTTATGTTCAGGAAACGCAACCGCCGGCACATTCCATCGCTGAACACGGCGTCCACGTCGGACATCTCGTTCATGCTCCTCATCTTCTTCCTCGTCACGACTTCCATCGACAGCGACAAAGGACTGGCACGACGGTTGCCTCCCCCGCCGCAGGACCAGAACCCCACGGAGCTGGTTGTAAAAGAGCGGAACGTGCTCCGGGTGGCCATCGGCGGAGACGGACGGCTGACTTGTGAGGACAGCGTGGTGACACTGCCTGAACTGCGGGAGCGGATTGTGACGTTTGTGGACAATGCCGCCGACTCTCCATCGTTGCCCGAAAAGCGCATCGTGAACATCCCGCTGCTTGGCCGCTGCTCGGTCACCGACAGTCATGTGATTGCCCTTGAGGTGAGCCGCGAGGCCGACTATGACACTTATTTCCACGTCCAGAAGACCATCACTGAGGCATACGACACTCTTCGCGGGCGTCTGGCCATGGCCCGTTTCGGACGTTCCCTTGGCGAATGTTCGCCCGAGGAGCGCCGTGCCGTGACGCGCCATTATCCTCAGCGTGTGTCTGAAACGGAGCCCGGAGGGCAGGGAGGCAGGCTATGAGCATATTCGTTAATCGCCGCAACCGCCGAATGCCGGAGCTGAACACATCGTCGCTGCCGGACCTTATCTTTACCGTGCTCTTCTTTTTCATGATTGTCACCAACATGCGGCAGGTGCAGCTGAAGGTCGACTACCGTATGCCGCAGAGCCGACAGCTGGAACGTCTGACCAACAAACAGGCCATGGTCTATATCCATATCGGCCGCGCAGCGTCGCAGCAGCCCGCCGGCGTCGCCGGAATGGTCATACAGCTCAACGACCGCTATGCCTCGGTGGGCGACATCGGGAAATTTGTCAGCGACGAGAGGGCGCGTATGAAACCGGAAGACGCCCGCAACATGCGCGTGGTGATAAAAGCCGACCGCGATACGCCGATGGGACTCATCAACGACGTGAAGCAGGCGCTGCGCCGTGCCAGCGTTCCCGACATCATCTATTCGGCAGATCAGGAGGATTTGCGCTGACCTGCATCATCATTTCTTTGTCTTGTTTTGCATATGCTGTTAACGAATTGACAGGCAATCACTGAGTTTGCTTACATTCTTTTTGTGTAAATCAGATTTTTGTTATACCTTTGCACCATAAAAGAAAAATAAGAAATGGCATACCAGAGATTGGACAAACTTGACAAGCAGATTCTTCGGCTGATTGCTGAAGATGCGCGAATTCCGTTTTTGGAGGTAGCACGTGCATGCAATGTTAGCGGTGCTGCTATTCATCAGAGAATACAGAAACTGACGAACCTCGGCATTCTCAAGGGGTCGCAGTATGTTATCGACCCGGAGAAAATAGGCTATGAGACATGTGCCTACATAGGACTTAATCTGAAGAACCCGGAGGATTTTGACGCTGTGGTGGATGAACTGAGAAACATTCCGGAGGTGGTTGAATGCCACTATACGACCGGCGACTTTGACATGTTCATCAAAATATACGCCGTCAACAACCATCATCTGCTCAACATCATACACGACAAGCTCCAGCCGCTGGGACTGTCGCGCAGCGAGACCATCATCTCGTTCAACTCGGCAATCGACCGCCAGCTCCCGATAATGGACATGCTGGTTAGCGACAGTGAAGAGACGGTGGGATGACAAAACCGCCGCGGCGGCCGGAAAGAAGCGAACGGAATACGGTTCGGAACCCGCGGGCCGGACGTTCGGAACATAGATAGAAACCGTATATCAATATGGAAACGGAGACACAGGGAGTGAATATAACTCTGTGTCTCCGTTTCTCTGTGTTGTGAGCCTTATGTTATAAGGTTACAATGAAGACTTGTTCATGTCCTGAGCCTTGGCTTTCATAATCCAAACGTGAAAACGCGAAGACGAAAAGCCTCCGGCTGCGTCATTCTTTCCATACTGATAATATTTCGCGCCTTTGCGTCCTTGTGTTTGGATTACCACTGCTTTATTATGTATGCTTACCCGATGGATCATCGTCGGAATCACGTGTTAAGCCCGAAAAACGCCCGAAAAACGGCTGTTTCGATATTATTTTATTGTTTTTCGATAAATTTTTGCTGATTTATTTGGCGGTTTCAGAAAATAGTCATACCTTTGCAATATCGAAAAACGATAATCGCTTATCATTAAACGATAACAAATAAGAGAACATAACAAACAAAGTAACCAACCAATAAAACATTTACGACAATGAAAAAGAGATTCAACATCCTCACAGTGACAATGGTAGCATTAGTAGTGTTCAATATCGTATGCAACCTCGTTTATGTCTCCGTCGCCTGCGTCGACGCAGTGTCACAGACCTATAGCCATTCCAGAGAAGAGCGGATAGGCATGACGGACGCCCTCGAAAACCAGCAGCCGGTCTCGCTCAAACTCTTCCCGACAGATCTGGTCAGCTCACGTCATACCGTCGTCAACGCCAAGACGGGCAAGGAGATTCCCGTAGATATGGGCCACGTCGTGGCATACGTTGACAAGAGCGAGGTGCCGGCATGGATATATCCGGCTGAAGTAGGCCTCATGTTGGCCTCCGCCGCTCTTTGGCTCGCCACGATATGGTTCTTCATCAAGCTGGTCCGCAACATCAACCGCATTGAAATCTTCACGTGGAAGAACGTCTCCCTGCTGCGCCGGATAGGCGTCCTGATGCTCTCGGCTTTTGCCGCCTCTTATATCTCGGGCATGATAAGCAACTATGAAGCATGGAGTCTCGTGGCCCTCGACAGCTATATGATCGACTGGTTCCACTCGTTCGACACCATCACACTGGTAATCGGCTTCTGCAGTCTCATATCGGCTGAGGTGTTCGCAATGGGTCTTCGCCATCAGGAGGAGCTTGACCTTACCATCTGATAACGCACGGAACGGCGGGGATGGGATTGCGGCGGACGTCAGTCCTGCATCATAAAGGCGTCAGCCCGGCTGCATAAAAATGTCAGCCCTGCAGCATAAAGGTGTCTGTCAGGCTGTGTAGAGACGGCCGACGGGCTTCCGCTCAATCCCCTCCACGGCACCGACGGGAAAACAAACCACTGGAAGAAAACTGAAAAAAGAAGATTATGGCTATAATAGTAAACCTCGACGTGATGATGGCACGGCGCAAGATATCGCTCAGCGAGCTTGCCGCAACCATCGACCTGACACCGGCAAATCTCTCCATCCTGAAGACAGGAAAGGCCAAGGCCGTACGTTTCTCAACCCTGGAGGCTATCTGCCGCGCCCTCGACTGCCAGCCGGGCGACATTCTGGAATACAAAGAAGAATGAGCCGGCTGTAGGACACAAAAACAAGAACGTAAGAAATAACAGAAAAGAACGTAGTAAATAAGGGCCAGGAACGTCAAATAGAAGAGCCTGGAACATCCGTACAACACACAAAAACGATTATATATGAAGACACAAAACTGACGGACGACGGCTAAACAAGAATTAAATTACATACGCTGAGAGCGTCTGGGATTCTCCATTCCAGGCGCTTTTTCTTGTCGTTATGGCCGCCGCCGCGTCAGTTGTGGTGTCATAATCACCGTATGGAGGCGGCGAAATCAGCGCTCATAGTCCACGAAAGCGTAGCGGAAAGCGTGGCGCTCGTCCGTTTCGTGGTCCTCGCGTTGTGTCTCGCGCCATCCGTCATACGGCGGGAAGAACGTGTCGGCGGCGGCAGGCGTGTCGTCAATCTCGGTCAGACAGAGACGGTCGGCGCGGCCGATGGCCTCGGCGTAGACCGAAGCACCGCCGATGATATAGACATCTTCGTCATCGCGGCAAGCGGCAAGCGCCTCGTCGAGTGACGGGAAAGTCTCACATCCGGGAAACGTCGTGGCTGTGCGGCTCAGGACGATATTGCGGCGGTTTGGCAGTGCGCCTTTCGGGAGTGAGAGAAACGTGCGGCGTCCCATGATGATGGTGTGGCCGGTGGTGAGCGCCTTGAAGCGTTTCAGATCGTTGGGAAGCCAGTAAATCAGCTTGTTCTCGTGGCCGATGGCACGGTTGCGGGCCACGGCGGCAATGATGTTGATGGTCATGAGCTTGTTCGTTTTATGTTTTCATACCGACACTTCCGCCTTGATATGCGGCCACGGGTCGTATCCCTCCAGCTGGAAGTCTTCATAGCGGAAGGAGAATATGTCGCGGACATCGGGGTTGATGACCATCCGCGGCAGCGGGCGCGGCGTGCGGGTGAGCTGCAGGCGGGCCTGATCGAGATGGTTGAGATAGAGGTGGGTGTCGCCAGTGGTATGGATGAAGTCGCCGGCACGCAGTCCCGTGACCTGTGCAATCATCTGGAGCAGCAACGCGTAGGACGCGATGTTGAACGGCACACCGAGAAACGTGTCGGCCGAACGCTGGTATAGCTGAAGGCTGAGGCGGCCGTCGGCTACATAGAACTGGAACATCGTGTGACATGGCGGCAGGGCCATGCTGTCCACTTCGGCCACGTTCCACGCGCTGACGATCATGCGCCGCGAGTTCGGGTTGGTCTTCAGCTGATCCACTACGGCGGCAATCTGGTCTATCGTTCCGCCCTTATAGTCCGGCCATGAGCGCCACTGATGGCCGTAGACGGGGCCGAGTTCGCCGTTTTCGTCGGCCCACTCGTTCCAGATGCGCACACCGTTGTCCTGAAGATATTTCACGTTGGTGTCGCCGCTGAGAAACCACAGCAGCTCGTGGATGATTGATTTCAGGTGCAGTTTCTTCGTCGTTAGCAGCGGAAAACCGTCCTCCAGATTGTATCGGGCCTGATGGCCGAAGACGCTCACCGTCCCCGTTCCCGTACGGTCGCCTTTCTGCGTGCCTTCGGTCATGATGCGGGTGAGCAGGTCCAAATATTGTTTCATGTTGTCAGTTTGTTTGATTGTCTTCTTTGTTTCATGCGGGAGACGCAGCGTGCGTTCCGTCATGCGCAGACAAAATTACAAAAATAAATCGGTATTACCGTTTCTGCGGATGAAAAACCGGATTTTGGTTCCCGCCGGTTTCCGCGGCCTTACGGACCGGCAGACCGTCATTCCGTGAGGTCGCGTTCGGCTGCGGGAGCGTTGTCTGATATGATTGACGCCTGGTCACGGACAATATAGGTTTTTGAGGCGTCAATGGCGATGAGCACTCCGTCGGCCACGCCGGATGCTTCGGCGTGATAGCGGAATGTCGTTATGCGGTTGGCATGGCGGCCGAGATATGTCAGCCGTCCGTCGGTCGGGTCCATCCACCAAACGTCCTTTTCCTCTCCGCTGACTTTTGTTAGGTCTATGCGCATATCGCGGCCCGTGTGGTTGTAGACCATGATATAGTCATGGCCGCGTGTGGCCAGCAGCCGGTCGTAGCGCTCGCCGTTGCCGATGATGACGCTTTGGTCCGGAATGCGGTCGAAATAGGGCAGCGAGAGCATGAGATGCTTCAGATATTTCATCTGATTGTAGCCCGGATCGTCCAGTGCCTTGTACCATGGATGACCGGCGCCGTCGGCGAAATAGGCTCCGGTTACTCCCGGACGGACAAACTGCATGATGGCGTTGTTGCCGTAGGTGTGGCCGCATGACCCGGCGAAGACAGACCAATAGGCGTAGCGGCGTATGTCACGTGCGGTCCAGCGGGGCTCGTTGGCATCGTGAAGTCCCTGCGGTATGCCCTCGTATGACGGTTCTCCGTCGAGAACGGGCTTCTGCGGACGATGCTGCCAGGCCGAATCGACGTACATCCACGAGTCCTCTTCGGTTCCGTCGGGGATTGGATAGTTTTTGTTGCCCATGCGCTGGCCGTAACGCCGGTGGCCGCTCTGAAACATGTTGAAGTCGAGCCACTGACGGTCGTTGAACCATTTGGCCGAGGTTGTGCGCCCACGAGGATGGAATGTCATGAGGTGGTTCTTGTCGGACGACTTTATAGCCGTGGCCAGCGCGTCCCACACTTCCGTGCGCACGCTGCCCTCAATGTCCCCTCCGATAATCCACACGATGTTCTTCCGCCGGCCGTAGCGCTCGGCCAGAAAGCGGCCGTAGGCAGCGGCCTGCTGTTCGTCCATGCGCCCGGCCTTGACCAATCCGCCCCAGATGCAGACCATGCCGACGTAGATGCCGTGGCGGGCAGCGCAGTCTACGATGTAGTCCAGATGGTTCCAATAGCCGTAGATGCCGGGAACGGACGCGCCGCTTAAATCAAATCCGGCCGTCATGGACATCTGGCCGTAGGCGTTGAACGCCGGCACACCGTTGATGACCTGTATCTGTACGACGTTATAGCCGGCTTCGGCACACCTCGAAAGATAATATTCCGCTTCGTCGCGGTCCAGCCGTTCGGGCAGCAGCCATCCCGTGTCGGCCAGCCAGAAGAACGGACTGCCGTCGGCATGGCGGAGAAAACGGCCGTTTTTCGAGACCTCCAGCCGCCCGTTGTCCCACGGATGTGTCGCTCCGGCCGCGGACAATGTCGCGAGGAGCATGATGAGAATAAGATATCGCTGTTTCATGTTTTATCGGTTGTATTGCGGTAAGTGAGTGAACACGATTAATTCATATAAAGTAAAGCAAAGATGCAAAAACGCAAAGTCCGTTGTTGTGATAGAACGAATACCACAACGGCGGACTTTGCGTTTTTGAGTTTAAGTTCGTCATGAACCGGAACCTGAAGCCTTAGTTTCTCTTCCCGAAAATGCGGAGCAGATAAAGGAACAGGTTGATGAAGTCGAGATAGAGCGACAGTGCTCCCAACAGGGCAATCTTCTGTGCTGTCTCACCAGTGTCTTCGGCCGTCATGAGCATCTGCTTGATTTTCTGCGAATCGTATGCCGTCAGTCCCGAGAACACCAATACGCCGATATAGCTCATGATGAGCTGCAGACCGGTGCTGCGCATGAACAGGTTGACAACCGAGGCGATAATCAGACCGATGAGCGCCATCATCAGGAACTTGCCCATGCCGGAGAGATCTTTCTTTGTCGTATAACCGATGGCGGCCATAGCGGCGAATGTTCCGGCGGTGATGAAGAACACGCTGGTTATCGACGACATCGTGTAGACAAGGAATATCACCGACAGTGTCGCACCGTTGATGACGGAATAAATCACGAACATCAGCGTCGCTGCTGACAGCGACAGCCGGTTGATGGCTGCGGTGAGCCAGATGACCAGACCGAACTCGGCTATGATAAGACCGAAGAACAGCATCCTGTTCATGAGTATGGCCGACATCACGGCAGGGCTTGTCGCCACGCCGTATGCCGTGAAGCCTGTTATCACGAGGGCCATGGCCATCCACAAATATACTTTTCTCATCAATGCCGGAAATGCGGCGGACAGATAGAGTTCTCTGTCTCTTGAGGCGTTTTCCACGCCGAAATTACTGTAATCCATATACTCTTTATATTTAAAAAATGTTTATTCGTGCAACAACCGTGCCCCGTGGCCGATATCTTGCGGGCGCAATGACACTGCGGGGCACTGTACTGCAAAGTTATTGATTATTTCCTGACTATACGCAAAGCATGTCATAAAAAACAATAAAACCGCCGCAAACACTTTTTTGTCAGGCCGTTCGCAGCACATCCGGCGGCCTTTCACCGGCAGAGGCTCATTCTTTGACGTGGCGGATTGTGACGGTTAGCGGGCTGACGGGCCGGTATTTTCAATGAAAATCCTGTTCTTTTTCAATGAAAGGCCAGTTCTTTTAGTTCCGATACATTATTCTCGGGATTTATATGTAATTTTGCGGTGATGGCTGCACTGAAGCATGCCGATAATAAAAACTGAATATGAACACAACCTTCACCCTACGTCCCGGCCGTCCGGAAGATGCGCCGGAGATTGCCCGTCTGATTGTCATGGCCATGACCGACGAGTGTTGCCGCCATTTCTACGGCCCGAACCACACTGCCGACGACTTTCTGCGGCTCATCACTCGCCTCGTCGCTACCACCGGAACGCAATACAGCTACGAAAACGCCATCTGTGCCGTCACCCCGGACGACGGAAGCATTGCCGGTGTCAGCGTCAGCTACGATGGCGCGCGCCTCATGGAACTGCGCCGCCATTTCATTGAAGGCGCCATCCGCGAGTTCGGCATCGACCACAGTGCCATGGAGCCGGAGACACAGGCGGGTGAGCTCTATCTCGACTCGCTAGCCGTATGGCCCCGCTACCGCGGCCACGGAATTGCCACTATGCTCCTCAACGCCACCGCCGAACGTGCCCGCCGCATGGGCTGCGGCCCTCTCGGGCTGCTCGTCGACGAGGGAAACCCGCGCGCAGAACGCCTATATAATAAGGTGGGCTTCCGGTATGTGAACGCCAGCACGTGGGGAGGACACAGGATGAAGCACCTGCAAATGGAATGAAAAACCACCCCAACCCTCCCGAAGGGATGGAGCTTGATATGCTTATAGTGAATGTGAATCCGCCATGACGTTCAAAGAAAGAACATCATGACGGATTCATTTGAGTCCTGTTATTTTAATTGAAACGTTACAGGGAGAGTAAAATATACCGGTACCGGTTCGCCGTCTACTTTTCCCGGAATCCATCGTGGCATAGCTCTGACAACGCGATAAGCCTCCATGTCAAGTAGTGGATTAACACTGTGTTCGACCAATACATCGCGGACAGAACCATCCGGAGCCACAACAAATTTCATGATAACACGTCCTTTAACACCTAATTCCTCTGCAATTATAGGGTACCTGATGTTCTTGTACAACCACTCTATCAGCTTTGCATCACCGCCAGGAAACATTGGCATTTGCTCGACAGAGTCATATTTCTTCTCAAATTTCACAGTGGTGACTTCCATCCCATTTCTCTTGACGATTTTGTAGTCGGCCCAAAAGGCGCTGTCCTGTTTGGCATAGACTTGTTTTTTCTGCTCAAATCGCAGACTCACCGCATTATAAATGCTGTCCAACTGCTCTTGTTTTGTCATCTTTTTAGACTTACCACCCTTTTTCTTCTGTGCATCAACAGGATGCACACCAAGTAGCATAATGGCTACAAATAATACTAATAATCTCATACGTATCGTTTTATTAATTAAACAATATACAAAAATAAACATTTTATTTTTACCCCCCCCTGAATTAATATTCATTAATACTAAATCAGATAAACGGATGGCTATCATTTAAAGAGCAATTGGATGTTTTCATAACAGCTTCAAAAGCGTTTTGCTTGTTGGAAATGATTATATCCATAAAGTAAAATGAGTCATATTACTAAGTAAAACGACTCATTTTACATGATTATTGCGGCGCGGTGATGGCGTTGGAAGCGGGCAGTGACGATGAAAAAGGCGTTATTCCAGCACGTGTGGCTCGTCCGGAATGTGGGTGCTCTTTATCTTCCATTCCGGCGGATAGAGATTGTTGGCCCGCGTGCCGATGTTCTTGACGAAGCCGAGCGGCGCACCGCGGAATGTGACGATCACAAGTCCGCGCGGTGTGTCGGGCGGGAGCGTGACCGCTTCCTTGCGCAGATAGGCCACGGCCTGGGCATACGGAAGGTCGGCGGAGGGGAAAGCTCCGGGCATGAGGGCTGTCGAGAGGGCGAGCGACTGGTCGGGAATGAGGTCGCGCCCCTTGAAGTGGCCGACGGTAACGCCGGCGGAAAGTATGTTCAGTGAGCGTGATGCTATTTCGTAGACGGGAACAAGGGTAGGGGGCAGGGCCAGGACCGTTTCCGAGACAGACTTCCCGGAAGACGAAGAAGCAGACTTCCCGGAAGACGAAGCGGCGGTCTTTCCCGAAAACGAAGAAGACTTCTCGGAGAAGGAAGACGAAGCGGCGGAATTGGCCGTGACGAGCTTGAATGTCTCGGGAAGAATCCCGGTAGCTCCCGCCTGGCGGCCTAAAGAAGCGGCAATCATGGCTCGCAGTCGGGCGGTGGCGTCATTGCCGCGTGTTCCGCCCTTTTTTCCTGTTTTCTGAGAGACGGAGAGCGGCCGTTCTTCCGCACCGGAACCGGCAGCACATCCTTTTGTTGTAGAGGTGTCGTCCGCGTCCTTTCGCATCACGGCGCAGAAAAGACCTTCGCCGCGCGTGCTGCCGGGAATGAACCGGTAGACCGGATCCGTGAAGCCGGGAAGCAGCGAACCGCTGATGCCCCACGTGCAGGACGTGTCGACGGACAGCACCGTTGCACCGAGCTTAGCGCACGCCCAACGGACATTCTCTTCGTTTTCGGCCGTGTTGAATGTGCATGTGGAGTATATCATCAGTCCGCCCGGACGCAGACACCGCCACGCATCCGCCACAATCTCACGCTGCAGGCGGCTGCAACTGTCCACGTTCTGCGGGCTCCATTCGCCGATGGCGCCGCTGTCCTTGCGGAACATGCCTTCACCGGAACACGGAACGTCACACAGAATGACGTCGAACGTCAGTCCCGACCGGGCGTAGTCGCACGGATAGTTGTTCGTGACGATGACCTCAGGACACCCCCATTTCTGGATGTTTTCCTTCAATATATGTGCCCGCTGGCGCACAGGCTCGTTTGTCATGAGCATGCTGCCGGGCGGAAGGGCGTCCAGTGCGGCGGTCGACTTGCCGCCAGGTGCGGCACAGAGGTCGAGCATCAGCACCGGCGAGGTGACGTATTGGGTGATGACGCGGTGGACGAACATCGACGATGCTTCCTGAACATAGTAGTGGCCGGCGTGCAGCATAGGGTCGAAAGTGAAGTCGGGACGCTCCGGAAGATAGTAGCCGACGGCACACCACGGCACGCGTCCGCCGCCGTCGGCCGTGTCCGTAGGGACGGCCGTGGTCTTTCTGCGGTTGATACGTATGCTGACCGGCGGTTCGTCGGTCAGCGCACCTGCAAAACTGTCATACATCCCGTCGCCCATCATGCTGCGCGTCGAGGTGACGAATTCAGCGGGAAGAGCGGTCGCCGCAGGCTTTTCCGATGGAGAAAGTTCGCAGTCTCCGGTTTCTGTCATGACGCCGTCGCCACCGGCCGTAACGTCCTCCTGTGTCCCTCCGCCAGCGTCCGCGGAATGACGGAAACGCTGACCGGCAGAACCGGAACGGCCTTTGTTATATCTCTTTTTCATCCTTTTTATCTCTAATTTATGCGCAAAGATAGAAAATTTTTCGCACCTTTGCAACTTATCCACAGTCTGTTACGTCAAACATGCAGATTACCGCTCACGGCCGGAATACCGTGGCGGCGACAAAAAGAAATCCTAAAGTGCATAACGATATGAACAAATTTCTCATAACACTGGCTTTGGCCGCAGTCATGACTGTCAATACCGGAGCTACAACGCAAGCCCACCGCCACACGCCACGCACTCAGACAGAGGAGACTTCTCCGGCCGGCGGCGGAGCAAAGGCAGCGGCCGAGGACGACAAGTCACAGGCGAAAGCCTCTGCATACGCCAAGGCTCAGCAGCAGAAAGCTGCCGCAAAGAAAAAGCCGGCGGCCGCTGGAGCAAAGGCGGACGAACCGGCCGACGAACTGGAGGCATATTCCGATACGACCGAAGTCTATGAAACGGACTCTGCCACGACCAGATCTTATCAGTTGAATATCGACGAAGACGGCATGGACCGCATGGTCCGCGGCTTCGGCTGGCTGGCAGACGGCATGATAGGGACGCTGTTCATCCTCCTCATCATTTTCGTCTTCTCGCCCGTGGCCATCATCGCCGTAATCTGCTACTTCATCTACAAGAACCGCAAACAGAAGCTACAGCTGGCCGAAATGGCCATGAAGAACGGCCAGAAAATACCCGAAGAGTTACTCTCGCGGCAGGCTCAGGCTGACGACGAACTGTGGCGAAAGGGAATCAAGAACATCTTCCTTGGCATCGGACTGATTTTCTTCTTCTCCTTCATGGGCTTCGACACGGGCATCGGCATCGGCGGTCTCGTGATATTCAGCGGATTGGGACAGGCCGTCATCGCACGCACGTCGGTGCGGCGGAACAATAGGCGTGACGCTCAGGAGTTTCCTGACGATACAGATGTCAGACCGGAGATTTAATGAACATCGTTAAGACACAAGGCTAAAGGACAACTGGAGACAGACGATGGAGGCTATCAGCGACGCACATCTCGCCACCCTTGCGGCAAAGGAGCACGACCGGCAGGCTTTCGGCCGGCTTGTCATGCGCCATCAGTCGGCGGTCAGGCGGTTCTTCCTGAACCACACTCTCGGTGACGCTCAGCTGAGTGACGATCTCGCCCAGGACACTTTCGTCAAGGCATACGTCAACATCGGCAGTTTCCGCGGCACGGCGGCGTTCTCAACGTGGCTGCTGCGCATCGCCTTCAACGTCTTCTACGACTACATCAGGGCCCACCGCGAGACCGGTGACATTGACCCCGAAGTCTGTTCGCGGCCGGCTCCCGACGCCGACGGAGGCACGCTCCGGATGGACATCTACGACGCTCTGGCCCGTCTGCGGCCCGTGGAACGCTCGTGCATAACGCTCCAGCTTGTCGACGGACTGCCGATAGAGAAGATTGCGGAGGTCACCGGCATGCCGCAGGGAACCATAAAATCACATCTGGCCAGAGGTAAGGAGAAACTGGCCGGATACCTGAAAAGAAACGGATATGACAGAAGATGACAACATAAGGATAGAGGAACTGTTCCGCGCGGCATCCTTGCAGGATATAGCCGACGACGGATTTACGGACCGGGTGATGGCCTGTCTGCCGGTGGAGGAGTGTGCCGTCAGGGCTACCGCGCCACAGGTGGACGCCACAGCCGCTGCCGATGTCCGCCGCCGGTGGATGCTGGCCAATCTTTGGACAGCGGCATGTGTCGTCGCGGGCATCGTCATGGTGATTGTGGGACGCGGCTGGGAACAGCCCGCCACCTATCTGTATGTGCTCATGCGCACGATTCCCACATTCGATATCGTCGCCCTCAGCCATCTGTTGCTGCTCTCAGCCACTATAATCGCTGCCGCCATTTGGCTTTTCCATCGGTTGGACTGCATGTCGGTGGTGCTGAACAAGAAAGACCTGAAGCACGGCTTTTCATGCTAAGCGGCGTCTGACGAAATTATATCAGTAGGGAGTTCAAGCACACCGTAGGGACATATTCTTGTATTTTTCAGCCATAACATGATTGACATTCAATATCTATTTGGCGGCAAATACAAGAATATGTCCCTACGGTGTGCTTGAACTCTGTCGTTTGTGAAGTGTTGTCACATTCTCAGAACAGCTCTTCCTGCTCCTCCTCTTTCTCCTTCGGTTTCGGCGGGGAGGTCAGATTGCCCTCGCTGTCGAACATACCGTAGGTGGTCCGGAGCACGATGAACTCGGTGCGGCGGTTGAGCTGGTTGCAGATTTCCTGCTCCTCGGGTTTCAGGCTGAGGATGAACTCTTCCGTGAGCACGTCGCCCTCCTTTAGGAACGGATAGCGTTCGGTAAGCTTCTTCTTGATTGTCTTCGGCTTTTCCTTGCCGTAGCCCACGGGTGAGAGACGGTCGGCGGCGATGCCGTGTTCCGTCAGATAATCCACAACAGCCTCGGCGCGGCGCTGCGACAGAAGTTTGTTGTATGCCGCCGGGCCACGGTAGTCGCAGTGGGCGCTCAACTCTATGGTCACGTTGGGGTTCTCGCAGAGTAGCTTTATCAGCTCGTCGAGCGCCACGGTGGACTCCGGCCGGAGCGTCGCCTTGTCGAAGTCATAGAAGATATTGTCTATCAGCACGGGTGCAGTGATGCTCGCCAGCGGGAACTGGAGAACATATTCGGTCGACTCCGTGACCGGTTCGACGCGCAGCTGCTCCTTATGATTGAGATAGCCCTTGCACGTTCCCAGCAGGACATAGTCGACGTCGGGGCGTATCTGCTGCGTGAACGAGCCGTCGCCCTTCACACTCAGCTTCAGGTTGGTTCCGTCGTTGCCGACCATATAGACCAGCGCGTTCGGCAGCTCATATCCCTCCTGTTCGTAAACCCAGCCCTTGACCGTCTGGACAATCTCCGGATTAACGAAGCTGTAGATATGGTCCCAGCCCTTTCCGTCGCCGCGGTTGGAGGAGAAGAAGCCCTGGTTGAGCAGCCCCTCGAATGTCATTCCGAAGTCGTCGCCCTGGGAATTGAGCGGATATCCCGGATGCTCGATAGACCATCCGCCGCCGACAGAGTCCGGGCGGGCTATGTAGATGTCCAGTCCACCCATGCCGGGGTGGCCGTTGGAGGAAAAATAGAGGTCGCCGTTGGGGCGGAACGTGGGGAACATTTCGTCGCCCTCGGTGTTGATGGGCGCCCCGAGATTTTCCACACCGCCCATGCCGCTGGTTGTCAGCCGCACGCGCCAGATGTCCAGTCCGCCCATGCCGCCGGGCATGTCGCTCGTGAAATAGAGCCATTGGCCGTCAGGCGAGACGGCCGGATGGGCATAGCTGGAGAGTGTGTCGCGCGTGATTTCGAGAGGAGTGGTCTTCCCCCATGCGGCGTCAGAGCGCGTCGAGGTGCATATTGTGGCATATCGTGGATACGACGGATCGGTCGTGCACTGTGTCAGATACATCGTCTTTCCGTCAGGCGTGAACGAGCATACGCCTTCGTCGAAAGCCGAGTTAAGCTCTGAATCAATGCCTTCGGGCTTTGTCCACTTTCCTTTTTCGTCTTTCGTGGAGACGAAAATATCGCCGTTCTTCGTTCCCGTGATACCGCTTAGCTCGTCGCCCTTGACGTCATTGCGCGTCGATGTGAAATAGAGCTGGTCGTTATCGTCGCCGGCCAGCATGGGCGAATAGTCGGCTCGGCGGGAGTTGAAAAAATTCTCTCGCTTCACCGTATATTGCGAACCGGCTTCCTTCCACTTCGGGGCCATCTCCGCCGAACGCAGACCGACCTCGGCCATGCGGCATCCGGGCATGCTGTCGAGCGCCGTCTGGAAGTGGCGGGCAGCCTCCTTGTAGTTTCCGTTCTTCATGAGCTGCTGGGCCAGATAGAGATGTGTCATGCTGTCGGCCTGACCATAGCGCAGGACATTGTTGTAGGCGGCTATTGCCCGCTGGGCGTAATTGATCCGGCGGTAGCAGTCGGCCATTTTCAGTGCCCGTTTTCCGCGCGTGGCCCGCTCTTTTGCCGGCGTGGCCGAATAAGCTTTCTTATACTGCACAGAAGCGTCATAATATTCCCCAAGGGCATAGAACTTATCCCCCTTCTTCATGGCCGCGTCTGCTCCGCACGACACGATGACGGCCGCGATTACGGATATATATAATATATAATGTATGATGCGCATACTTTATATATAACGTCAAACCCTCCGTTTTATTATAAGCCGTTGGCTTTTTGTTCATGAAAGTCCGGACGTGGTGTCAAAATAATATATCGGAATTTAACATTTGAAATTTTTGATTCTGGAGTGCGGCTTTGCTTGATTTTTTACATTTTGTGTCCGTTCCGATCCTATATTCTTGTTGTCTTTTTGCCGTTAGGGCCTTACGGGGTTGCAACGGGGCCATTGTTGTGTTCCAACGGTGGCCCCGTTGCGTTGCCGTAAGGGCTCCGTTGCAATGCCGTAAGGGCCTTACGGCAGGAATTTTCTGTCGATATTATTGCACACTTTGTGTGTTTCTGTTGTAACGGGCTGTGTTTCAGGCGTTAAAAGATGCACGCTCAAAACTCGCGAATTTCTGGCCGTGGGAAAATAATTTCAGAATATTGCAAGGATTTTGAGGTATTTGTCCGTTTAATTCCGAGTTTTTAACAGTTGGTGCCTGGTCTTAGTGAGGTTGATTCAGCGCGAAATCCTTCTTTTTTGACCTTTGCGCCTTTCGTTTGATTTGTCATCCTTGTCTTTCTCTATTTGGAAAAAACATCCGTGTTTTTTCGTTTGATTTGCCTCCCTTGTTTTTCTCTCTTTAGAAAAAACATCCGCGTTTTTTCGTTTGATTTGTCTTTCTTGTCCCTCTTTCTGGC
>CAMWVS010000047.1 GCA_947177775.1 uncultured Prevotella sp.
TTTTTTTTAATACCCTCGTGCCAGTGGGGGCGCCAAAACCCCCCCGGTTTTTTCTTTGGGGGGGCCCCGCGTTGCCTCCCACGGGGGCCACCGCTGGAATGCCGTAAGGGCCTTACGGCACGAAAAAATCGGCGAAAAAGTTGCACACTTCCGCTCTTTTCGTCGTAACACGCTGATATTCAGACGACAAGAGATGCACGCGCATTTTTGAAGAATTTGCGGCTATGAGCCTTTTGTTTTCAAATTCTTCAAAAACAGCGAGGTGTTTGTCCTGATTATTCCAATTTTTAACAATTTGGCAGGAGACCGAAGACACCGATGCGTCGCTCTAAGTTCTTCAACCTTTTCATTCAATTCCCCGAGCCTTATATGCAGAGGGGCACAATCGTGGTTCGTTGCAGACAAGAACCCGATTGTGCCCCGTTGTCGGTTACAGACCAACGCTCTGACGCTCCGTTCTATTCCCGAAGAAAGGACATAACGCGCATCATGTTCGTTTCATGATGTCTTATCAGTAGATGATTTCGTATGGTATGATGATTGACTCTTCCTTTCCCGTCACAGTGTTTTTGGCAACATAACGGATGTTTTTCTTCCGTCTATACAGTGCCACACACAAACGTTTATAATCTTTCTTCAGTCTATCAATGAATTCCGATTGCCCGGCAAACTGTATACAAGATTGCGGTGACATATTTCTCTTGCTTAATAAGAATTTTATCGTAAAAACATTGCCGTCATACTCATGAACTACCTTAACTCCATTGCTGCTTTCACTGTATAGATTATTTAACTCTGCCAGTTGGGCAATCAGAATGGAATCTTTGAGTTCGGCATTATTCATATATTCGAGGTCCTTCTTTGTGCTCGTTTCATAAAAGATGTCTTTCCCCCATTCTGCGTTTCGATAGATTTGCTTTATTTTTATATCTTTCCAACCGGGAAGAGATTGTTCTTGCAGCATTTTGGTTAATATAGTGTAATCGGAGCATATAAGCTCCAATTTGCCAATCTTGTCAAAATTATAAATAACTTCTGCCGACTTCCCTTTCAGTTCTATTACAAACGATATCGTTTTGTCCTTATAACTTATATCCTTGAATACTTCCTCTTCATTCATTTCAATCGGGAGTGTTCTTTTAAGGGCATATACGAAGGTAGCCATTACCACATCGGTGCTGTCAATCTGATTGTTGGGATCGAACAGTTCCTCGGCTTTTGAAAACGGGATATAGATGTCAGTATACTTTTCCCGAGTCGCACTACGGAATCTTATGGCTACGTCCATGCTCGACATTCCGACATATTGGGCGTACATACTACTTTTCATCATATTGACATATATAATCTCAAAAATATCTTTCATGTCGTCAATCTGTTCAATGGTGGTCTTCTTCTCTTTCGTAAGGAATTCCAACACCAAGCACTTGTCTTCTTCTATGGAAAACTTGTTCATCGAAATCTCATCGTCTATGACTATCGGCAGTCCGGCATTTACGGTTCGCAGTTGCAGTTCAAGCTCCATTTTGTCGACATTGGCGGTGTCGGCAAGATTGATGTTCTTTATCTGCTTTGCTTTCATCTGCTGCTCATAGGTTTGTCCCGTTGCCTTGATGTTGACCACACGTCTGAAACCGGCGTTCGACTTCAGCATGTTCTCGACAAATCCTTTATTTCGCCTTTCAATGTTCAAGATTTCTATAACCAGTATGTCGTCGTTGCTTATGAGCGACGCAATACTTTTGTCGAGGAACTGGTTGATTCTGTCCTCCATGTTACCGTCCAGAGACATGCTGACAGTGAAAATCTTTTTCTCATACGACGTAGTTATATTGATGTTGGCTCCAGACATTAGGTTTCTGTCATATTTCATCAGTGCAACTCTCTTAAGAAAAGCATCACTTTCCTTGTCTGCAAAGACATTGATTGCTGCCATGAACATGACAAGCATGATTAAAATTTTCTTTTTCATTTGTTGTGTGACTTTAATTATTATATTTATTTTCTCCAAATCAATAGTTTGCCGGTCATCTCCGGTTAGACTAAACGCGGAACTATGCCGCAGCCCAGGTTATTTCGTTTCTTAGCTTGTTTCTACTTCTGCTTTGCGGCCGGCCGGACAACCTTACGCCCGTCCACGACATATATTCCAGCTGAGAGAGCGTTGACATCCGTTGCGTTCACACGGCGGCCGTCAATGGTATAAATCCCGCGACGGGCGGCGTTCCTCACGACTGCATCATCGGCAACGACACTCTCTATAGCCGTCACACTGCCGTCTTCGCGGACATTGATGCGCGGAGCCGCCTTGCCCTCACTGACACCCGCCAGCGCGAGATAACAGCGGAACGTCCCTATCTGACAGTTGTTGCCAAGAATACCGAGATAGTTGTCCGGCTTATCACCATCCGGATTGCCTACGAAATATCCGTAGTAGACAACATCGGACGACTCCGGTTTGAGTTCCTTCTGATAAACATAATTGCCGTGCATGGCCATCCGGCCGCTCGTGACCGGCATCATAGCCGCAGTCGACGACAGCGTCACGTTCTCCAAATCCTTGAACAGCTCCGCACCGGCGTCAGCCGAAAGACTGATAACGTATGGCGTGTTGGCCTCAAAAGTCTCTGCGGAAGAAAACGTCACGCTCTCCCGCTTCGTCTCATTTCCCGGCTCTGGCATCGTTCCGACGTTGGTGTCACCGACGTTATCTTTATCATCATCATTGTCATTTCCGCCATTATCATCCTTATCATCGTCCGTAGCGCTGCCGTCGTCATATTTCGTCATGCGCAACAGGCTCATGCCCTTTGTCCTCAGGGCCGTTGTCTGTTCCTTTGTGAGCGTGACGGGGAGCACGACCGTGCTCTTCTGACCGGCGGCAAACTGGCGTGTGTAGCTGAACTTCTCGGCCACCGCATTGTCACACAAGAACTCAAAGACCGGATTTTTCTCATAGTCGTCCGACAGCACCATTTCCTTGCACCGCCAGACGCCATTCCCGTCCTCGACAAAGACATTGGTCACGTTGTCCACCTGACCTTCAGAGGCCGCAAACACCATCGTGTTGGCTCCCTCAGGAATCCTCAGCCGTCCCAGTCCCGTCGACGTGCAACGGCTAAGGTCAATGCTAACGATATTTTCCTCCGTCTTGTTTCCGGCTTTATTATAGGTGGCCACGTCGTTCACAAGCTCCGCCGCCTCAACAGCCTCCAGCTCGCCGCAAGCCGTCACGCGGACGCCTTTCGAGTCATAGCAGCTCAGCGATTCGTCACCTATAACACCGGCAGGATAGGTCTTGGTCAGAGGAGCAAATCCGTTACTGCTGCTGACCATCACCTGATTGGTCAGATTGACCTTGAATGTCTCGCCCGCAGACGGCGTAAACCCGCTCTCAGGCTTTACCGGAACAAACACCACCGGACCCGCCTCGCGACATATATAGGAAGTGGACACAACCACGAGGCGCAGCGTCCGCTCCGAACGCAGGGCCGTAGTGAATTCCACACGCTCATAAACGCCGTCGGCCCTGACCGTCTTCCAATCTCTGCCATCAGGAACAAAACCGAACTGCGAAGGAATTGTCACGTCAAACTGCATCGCGCCAATATTCCATATACCACCGTCGTCTTCCGGTTGCATATCACTGTTGTCAAAATCCATCCTTATCTCAACGCCCCAGCTGCCATGCGCGTCCGAATAGCAGAGGTCTGATATGGTCAGCACGCCACCGGCACGGCACATCAGAACCGCCGCCGTCAGGCATATAGTCATCAATATCTTCTTCATAGTCGTAATCAGTTACCGTTTGTCATCATTTGTATTATCTCCATCACGTCGGCCGCGTCGATACGTCCGTCACCATTGACATCGGCATTGGTCTTCACGATATTGCTTTCATCACCGTCAGCAACATAGCGCGACAGACGCTCTATATCATTATCATCAATATAGCCGTCACCGTCAACATCACCGGTTTTCTTGTTCTGCGTACCCATAAGCATAAGAGCCTCGCCAATTATTTTCGACTCATCAAGTTTAACGATGTCACCCAGCAAAGAAGATTCCACATCATAGCCCGTAACTATCCACAGACGATGATTGACACGCCGCTCGGGCTTCAAGAACAATTCTATTTCCGATGAACCGCCGGCTGCAATGACAGCACCGGTCTGCATAACAAACTTAACTTCCGACTCATCCACAGGCTGAGCCAAGAAATACAGCGTTCTATTACATTCTCCATTGCCACGATTCGACACAGTTGCCTTTATCGTCTGCCAGTTACCGACAGAAGGAGAAACAGGCATCTCGAAATGAGTAACCGACAATTCTGTTTGGGGATAAAGTTCAAGATTAGCCGTACCGGAAGCATCAACCTTAGCAAGGACGTATGTCACATCCGGATTATGGTCATTAAGCCACTGGTATGTTCCAGATATGCGGGAAACGGGATATATCTTATAAGTTCCTGAGGAAAGAGATAAATCAGAGACAGAACAGCCCAAACCACGATATCCAGACCCACATGGCAATAAACCTGTATCGACAAATGACAAAACATGTTCTTCGCCTGTGGACATATCTATTACACAAAGTCCCACCTCAAATTTTAGGACCTTACCGGTTCTATTAAAACAGCTGAACAATAAATCCGTTCCATCAACATAAAGGTCGCTCGTCGACATTCTGTCCTCCATCCCTGCCGACACCACAGGGTTAGACCTACCGGGTGGCTGTACTCCAATAATAGCAGCCTGCCGCATGCTATATCCATCTGGTGTCGAACTGGCTCCCGTTCCTGAAGTACTATACGGATTGAGCACTGCAATAGCAAAATAGCCGTCACATGAGCCGCCCCAGCCCCAGTTCACATGATAATACTCATTGCCGTCATGTCCGTCGATGACAAACTGATGGCCGCCACCAGTAGACTGTGCTCCATATATCACCGGACGGTTACAAACCAGCTCATTATATATCAACGCGTCCCACTCCGCAATTGAATAGCGGGAACGTTCCGCCCTATATATATTCTCGTCATATCCGAAATAGTCTCTCAATGCAGGAGCGATATAGGCATCGTAGGCTCCAGATTCATTAATGCCGTAGTTCATCCTTACAGATATTCCAACCATACTCATAAAGTCACCGACACCCCAACCTGCTTCTGAAGCAACTGAATAAAATTCATTTAAGGTACAACCGGTATAATCAAGGAATCCATAACTTTTATAGGTATCAGACATGCCATCCCAGTCTATTGACGTGCCGGCAGATACGCCATCCATTGAAAGCCCGGCAGAAGTTGTATAAGCAGGAATATCTGTCACAACTGTTGATGGCCAACGATGATAATACATCACCTGAGCCATAGCCGTAGCCACGCACCCTGTAGCACAAAACACATATCGCTCATCACCTTTTTCGTCCGTGTATGTTCCGACGGGACAACTGATGTTATAAGGTAATCCTTGATTCCACTTTGATTTCAGCAGCGGCTGAATGACATGGAACTCGGGGATTTTCTGAATCACTCCGTCCGCGTTTCTTCCATCAAGTCCCGGAGCCTTAGTCCGGCTGTCCGAGGTCTGATATTTCTCTGTCACGCCCATCGAATCCAGCGCCTCAATCTCGTCGGCATATCCCTGCAGCCACGCCCTCATGTTCTCGGGAATGCTGTCGGGATTGTAGCTGCCCGTGAGCGAATAGCCAAGCACGGGAACGGTGCGGTCGTCGCCCGAGACGATGACATAGCCGCGGCCGCCGTCGGCATTGAAAACATAATAACAGGCTGCATCGGGCGCATTGCGCCGCGGAGCGCGTGCCGCAATGGTGGCGCGGTTCATGGTCAGCCCCTTGCCCTGCAGGAAAGCTGCCGCCGTCCGCATTGCCGCCTCACGACCGACACCTTCGGCCTGAGCAAGCACGGAGCACAGGACGGCGATGACAATTAATAATCCTTTTCTCATATTATATCCTTTATTGTTTGTTTCATTTCTGCTTTGCGGCCGGCCGGACAACCTTACGCCCGTCCACGACATAGACACCGGCCGGAAGCTCGTCGACGGTGGCGGCATTGACGCGGCGGCCGTCAACGGTATAGATTTTCAAGGGAACAGCCGGACCGGAAGCACCGCCGCGGATGTCCTCTATGGCCGTGATGTCGTCGGCCTTGATGGTTATCCTCGGGGCGGCCTTCGCCTCGCTGACGCCCGCCAGTTCGAGATAGCAGCGGAACGGACCGAGGCGCCCGTTATTGCCGATTTTCACGAAATCGCCGGTTGTGACGTCGTAGCCATAGCGAAACAGTTCCGGCTCGGAACTGATGAGACGGTAGTCATAGTTGCCGTACATCGACAGACGTCCGGACGACGGAACCGGCGTGACGGCGGTAGCCTCAACGGGCATGTCAGCAAGTCCGGCGAACACCTGAGAGGCCGACGACGGACGGACAAAATAAGGCACGTTGGCCTCAAACGAACGGGACGTGGCGTATGTCACCTGTGCCAGCTCCTCGTCGTAGCCGGCGAGACGGGCAAGTTCAACGCCTGACGCCGTCATGGCCTCAACCTGTTCACGGCTGAGCGTGACGGGAAGCATGACCGTGCTCCACTGACCGGCGGGGAAAATGCGGTCGAAAGTGAAGCTACGGGCAATGGCCTCGCGGCCTTCGGGCATCTCGAACGACAGTCCGTCGTCGTGGAGCACAAGCTCAGTACACTCCCATAGGCCGGTCTCTTCGTTTTCACAGAAAACATTCTCCGTGTTCTGAATCTGACCGGGGAAACCACAGAAGAAAAGGGCGTTGGGGTTCTTCGGATTGAACGTGATGGTTCCGTGGTGGAGGAACCGGGTCATGTCGACCGTAACGACGCGGTCGTTGGTGGCAAGATCCCCGTTCACGGCGCGCAAATCCTCGTACAGCGCATCTTCGCTGGGATAAGCCCCCAAGGCATACATGGCCACGTGGTTGCCCTTGGAATCGTAGCAGACGAGCGTCTCGTCGTTGACGATACCGTCAGGATATACCGATTTCACCTCGTCGCCGTCTATATATGTCAGCACCTGATTGGTCAGATTGGCCTTCAGGCTGGCCGGCATGACGGCCGTATCGTAGGCTCTGTCGAGGGCTACGAAGATTACGTCGCCCTCAGCTCCGTTGAACACGGTGTTCTCAACGGAATAGACGACGAGGCGCAACGTTCCGTTTGAACGGACCGAGGCGGCACACGTATGGGAGTAGCTCACCTGTCCGCCCAGTCCCGACGTAGACGGCACACGCGAGGTGAACGCCGTCAGAAGTGTCTCGCCGGAAGCGGCAAACTCAAAATCGGCCGGGATGGCCACGTCACACTGAAAAGCATTGACCGGCGCTCCGTCGTTAGTGATGCCGATATTTATGCCCCAATAGCCATAGCCGTCGTTATAGTAAATCTCTGATACCGTCATCGACGGTGCGGCGGAGGCACGGCTGAGCCCTAATACGGCCGCAATCAGAAGGAGAAATATCTTGTTCAAAGCAGAAAGTTTTAAATTATAAGTTAAAAGTTACAGGTCTCTCACTCATTGGTTATCATCCGTGCCAGCTCCACCACGTCGGCCACGGTGATGCGGCCGTCGCCATTGATGTCGGCATTCTCCGTCCTGACGCCCGTCGGATTGCTGTCGGAGATATATCCCGACAGCAGCGTGATGTCGGCCACGTTGACACGACCGTCACCATTGATATCGCCGAGGATGCTGGGGTGGGAAGCAGCCACGTCAATGACATGCTGGCTGATGATATGCTGAAAATCCTCGCGTGAGGTAGACAGCCAGAAATAGTATGTGCCGGCTTCATCGGGAGTGAACCAGAAGTCCACATCAAGGGTCTCACCTGCGGCGATGTCGACCTGATTATATCCCATACCGATCCAAACCGTGCCCTCCTGTTCCACCATTGTCTCTGAGGCATGGAAGAGACAGAGCAGACCGCTGTAGTCGTCACCGTTGTTACGGATGGTGGCGCTGAAACGGAATTCCTCGTTGACCACAGGGTCATTGTACGGCGAGATGGAAACGACTTCAAGGTCGACGACGGGGGCTTTTTCACTGAACGTCAGAAGTCCCTCTCCGATAATCTCTGTATCAAAGTTTATATTACCATCTCCATTGGCATCCAACCAAACATATATATGATGGTCCTTAGCCACTGTGGGAGTGAAATATATTTCAATGTCCGTCTGTCCGTTCTGAGGTATTGCAACTCCTGTATAACCGAAAACAGAACACTCTTCTTCATCTTCAACACGTGACATGAAATACAACACACCATTATACTCATCACCCAAATTAATAATCGTGGTACGAATCACCTGCTGGCTATTAACCTGCGGAGCTGATGGCATCCGGAAATTACCCGTCTCAAGTGACACAACCGGATGGCACTCTGTTGTCATACTTCCATCTGTATCAATCGTAACCTGCACATAAATAACATCCGGATCTATACTACATAGCCAATTATTTGTTCCTTTGATACGACTGACCGGATATATCCGATAGGTTCCTGACGGCAGGTTCAACTCCGATATATCAAGTGAGATACTCTGAAAATAATAATTATGTAACAGTGTCCCCCAACCAAGATAAACGACATTCTCTTCACCGGTAGCTGTGTTCACAACGGCATATCCAAGGTCAAAGTCCCCCTCTTTCCCTGTCTCATTATGAAAATTACATGAGACCAATGTCCCATCCATTATGAGCATGTATGTCCTCAACCTGTCAGTCATATCATTGGGAGTCACCGGATTAGGATACCCTGGAGGTTGAACACCTATTATAGCTCCCTGTCTCACGCTATAGCCATCACTGGTTGAACTGGCACCTATACCGGAATTGTTGTTCGGATTGAGTATCGACACAGCAAAATATCCGTCACAGGAACCGCCCCATCCCCAATTAACATGATAGAGTGACGTCCCGTCATGACCATCAAGCACAAAAGCATGACCTCCGCCCACAGACTGGCCATGATATACAATCGGACGACCACAGAGCAATTCGTTATAAAGCAAATCGTCCCATCGGTCTATGGTATAATCCTGTCTGTCCGCATGATATATATTTTCGTCATAACCAAAATAAGTCTTCAATGCAGAAGCGACTTCTGCTGTGACGGCTCCTGATGACATATCATAATTCATTTCCACAGACTCTCCGCAATAGAGCATAAGATTGGCCACAGCCTGACATGAAGCTGCTGACATATTCCAATAGGAACTGTAATCATCAGCCATATTCTCCCAATCAATAACAGAACCGGCCGGGATACCTGACATTTCAAAGCCATGGGTAGTTGTGGTATATGAAGGAATGTCGGCAACGACTGCATCCGGATATTTATGGTAATTGACAACTTGGGCCATAGCTGTTGCTACGCAACCGGTGGCACTATAATAGTAATTTCCCTGATAAGAAACAACCGGAGTATTATTACAATATGGAACCCCTTGGTTCCATGTTGATGTGAGTAAAGGTGCAATGGCATTCCTGTTGTTTGATTTCCTCACACCTACAAACATCGCTCCCGTCTTTTTCTGAGCCATACTAACTGAAGCGTCCGGCGCGTCATATCTTGCCGTAACGCCCAGTGAGTCAAGCGCCTCAATCTGGTCGGCATAGCCCTGAAGCCACGCCCGCATATTCGCGGGAATGTTTTCCGGGTCGTAGCTTCCCGTGAGCGAATAGCCGAGGATGGGAACTGTGCGGTCGTCACCCGAAACGATGACATAACCGCGGTCTGCGTTGAACACATAATAGCAAGCCTCTTCCTGCTGTTTCGCCTTGCGGCGCGGGGCACTGGCGGCTAAATCCGTCTGCCCCGGCATGACTACGCCCTTAGCCTTCATAAAAGCACGCGCCTTCTCCAGAGCCGCCTCACGGCTGACGCCCTCGGCCTGAGCCAGAACGGAGCACAGGAAAGCCATGACAATCAATAATCCTTTTCTCATATTTATTCTTTTTGTTTCCTTTTATAGATGTACATCTTTTATGCATTTGGAGGATGTCGCAACATCGTAGCTGATGTCGTAACGTCACATTGCAACCGCATATTCAAATCTCAAAATATGCGTGACATTTACAAGAGCGCCCTGAAAGGGCAGCAAGCGCATAGCTCAGGGCAAAGCGTAGCGGCACCCTAAGCTATGCGCTTGCTGCCCTTTCAGGGCGTACCCATAATCGGGTTTTTCTTGAAACTCTATTTTGAACTACCTCCTCGGTTTTCCCAATATCACGTCGTCCTTGCCGTCGTCGGGAAGCGTTTCGCTGTGGCCGCCGTCGTCGGGTTGTGAAGGGAGCGTTGTGCGGTAGATGCTGAGCCTGCCGGACTTGAAGACGACATTTCCGCGGGGATCGGTGCGCACGATGGTAGTATCGGCGAGACCGCCATGACGGCCCTTCAGTGTTATCTCAAATTCTGCCGGCAACCGGTCACTGAACGTCTGGGGCGTGATGACGGCACAACAGGCGATGTCAACCGTGTCACGGTCGGCCGCAGAAACACCGTGCGTGCGGGCCATCGTAACGGCCGACGGTTCCGAACAGTGATAGCCGTAGAACGTTCCGCCGCCACCCGACTCGCCGGCGTTCTGAGCCTCGGCTGTCAGCACGGGCAGCAGCGTGTCGGCCGATAAGACATTGCGCATACGGACGATGATGCTGTCGGAACGCATTTCGGGCGTGTTGGCAACGCGGACATACAGCCGGACGTTGGCCATGACGTGGCGGAAACCTATCGACATCGGGACATTCTCCGCCTCGCGGGCCGGAATGCCGACCGTGGGGATGCCGAAGAGGATGTCCGTCTGACGCATGGCCCCGTCGAGGTTCTGGTCGGGATGGACGGTGACGGGGAGTCCGCTCTTCAGATTGTCGTATGTCACGTCGGCCCGATAGGGGGCGTATGCCATGACGGCCACGCGGTCAGCGGTGTGCAACGGATAGATGAATCCGAGCCCGTCGACACGGGTGATGCTTCCGTCGGCGTTTATCCGGGCACGTATGTTCTCATAACCGTATGTCCGGCCGTCACGATAGGCGTCGGCAATGAGCTGGGCCTCGCGGTCGGTATAGCCGTCCATAACGGCCGGAACGTCGGATGCCACGGCGCCCATGTGGGGAGCGGCGATGTCTGTGCGGCCACCCTCACCATACGGCCGGTCTGACGCGGCCAGCCATTCGGCGTATGAGTTTTCCTTAAGTATGAAGATGCCGATTTCCGTTCCCTCAGCAAAAGTATTGTTCTGAAAATCAAGATTTGTGCTGCGCGTGCCGTCAGTGGCAGGGCCTATGCATACCCCGCCACCAACGGAAAGCCGCAGCTGACGCACCCCGGCCAACGCCTCTGCATCGTCCGAAGGAAGCTCAGTGAATGTGCTGTCTGTGGAACATGCCGCAAAGGCGAGCGCCACGACAGACATTGCTACGGATGTTTTAAGAGTATTTATGTTCATATTTGGTATGTTCCTTGTGAAGTCAATATCAAAATATTTATTATATTAGCGTTAGCGGATGCCCATTTTGCGACGGTTAGCAGGAGTATCCAAAGTCAGATAAAATGAATTATCGGGATTGACTTGTCCCAACATCTTCCAATATTTTCCTACTTTCCTCATTTCACTATTAAGGAAATGATAGTAACCCATATATTGCAGGGAGTTTTCCAGACACAGCTTTGAATATTTGGTAAGATCCGCGCGCTGATAGAACAAACTGATTGTCTGTTCGGCATCGGAAATACAAAGTCCGCTTTTGGATCCTTCATCCAAAACTTTTGTCGCAATCATTATGCGTTGCATACGGGCAACCGCATAATTATCCAGCAAGTCTTCCGCCAAAGCCAGTTTCGCCATCTCGTCGAACGTATCAAAAGCATTGGTGTAAGCTGAAAGTTTTTCAGCTCCATTCAAGAAATCAGATTGCTCGACATACAACTTTGCTAATTCGTTCAAGTCCAAAGACTGTAGTTTTCCTGCCGATTCCATGTAGGCCATGTATTTCTTATACTCTTCTATAGCTTCTTCTATATAACCCTTTTTCTTATATGCACCCACAATCTTCTTCATTGCATTGCTTTTCTGTTTATCCTCCTGACGCTTCATATTCTCATAAGCCTCATCAGACTTATAGTCTGACTGCTTTATCTCATAATCGACACATTTCTTATACATTGCAATGGCATCATCATAACGTTTCAGACCAAGATAGGCATCGCCATAATAGATAAAGTCCATGAAATCTATTTCAAGACTATCAGACTTATTGAACAGTGCGTCTGCCACGTTCAAAGCTTGCTCATACCGTTCCAACTTTACACTATTTTGGAGCATAAGCCGGTTGAGGTCTGCGTTGGAAGGATATTTCGCGAGAGCCAACGACAAGACGGAATCAGATCTATTATAAGAACCGATACCGCCTCCTGAGGCACCAGCTGCCTGCAGAAGATAAACATAAGCCGAGACCTGTGCTGGGGTCATGGTAGCCACATCTGCCTTGGCGTATGCGTCAATGGCCTGAGGAATATAATCCATTCCTCCTGCATCAATATACAGACGGCCTACCTCCACATATATATTTGCTTCTGGATTGATATTCGCCAACTCTTCCAGTTTCCTCACAGCCCCTTCCAAATCACATTTGCTATACTTCTTGTTTGCCATCAATTGGGCGTATTTCAAATAACCGTCCGGGTCTTTGGGATTGGCCTTAATGGCGCGGTCATACCACTCAAAGGCAGCGACTGTGTCTCCTCTCTGCCTAAGCTCCGTTCCTCCGATAACATACGCAGGTGCGTAATTAGGATCTATTTCGATAGCCTTGCGTATATAATTAAAGACATACGAGCTGTCCACACCCCTTGGAGCCTGATTATACGCCCGAGCTATGCCCGTAAGCACTTTTGCGTCCTTGCGGTACTTGGGATATATTTCCTTTGATATAAAATGCTCTGCAACATCACCATGCTTATTTACTATCTTTCCAACGGCCTTTATCGTCGCGTCCGGGTCCGATTGTGCCTGTGCACCGATTGCCGAAGCCAGCATCATGGCCGCCGTCAGAACATATCTTGCTATCTGTTTCATATCGTCATGCTTTAAAAAATTGGTTCAGAGTTGGTTCAGAGCTTATACTGTACGCCGAGATTGAGCGTTTCGAGGTATCTCAACTTGAAGGCCTCCACACCGGGCAGCCGGTCGTTGGTCAGCAGATAGAGCGTCGGAGTGAAGACCACAGCCAGACGCGGCGTGACATTTGCAGCTAACTTCACGCCACCATGGAATCCGAAGCTCACGCCCGTCTCCAACGGTTCTTTCTGGCGCACCTCGTGGCCGGTCAACAGGCGTTCGTCCTTCGAGAGTGAAGCATTCTCGCCGAAGACGATAGCGCACGCAGGACCGGCGAAGACGCTGAACTCAAACAGACGGCCGGGACGATAGCCGTCACACAGGGTTGTCAAGTTGACCATGTAGCCGGAGGAGACGAAACCGAGGAAATAGCGGTGGTCCCAAAGACCTTTGCGCGATACGGGAGTATATCCGTCGGCGACGTTGGCCATGTTATAGTCAATGAAATCGGTCATGCCGGTAGCTGAGAAAGAAGCGAATTCAAACGCCAGACGCGCAGAGAAGATGTCGTTGACACGATATTCGCCGTATGCAAGACCGTTGTACGCCACTGATGATGCCCCGGCGTCATATCCGCCCTTGGTCTGCATGAGATTCATACCGCCGCCTACACCAACCGTCACGCGGCTTTCGGCTGCGGCGGCCTGCCCGGCTGCATCGACCTTCTGACGGAAGCGGCGACCGCGTGTGAGGACGGTCAGACCCATATTGAGGGTGTAGCTGTCGTCAGAAAAGCGCTTGTTCCAATCAACGTTGGTATAAGGAATCTTATATGAATAATATGTGTAGCGCGGCTCGACGAACAGCTGGAGACCGGGAGTCAGGCTTGTCCACAGATGAAGACCGGCCGAATAGGATTCCGTGCGACAGGCCAGATGGCGGCCGTTCTGATATTTTGCCATGCGGCCGATGCCTCCTCCGGCCACGACATAAAGTCCGAAACGGCTGTCCCAATCGTAGTTATTGTCGAACCCGAATGGATTGAGCAGGGCCTCGGCGCGCGCACCGAAGTAGAGGCTATGGTAGTAGCGGTGATACTCGGGATGATATGACGATGGGGCTTCGGCAACGGTGGTTTTCTGCCATGTGCCGGTGGCTGTGGCTGCTGACAGACGCAGACCTATTACGGGCGAGAGCCACTTACCGGCAGCCACCGTCACCTCATGACCCATGGTCTCCGCGAAAGGTAGTCCTGCGGAACTTACGAAGGTCAATCCGTTGGAAACCTCAAAAAACCACGGCTGACGCCACGACTGGAGCATGGAGTCGGCGGTGAGATAGTTGCGGTCGGACTTGGAGCGGATGAACATGTCGCGGGAACGCCGCGAAAGATTGTTGTTAAGATAGTAAATGAAGTTGATGTTGGCTCCATAGAACATGTCGACACGCCGCCAGTTGCGATATTTGCTCAGGTCCATTGCGTCGGTTGCAATACCATAGTAGGGTTCCACGTTTATGTAGCCCTGCGGGCCGGTGAAGAAACGGAATTGGAGTCCCAGATGGGCCTCAAATGCCTTGCCACTGGAACCTGCGCGCCCCATTTTGGCATACTGCGCGCCTACGCCAACCACGGTCGAGACATCAAGCAGACGGGCAGGGTCGTAGCCGTCGAAATAGGACGAAAGGCTGAACAGGTGGTCCAGCTTGGCGTTATATTTATAGAAGAATTTGTCTTTATCCTTCTGATAACCTAAAGCACCGCCCAGCGTGAGGCGCACCGAATGGAGGCGGGTCAGCTGCTTGCCCATACCGATGTGGGCTGTGGTGAGCGTGTTGAAGCTATAGTTGTTGACGGCAGGGACCATCTGCTCCAGACCGGCACCACCCTCAACGAAGACATGGTCGTACCACCTACGGCGGATGGAGTCACCATAGTTGAGGTAGCGGTGTTCCATCTTGTACTGCATGGCGTCAAGACCGGTTGCCAGATTCTTCCGGCTTCTTCCTATAGTATCGGTACCTAACATGGACTCATCCTCAGGGATTGTATCCTGCACAGCCTCCATACGCTGCAGCCATGAGGCTTCTGCGGTATAGTCCGTCGTGTTGCGGGCCGACGTCGTCACGGCAAAGGCCAGTCCGAATGTCAATATGAATATACTATTTCTCATCAGTTTCATCTTTTCTTCTTAATTCTCTTGTTTCGGTGTCGCAGTATCAGTTTCCCGTTCCGGATGTTTCAGTTTCCGGTGATGCTGCGGCGGACAGTTCCACAGCGGTATGACCGGCGGAGTTTCCGTCACCGGCTGTGTTTTCTGTTCCATCTGCGGAATTTTCGTTGTCTCCGTCCGTTATTTCTGATTCGCCGTCCTCTTCCGGCATCATTTCCTTGCGACGGGCGTCATCACGGCGCTTCAGCCATTTGAATACTTCCTCATAGGCGGCAAAATCCTTTTTGAGGTACTTCTGCTTCTTGCGCATTTCGTCATCCACATGTCCCTCACTATAATAGTAGCGCTTGTATGTCGGTTCAAGCTGGAAACTATGATGGAAATAAGCCAGGTAGTGCTTTATTCCGTCTGTATTGACAGGTTCTTTCTCCTCTACTTCCACAACCGGCTCATTGGCATGAGTCTTCTCATACTCTTCCAGATCAAGACGGTATTTTGCGTATGCCGCCGGGTCTTTCATCATCAGGGCGTCTTCTTCATCCATGGACAACTTCCTGAAGTCGTTCTCCGTCTCGTCCTGCATATATGCACTCAGATCCGGCTGGGTCTCAGCCTTAGTTGACCAAAGGATGCCTTTGAGATACCATTTCTTCGGGTTGCTGTCATCCATACATGTGACCAGATCGTCGGCCTCTTCGAACGACAGACGCCAGTCCGGAACTTCCGTATATAATATGGCTTTGTTTTCCGTGCTGGAATTAAGAATATAATTCTTCGCCTCAATGAACTTAGGATTTTCTTCATCCTTGCCGAAATAGCTCTTGAGGTTCATGAACATCTCCAGCTTGTCAAGGCCGGCGGGAGACGCACCGTATTCCTTCAGCCAGTTGATATATTCCTGTGCCTTACCGAACTTCTGCATCTGATAGTAGTTGAGCGCCTGAGCGACATAGATGTCGGCACGGTTCATCTTTACGATGACACCGTCCTTATTCACAGGAACGCCAATTCCCAACGAGTCATCAATGAACGGAGCGAGCAACAGGGTGTCGGGGGTGCCGTGACGCTGCATGAGACGTGCCATGCGATAATAGACATACGGCGCAATCTTCTTGGTGTGCATATCCGCTTCCGGCATTTTCTTCAACCAGTTGTATGCCAGCATCGTGACTGTGTCCAGCTCTATCGTGTCATTGGCCAGCCCCATGTAGAGATTGTAATAGTCTCCGCTCGACAGAGGCTTCCTCTTTCCGGAAAGGAAATCGTGTTTGTCACGATAATAAACATTCACAACCTCGTCCTGTGTATAGACGTGCTGACTGATATACGAGTATGTACATTTCATGGCACGCATATCCTCCAGTATCGGCACAACAGACGATTCATAGAACGGGAGTCCACGCACAGCAGCATAAACAGCCGTACTGTTATTGCCTTTCGCCGCAATGATTTCACGCACAGCCCTGGCCTCTTCCACTCTGCGATGCTTTTCCAGCTCAACCGCAACTTCTTCCCACGTATAGACATACGATTTCACTGAAAGAGACAATCTGGAAGGAAGATACTGACTTATGAAAGCCCGTGCCTTGTTTGCACGTCTCAATGCAAGGTCACGGTTGAATTTCTCTCCACCATCCGGCGATGCTGTTCCGACAATAGCCGGAGCGACCAATGTATTTCCGAAAGACTTCAGTTCTTCCGTAATCTGTATTCGTGTTACTTCGTTTATGGAGTCTTGGGTCAATTCATCCTTTCCTGTCAAAAACTTCAGTTTCAAGGCTTGCGAGACGTTATCCACCTGGTCTTCCGCCATATCATAGTACTCTTCCGTCAATTCCATCTCTGGTATGGCAACCGAGAAGTCGAGGAATTTGAACGGACGTATTCTCAGACACGAGCCACCGACCATGTTTTCATAATAAACATGGTGATAGTCTTCAATGGCATATCTGGTCGGACCTTTATAGTCACGCTTGGGGTCTTTCTTTGTATATACTATGGTGGTGTCTATGAACGTAGGGATTCCACCGGAAGCATATCCTGAAGCAAGTTTGTCGTTCCTGTGGAAATCAAAGTCCATACGCTTGTCCTGCAGACCGTGATATTCCGACTCATCATAAACTATAGGTGTACAATAGGCCACGGTATCATCCGTCATACAATCCACGGCATACGTCTGCAGAATCAGGCGCGACGATTCCTTTATCAAGTCTTGGTCAATAGGTATCCGTATATTGAACCGCTCGTCACCATCACCCGTGTCGATGATGACAGTTCGTGGTTTCAGCTGTCGCTTTCCTATCTTCTTGACTTCATCCTTTCTACTTATTTCTATAGGAGGAACCGTATAGTCAGTAACCCCTTCCTTCACTTCAAACGTCGCCATTTTGCCATCTTCCTCAACCAACAGAAGAATTGCCATTCCCGGAAAAACGTTCACGCCACTGGCTCTACCGTTGCCGGCAGTCTTTTTGCTGATGGTGTTTTTCCTCTTGTACTCAGCCAAATTGTTATACATACGGAGCGGGTCGGAACTGGCATAGATCTTTGTGAGCTCCGCCTCCATCCTCTTTGCGTCCTGTATACTGGCACACATTTTATATAATACAGGTTCTGTAGACTCTTTCTTGCTATCCTTATTATAAAGTTTCACCCTGAAACTTATCTGCATAGCTTCCTGCGCCTCTGCCTCCACCGTTCCGAGACAGAGCATGACGACAAGCAGCAAAAGGGTTGTTGCCGCTGAATATATCTTGTTTCCTGACTTCATAGATACTTTCATCTGTACTTACGGAGTTTCTTGTATGTTGACCTGAATGGTTGTGACGTTATTCCTTTATATATAATATCTGCGAACCTATTTCAGTATATAAGATACTGACACGCCGATGCGCGTCGGTAAAAGAACGTAGCCCTTGGCGTTCGCGCGTTCAATGCCGCCGATGGAGTAGTCGGTGTCGTATTTATCATTTTCAAAATACTCCTTATGGCGATACACTATCGCGCCGAAACCGGCATGGCAGTCGATGTTCAGCCTGTGTGTGATGTTGAAGACATAGCCGAATGTCAGTCCCACGCCAAGGGCCAGACCGTCATAAACTTTTCCTTTCCATGTGATGTCATACGAGGCGCCGATGCCTCCGATTCCCACAAACTCACGGTGCATGGGACGGCCGGAGAAGAAATATCTGTATTCCGGCTGTACGCCAATGAGCCTGATATCCTTTCCCCATGGCTTACTACAGCCCAATACGTTGACGCCCAAAGTCGAGCGTTCACCCGTCACAAGTTCAAATCCCAAACTCGGGGTCATCAGCAGGTCCGTGGCCACATCCGTGTTCACGGCCAACATCTGAGCGTCAGCGTTGCGGCACCCCATTGCGATGAGGAATATCAAGAATAGTTTTTTCATCACTTTTTCGTTATGCAGCACGCGGCGCCCACCGTTGCATACGGCATGGCGGCCCTGCTGCCTGATTTCTGTCCCGCCATCCGGTGGCGGGAAATAGTCCTTTTTTCGTTATGTTATATATCAACCGCGAACCGCACAGACTGTCCTACATCCTGTGGAGCCGTACTCTTCTGTTTAAAGACAGTCACTCTTTATGGAGACGGAACCCCACGAAAAAGAAAACCGTCTGTGCGCTATCGCAGTCCTTTCGGTGTTTCCACCATAATGCGGTCTTTCTCTCCGCGGATTAGAGAGTAACGCCGCCTATGTTGTCGTCGTCGATTTCCCATGGTGCCAGCGTCGCATTGAGATAAATCTCCTGCGGGCCATGGACGGTGAGCTTGACGTTATAAGACTTTCCGGCCTGATAGGAAGCAGAGTTCTGCAGTTCAATCGGATGTTCCGACCGGAAGACATTGCCGTCACGGTCCATCAGCGTAATCTGAACGAGATAGCGGAAGCCGTCTGCGGCCATCGAAGCGTCAGGAACGGGCAGAAGGATGCCCTGTCCAAGCGTCGTCTCGCTCTCCTGAACCCAATGGTCTTCGCGGAAGTCGGTGTCAAGGCTGTCTTTCAGCATGAAGTCGGCCAAGTTGTAGTTCCAGTCATAAAGAACAGTTCCCTCATTGGCAACATTGTCCAGGTCGGCAACAATCAGATTGGCTACCGTAGGCACGGACTTGATGGCGATGCTCTTGACACCCATCTTCAAAGCCGATGCAATTGAATTCTTTGCGTCCTTACCCGGCACGCAGCTGAACGTGAGACGCATCAGCGTGTGCTTGAAAGCAAGCGAGGGGATTTCGTCCTCATTACCGGCCTGACGGAAATATTTTGCGCAATAGGCCATCGGATCCGTCGATGTCGTGCGTCCCCAGATGATGTCCTGGGTTCCGTCGATAGGAATGGAGGCTATACGCTGACGCGCTCCGGCTGTCACCAGGTAGTCAGCAACACGGGGATAGTAACCGTAGAAATGGTAGTTATACCAGTTACCCACGGGATACCAGCGCGTCTGGCCGTCCGCCCACACGATGTTAGTGGCCACGGCTACGCCCTCGGCATTCTTTTCGTAAACGGCGTTTGCCTCCACATTGTCCATCCATGCCGAATAGTTGGGTTCGCTTCCATAAGCATACGACCAGTCTATCGGCAGCTCGTTGGGGTTGACGCTCAGCGTTCCGTTGGCCAGACAGAAGATGCCAAGACCATCGGCCTCAAAGAGACCGGCCTCGTCAGACTCCAGGCTGGCACGTGTGCCGGCTGCGCCCGACGACAGGCGTATCTCTACGGGAGCTTCCACGCCAACACCACCATCAGCAGCCTCGCTGCCGGGCGACAACGTTTCGTCGTCGCCCGAACAGCCGGCCAGAACAGATGCGGCAGCAAAGCCGAATATCCATAAGTGTTTGTTCATAAATATAATGTTTATACCTCAGGGTCGATTGTAACATCATCATCTATGCTTGACTCCCACGGTTCAAGAGTAGTTGTAATCTTGATTTCTTCAAGGCCATATACCTTTATGCTGACCTTATATGAATGTCCTGCCTCAAATTTGTCTCTTCCCTCATTGGGCTTTATCAGCAATGCATTCTGGCCATTGTCAACATCTCCATAAGAATAGTAAACAACCTCTGTTCCGTTTCCGGTTTCCACTTCCTGAGAAAGTTCAATCAACAGATTATACTCTGACTCCGGAGATACCAACAAAGCCTCACCTACATCAGAACCATTCTCATCAAGAACAAATTCCTTTAAAGGAATCAAAGCGCTTTTCTTATCTGCATCATCAGAACGCTGCTTCAGATTTACATAGCTCAGTTCCTGCTCGGGAGTCCATACAAGCTGCTCAAGTTCTTCGCCTGTATATGCCACGATAAGCTGACCTGTTGTCTTAGACTTAACTGCAATTCTCTTAATCGTAATATTGTCACTATTCGGAGTTACATTGAACTGCAAACGTGTAAGCAGGTGCTTGAACACAAGATTAGGTTGAACGCCATTGCGGGCTGCGTAAGCAGAGAATACCCGGTTAGGATCTATTCCTTCCTCGTTTGCATCATCAGCCTTAGCGACCATGACATCCTGTGAGCCGTCTATTTCAATATTGAAATAAATATTACCGTTTTCATTTACATAGTCTCCCTTGATGGCACTGTTCTCCGTACCACGTTCGTTATCGGCATCTACATGATAGGCAAAGAAACTATAAACGCCGTCAGTCGGATAATATCTTATGGTAGATACACCTGGTTCCTGTATCGTAGCCACATCACTTTTTACTCCGTCAGGAGCAGACATCAACTGATCGTTGAAAAGAAAGTTCTTCCGTTCCGGCTGTATAGGATCCAAAGCCAGCTTCAACTCTCCGTTCTCTCCAAGATTCAACTTATCAATCATAAACACATGGATAGGCTGACCATTCCAGACATTACTTACGTCGTCCGTACCACCGACAGTACCGCTACCACGGGTAATCACAGAGTTAGACATGCCGAGCTTGATAGGCACGAGTTCAGAGTTATTACCACCATCATTGCCGTTTATCCCGGCCTCGATAGCCTCTTCCGATGAGCAACTGCAGAGCATTCCAGCTACTGCAAATGCGAAAAACAAAGATTTCTTCATGTTCTTAGTCTTTTTAATTAATACTAAAGTTTCTTATTTATTTTATTATAATTGTTTGTATCTATTCTTGTAATACCTCAGTCATTTCTTATATCAACATCAGCAGGATCTTTATCTCCATTCACAGGTATATCACCTTCCTCTTCAATCCAATTCTCTATATTAGCAGTAACGGCTATCGGCTTACGACCATATACCACAATACTGATAGTATATTGATGTCCTTTCAAGAATCCGCCATTAGACAATTTCACATTATAATTTGCATATAAATCACCAAGGTCATTTCCGTTCTTATCTTTTTGTTTGAATTTAAGTTTTATATTATATGTTTCCTGTTCCGGAATCATGATAGAACCACCCACAGGTTTGGGATCTCCTCTTTTAGTATAGGGCAGACCTTTATACTCCTCTTTCCACCAACCGACACCGTCTACATATTCAAATTCGCCACATTCTTCACCATTATCAGCTTTACCTTTCAGGGGAATGTAAGTCATTGACTCCGGATCCGGATGGTAACCGATAGGACGATAATTCTGACTCGCCACATGAGGATTGGCACTGGCCACAACCAACGTTCCTTTATTCGGCGCTTCCACTTCCACACCAGTGATGGTTATTCTTTCAACTTCCTCGTCGCCGGGATAAGCCTTAAAATCGAGTCTCACGAGCTGGTGGGTCAGATTAACCGTAGGGTTGATGCCACGATGAGCCGCAAACGTACTATAAAGACCTAAGTTCAATATATCCTGACGTTCATCCTCTGTCATATTGGACATATTCTGATCGTCTTTAAGAACTTCCGACGTCAGCCACGGTGCATATCCGCACATTATATCCTGCGTACCATCTATTGTCAGATCATACGATATTTCCTGAGTATTTTGTACTCCTCTATGAGGAACAGCCGTTTGAACCAGATTATCTATATGATAAGCAAAGAAATTATATCCTACATCTTTTTGATTGGCTGTACTATAATACACCTGATCTGACACTATCTCACCATTTTCTTTTTCCGAAATAAAATCAAATGCTCCAGGATAGTCATTGGTCAATTTTGCCATAAGTCCGTAGTTGTAATCTTCTTTGCCATCAACAAGACAATCGTCATTATCTTCATCAGGTGTAAATCCCGGAGCAAAGCGCGTCCTGCTCAAATCAGGTTCGTATGTCAAATTGCCATGTTCTGGTTTGTCTTTAGTACCTCTGAACGCAAAGACATAGAACCTCGATTTCTCATACTTTTTGTTGGACAAACCCTCGAACGGTCCGGTTCCACCGCTTCTCGTTGCAGCAATGGAAAAGAAGTTCTGCGGATTGATGAACACCATTATTGGTGTCTTGTCGTATGACTCCTCATTCGATATCACGCTATTGTTGCCATTATATTCCAGTCCGGGATAAGAGTCGGAACATGATGCCAAGCTCACAGCCGCTACCGCAGCCATGGCACATTTCGCTATATTCTGTACGTACGTCTTCTTTATCATCTCGATTGTTTATATATCTTGTATCGTTGTTCTTCTTTTGTTTATAATTCTATCTACGCTGTCCGCAAAGGCCAGACTACAACGGAATCAAATGTCCACAATGATTCTGTCCGTGCAATCTACCCACGGGTCTATACCGCCGGTATTATCGTCATTTTCAAGAATGTTATTACCATCTACGACAATATCCGCCACGATGTTCAACACACCTTTTGCCCCATTGCGGACGGCATGACGTCCGTCGCTCGCAACCGTCATAAGGTTGGCGTTGCGCAGGGTGTTATAGAGGTTTATCTTTCCCTGAATTTTCTTTTTCTTCTTCGCAATACCGTCACTTTCCGATGGGTTGGGCACAGCATTTCCTTTCTCGTCATAGACCACGGAATGGGCAAAGATAATGACCTGCAATATGCCGGGGCCGGTGCCTACATCCGGCGTATTGTTCCTGACAATGCTCGGAACGTCTATAGCCCCATGCACCTTCACGGAGGTAGAGGTTTCTCTGTCCTTGATTTCGTCAGCCTTGGTCATGACCTTGCACGTGCGGTCTATCTTCAGATAGCCGTTGGCCAGATTTATCTCGCGCGGAACACCTGCCATCTCAATCCAAACCGAATCAACAAAGAACCGGACATCGTTATCCTTCCCCTTACCTACGAGATTGAGTTTCTTCTTGATTGTGAAGTTGATATCTATGTGCTGCGTTACGGGTCGCGGCGAGAACCTGCACGTCACGGTTGCTCCGGTTTCTATGCGGCGCGCAGGCAGTGTGTCATAGAAAACAGGATGGATGTCCGGCTGGATGTATTGGGCGTATGGATTGTAGTCCTGCCAGTCTACAAGCGTCTTGCGCAAACCTTCATCACCTTTGGAATACACCTTATATTCCGCATAAATATCCTGCAGACGCATTTCTCCCGTCTCATCCATCAGATATTTATCGACATCGGAATATATCATTTCCTCGTCGTTCACCCTGAATGCAATGAACTTGTAGTCACCGGGGCGTATCTGAAATTCCGTAAGTGTGCCTGTCTGCGGAACAGCCGGTTTGGTGTCGGTGGCCGTCTCGGAGTCGGAAGGTTCTTGTTCGCTGTTCCCCGCACGTGTGGATTCCGTGATTTCACGGCGTGGCGAGGCTAATACTCCTTCATCGACAGGTTTGTCACTTTCACCGGGAAGTTCTTCCTCGAAGTCATCGGCGGCAGGAGGTTCGGGAGTCACACCGGGAGTCTCCTCGCCGGACTGCCTGTTGTCATCGGCCGTTTCCGGGCCGTTGAACATAAAGCGGCCGCGTACGGGATTCACGGGGCTGACTTTCATTGCCGCTTTCCAGTGGTTGATAACCCTGTCGGCTATTATATACATGGAGTCATTGGCTGCTATGTTTTTCGCGTATGAACCCCAGTTGAATTCATATTTGACTTTGGCCTGATGCGGGTGTTCGGGTTTGTAGCACAGGTCAACGTCAGTTGTACACGACGAAAGTGCCACTACGGCGAACACCACGGCCATAACTGTCTTTATCATCATCTTTCTTGTCTTCATTCAGCGGCCTCCTTTCCTTGACTGGTCTCGGAAGTCTGTTCCAGAGGAGTCTCTGATGCAGGCTCTTCGCTTGTTGCGGAAGGTTCCTCGGCTTCGGAGACAGAAGAATCTTCGGACGGTGTCGGTTCTGCCTCCGGTTCTGCAGCTTCTTCCGATGGAGCAGCAGATGATTCTTCGGCCGGAGCGGGAGTTCCCTCCGGTTCTGCAGCTTCTTCCGATGGAGCAGCAGGTGATTCTTCGGCCGGAGCGGGAGTTCCCTCCGGTTCTGCAGCTTCTTCCGATGGA
>CAMWVS010000048.1 GCA_947177775.1 uncultured Prevotella sp.
CCCCGCGGGCGCGGCCACGCCACCACGACACCGCGCAGGCGTTTTATGCCACGAAGTGGACGTATCGGAGGACGGGGACGGCTGGGTGGAAGGGGAGGGATAGGAGGGATGGGGGGATGGGAGAGATAGGAGAGATGGGAAGGATAGGAGAGATGGGAGAGATGGGACTCAAACAAAGCATAGGTTCTTTGTCTCCCTCTATCTCCCTTTTATTTCTTTATCGTCATGAGGAATTCAAGACCTCCGCCGTCGCGGTTGGCCACGCTGATGGTGCCTCCATGGAATACCACAGCGTTTCTGACGATGGACAGTCCGAGGCCCGTTCCGCCGAGTTTGCGCGAGCGGCCCTTGTCCACTCTGTAGAAGCGTTCGAAGAGATGGGGCAGATGGTGGGCCTCTACACCGGTGCCGTTGTCGGCCACGCGCAGGGTGAGCATGTCGGGAGAATCGCTGACGAGGCTGATTTCGAGCCGGCTGCCGCCGGAATAGGCCACGGCATTATCAATCAGATTGCGGAACACCGAGGTCATCAGGTCGGCATTGCCGCAGACCGTCAGACCGTCCGGGAGTGTCGACAGGAGTGTCATGCCGCTCTCCGGCGTGTCGGCGATGGCCGTGCGGACAATGGTGGTGATGTCCATCGGGGCACGGGCAATGAGCCGGCTGCCGTCGTCCATACGTGTGATGGTGGCCACGTCGTTGAGCAGCGAGCTCAGCCGTTCGCAGTTGGCGTGGCACATCCGGACGAAGTCCGCTCGTCGTTCTTCCGTCAGATTGGGGTGGGACATGAGTGTTTCGAGACACGCCTGCATGGCAGCCACGGGTGTCTTCAGCTCATGGTTGATGTTGTTGGTCAGCTGTTTCTTTATCCTTATTTTCTCCTGCTCCTCGTGGAAAGCCAGCCGGTGCTGGCGGTCGCGCTCGGCCACAGCATTCTGGAGGCGGGCGTAGAGGCGCACGATATGGTTGGATATTTCGCCAAGCTCGTCGTCGGGGAAAGCGTCGTCGGCGTAGATGCGCTCACCGCGTTCGGCCCGTTCGGCGAAGCTGTTCAGCCGCGAGATGTTGTGGCCGAGCCGCCGTGTGGCGAAATAGGCGAGGACGCCGATCAGCAGGGCGGCCGCAGCCATGAACCAGATGAAGTCGCGGTCGGCCGAGAGCAGGTCGGCCAGCGACAGCGAGCTGTAGGGAACGGCTGAACGGACGATGGTCCCGCTGCTGTCGGCCATGGCCGAATAGAAATAGGTTTCGTCCTTGTACTGTGAGTGGCGGCGCACGGTGTAGGCCGTCCCCCGGCGCATGGCTCCGGCAATCTCCTCGCGGCTCAGGTGGTTGGCCGTGGGGAGCGTGTCGAGCGTGTTGTCGAAGGCCACGCGGCCCCGTGGGTCTATGATGGAGATGCGCAGGTCGGGCAGGGGCAGTGCCGTCCGCCGGAGAAACTCGTCGGGCGTGATGCTGTCTTCAAGGGCGTCGGTGAGCTTCATGTTGAAGAGTTGCAGGCGCGCGTTGAGCTGTTCCTCCTTGAAGTGGGTCTCGCGGCGGTGCTGGAATATGAGGCTGCAGGCGACGAGCGCGCCGGAGAAAATCATCAGTAGGAGGAATAGCTTGTGATGATATGCCAGTGCCTTAGGCCTTGAATCCGTAGCCATATCCGGGTCTTGTGATGATGTGACGGCCGTAGTCGCCGAGCTTCCGGCGCAGGCGCGTGATGTTGACGTCTACAGTGCGGTCGAGCACGACAACCTCGTTGCTCCATACTCGCGACAGTATTTCCTCGCGTGAGAAGATGCGTCCCGGATTGCTGATGAGCAGCCGGAGCATCTCCAGTTCTTTCTTCGGCAAGGGCACCTCCGTGCCGTCGACGGTGAGCCGCTTCTGGGCCGTGTCGATGACCAGCCCGAGACAGACGATGCGGTCCTCGTCGCCAGCGCCGTCGCGGTTGTTCCGTTTGGTGCGGCGCAGGACGGTCTGAACGCGGGCCAGGACGTTGCGCACGGAGTAGGGCTTCGTGATGTAGTCGTCGGCGCCGAGCCGCAGTCCGGCAACCATCTCGTCCTCGGTGTCCTTGGCCGTGCAGAAGATAATCGGCACGTCGGCCGTCGCGGGATTGTCGCGCATCATGCGGGCCATCCTGAACCCGCTGATTTCGCCCATCATGACGTCCAGGAGCACAAGGCCGTAGCTGTGGAGCGGAAGGCGCAGGGCTTCCTCGGCGCTGTAGGCCACGTCGACGTCGTAGCCTTCGGCCTCAAGATTGAATTGGAGTACGTCGCAGAGGGTCTCTTCGTCGTCTACGACAAGTATCTTTGTCCGTTCCATGAAATCCGGTGTTTTTTTGTCCGATGCAAAGATATGAATAATCCCGGATAAGTCTGTCGGCAAGGGCGAGATTTCATAAAAATGTAATAAGGTCAATTTGAAACGTGGCTGATTGTTTTTTAAACGCAAAGAGCGCAAAGTTTCTGAACTCACCCCAAAAGGCCTTTGCGGCTTTGCGTTTAAGGTTGACTTGAAACGTGGCCTTTGTGTTTTCTATAAGCTGAATAATCCTTACTTTAACATAGGTTAATTCACTTCCGGACCGCGATTTCTGCGCTACGACGCAAAATAGCGCGTTTTTCGTGAAAAATAGGATGCGATGACAGTCAGCGACTTACGTTCCGTTGCTTCCCGCCGGAGTCTTTCCGTCGAGCCGCGGGGCCCTTACGACCTTGCCGTGGGGGCCTCGCGGCGCTGCAACGGCGGCCCCGCCGTGACCCCGGGAGGGCCTTACGGCTCGGGGACGACCGCCGGAGGACGGCGAAACGGCGCCGGTTTAACATTCCTTTACTTCTATTTTGCGTCTTCAAAAAGTGCTTTTTTAACAGAACTTTGCGGACAAAAGCCGTCGCCGCGAAGCCGTTTTCAAGCCGTCATGCAGTTGTGTCTGAATATTCAGGAAACTGTCGTAATCTCCAAATTCCTATCTAATTTGGCGATTGTAATCCCCAAATTTATACCTAAATTGGGGATTACGTTCACTAAATTCGGTAGGAATTTGGCGATTCGGGGGCAAATGTCTATCTTTGCACCATACATTATATATATACCGCAATGATAAATCGGACGATACTCAGCAAGCTGACCGGAGACTTCGGAATCGGCAAGGTGCTCATCATAATCGGAGCGCGTCAGGTCGGCAAGACGACGCTGGTGGAGACACTTGCCGCCGGCCGTCAGCGTGTTCTCATGCTGAACTGTGACAACATGGACGACCGCATGGCGCTGGAAAACAAGACGACCACGCAGCTCCGCGCCATGGTCGACGGCCACGACATGGTCTTCATAGACGAGGCACAGCGCGTCGCCGGCATCGGACTTGTCATAAAGATGATAGGCGACATGCATCTCGACACACCGGTGGTTGTCACGGGCTCGTCCTCGCTCGACCTTGCGGACGGAATCTATGAGTCGGCCGCCGGCCGTCACGTCGACTATCAGCTCTTCCCGCTGTCCGTCGAGGAACTTGTCGCCCACACGTCGGAGCGCGAGGAGAGACGCATGCTTGAGACGCGGCTCATCTATGGAACCTATCCCGAGGTGGTCGTGTCGCCCGCCGACGCCCGCCGGAGGCTGATGACGCTGTCGAACGACTATCTCTATAAGGACATACTGTCGTACAAGGGGCTCAAAAAGCCGGAGGTGCTGCAGAAGCTGCTCCGGGCACTGGCGTTGCAGGTGGGCAGCGAAGTGTCATACAACGAGCTCTCCGGACTGCTCGGAATCGACAAGGCGACGGTCGAGAACTATATCAGTCTGCTGGAAAAGTGTTTCGTCATCTTCCGCCTCGACTCCTTCAGCCGCAATCTCCGGAACGAGATAAAGAAAGGAAAGAAGGTCTATTTCTATGACAACGGAATCAGAAACGCCATCATCTCCAACTTCGCCCCGCCCGAACTGCGCGGCGACATGGGGGCGCTGTGGGAGAACTTCATGGTCAGCGAGCGCCGCAAGCGCCACGCCTATCACGACACCTACACGCAGATGTACTTCTGGCGCACCCATGAGCAGAAGGAGATAGACCTCGTCGAGGAGACCGACGGCCGCCTGTCGGCATACGAGTTCAAATGGAGCGGCCGCGTGCGCGCCACCATGCCCGCCGCTTTTGCGAAGTCATATCCCGGCAGCACGTTCGAGGTCATCACGCCGGACAACTATGTCAAGTTCCTCTCACGGCCGGAGTAAACGTCTGACGGAACCGGTCTCGGAATGTCCGTCAGGGCCGGCTTTTGCGTAAAAAGCAGGGAAATGTAATGCGGTTAACGAAAAAAGAGCTATTTTTGCAGATGAAACAATAAAGAAAGGAGAACGGTTATGTTAGGCGTTAATTCACAAAGAGAACTCATATCCGGCAAATTCGCGGAAGAAGTCCGTTCGGCAATATTACGTGGTATGAACGGCGAACTCACGGACGCGGAAAAGGAGAATATCAGGAAGAACAGGGAAATAAGGAAAAGATACAGGACTGTATGGAAATAAGATACGCAATCCGAATAAAGACACACTGAGAATGTATCTTCCCCTTTATTCGGAAGATATTATTATAGAATGAGAGGATAAGTGTAAAACATAGTATTAGCCCATGAACTGGCAACAACTCATCACCAACAAGCGGCTCGGACAGGAAGAGCGGCACACCGAGCGGCATGACGACCGCACGGAATTCAAGCGCGACTACGACCGGCTTATATTCTCGGCACCTTTCCGCCGGCTGCAGAACAAGACGCAGGTGTTCCCGCTTCCGGGAAGCATTTTCGTTCACAACCGACTGACCCACAGTCTTGAAGTGGCCAGCGTGGGCATGTCGCTTGGCTCGGATGTGGCGGCGCGGCTAATGGAGCGTCGTCCGGAACTGCGGCAGACGATGATAGGCGAGATAGGGCAGATTGTCGCCACGGCCTGTCTCGCCCACGACCTCGGCAATCCGCCGTTCGGCCATTCCGGTGAGAAAGCCATACAGACGTTCTTCACCGAAGGCCCCGGACAAGCTTTGCAGGACAGGTTGAGTGACGGACTGTGGAACGACATAACGCGTTTCGAGGGAAACGCCAACGCCTTCCGGATTCTGACCCACCGCTTCTGCGGACGGCGTCAGGGCGGTTTTGTGATGACATACTCCACGCTGGCCTCAATCGTCAAATATCCCCATGAATCTGCCGCGGCCGGAAGTCATGGGAAGTTCGGATTCTTCAGCTGCGAGCGGGACACCTACGTGCGCATAGCCGAAGAGATGGGCATAAGGCGGCTGTCGGCCCCGGGTGAGCCGCTGCGCTACGCCCGCCATCCGCTGGTCTATCTCGTTGAGGCCGCCGACGACATCTGCTATGAGATAATGGACATCGAGGACGCCCACAAGCTCAAGATACTGTCATACGAAAAAACATCGGAACTGCTTCTGGGCTTCTTCGACGACGAGGTGAAGGAGAAAATCCTGCGGCGCATCGACGACGAACAGCTGACGGACGACAACGAAAAGGTGGTCTACATGCGTTCCTGTGTCATAGGATGCCTGGAGCGCGAGTGCGTCGAAGCCTTTGTACGCCACGAGGAGGAGATACTCGACGGCCGTCTCACGGGCAGCCTGATTGACCACATTTCCGATGTTCCGCGCGAAGCGTACCGCCGTTGCACAAGTGTCTCGAAGACCTGCATCTACTGCAGCAAGCCTGTTCTTGACGTCGAACTGTCGGGATACAAGATCATGGAGACGCTCATGGAGCAGATGACCGAAGCCGCCGTCCATCCCGGACGCTTCTATTCCAAGCAGCTCATAGGTCGTGTCAGCAGCCAGTATGACATCGGCTCGCCCGACCTCGAAACCCGAATCATGGCCGTCATCGACTATATCAGCGGCATGACCGACATATATGCGCTTGACATATACCAGAAAATAAACGGCATCAGTCTGCCGATTATTTAGCCCTGGCACCCCGTGGTCAGCCCGCGGTCGCTCCGGCAGAGGAGTTACGGCAGCCCGCGGTCGCTCCTCAATTATTTCATAAGCGCCCGCAAGGTGAGACACTGCTGTTTCATTTAGGCAATGAAGCAGACAAAACAGCTTTTGTTACATGGCCCGCGTAACGGTGTTACACGGGCCATGTAACGATGTTACGCGGCTCATGTAACAGTGTTACGCGGCCCGTGTAACATTGGTATGGTAAATGAAGCGGTAAATGAAAGAATGAAAGAGCCGTGAAGGTGAGATGAAATAAAACTGAATATTCTTGCTCATTTCCGAAAAAATGATTACCTTTGCAGCGTTCAGTGGAATGAGGGGCTTCTCGAAAGCTCCTCATTTTCATTTTAATAACCCGAATGCGTATGATAGATAAGAACGTAGTTGAGACGATTGTGGAGGAGTGGTTGCAGAATGGCGACTACTTTCTCGTGGACATCAGCATGTCGCCGGACCGCCGTATCGTGGTGGAGATAGACCATGCCGACGGTGTGTGGATTGAAGACTGTGCAGAGCTGAGCCGCTTTGTGCAGGAAAAACTCGGAGAAGAGCTTGATGACTACGATTTGGAGGTCGGTTCGGCCGGCCTCGGACAGCCTTTCAAGGTGGCGCGTCAGTATGCCAACCACATAGGAAAGGACGTCGAAGTGCTCACGGCCGAGGGCCGGAAGGTCCAGGGAGTGCTCAAGGCTGTTGACGGAGACAGATTCACCGTCACCGTCCGCGAGAAGCAGAAAGTCGAGGGAAAGAAACGCCCCGTGATGGCTGACGTGGACTATGAGTATGATATGAACAATGTGAAATATACAAAATACCTATTAAGTTTCAAATAAACAGGCTATGGCAGCAAAGAAAGAAGAGAAGGGTCCCAGCATGATTGAGACCTTTCAGGAGTTTAAGGAGACAAAGAATATCGACCGTACCACGCTGGTGAGTGTGTTGGAGGAGAGCTTCCGCAACGTGATAGCAAAGATGTTCGGCAGCGACGAGAACTTCGACGTTATTGTCAATCCCGACAAGGGTGACTTCGAGATACACCGCAACCGCGTGGTTGTGGCCGACGGAGACGTTCAGGACGAGAACAAGGAAATCTCGCTCACCGCCGCACAAAAGATAGAGCCTGACTATGAAGTGGGAGAGGAAGTCAGCGAGGAAGTTCATTTCAGCGACTTCGGACGCCGTGCAATCCTGAATCTGCGCCAGACTTTGGCATCGAAGATTCTCGAACTGGAGCACGACTCTCTCTATAATAAATATAAGGATAAGGTCGGCCACATCGTCAGCGGTGAGGTCTATCAGATGTGGAAGCGCGAAGTGCTGCTCATCGACGATGAAGGCAACGAGCTCCACCTGCCCAAGAGCGAGCAGATTCCCTCGGACACCTATCACAAGGGCGAGACGGTAAGGGCCATCGTCCTGCGTGTGGACAACGAGAACAACAATCCGCGCATCATCCTCAGCCGCACCAGCACACAGTTCCTGGAGCGTCTGCTGGAGGCCGAAGTGCCTGAAATCAACGACGGACTTATCACCATCCGCCGCGTGGCACGCATGCCGGGCGAGCGCGCCAAGATTGCCGTCGAGAGCTACGACGAGCGCATTGACCCCGTGGGAGCCTGCGTCGGCGTCAAGGGAAGCCGCGTCCACGGCATTGTCCGCGAGCTCTGCAACGAGAATATCGACGTCATCAACTACTCCAACAACACGCAGCTGTTCATCCAGCGCGCCCTCAGCCCCGCCGTCGTGTCAAGCATCACGCTTGACGTGGAGAACCACAAGGCCGAAGTCTACCTCCAGCCCGACCAGGTCTCTCTGGCAATCGGCCGCGGCGGTATGAACATCAAGCTGGCCTCGATGCTCACGGAATTCACTATCGACGTGTTCCGCGTGGTCAACGAGGGCGAGGCCGACGAGGATATCTATCTCGACGAGTTCTCTGACGAAATCGACCAGTGGATTATCGACGCCATCAAGGCTATCGGACTGGATACGGCGAAGGCAGTGATCAACGCTCCCAGGGATATGCTTATAGAGAAGGCAGACCTTGAGGAAGAAACCGTCGACCATCTGCTGAACGTGCTCAGGGCCGAGTTCGAATAATCAAATGCATAATTCATAATTCGTAATGCATAATTATGGATGAGCATTAACAACGGGACGAGTGAAGAAACAGGACATTAATTGTGCATTGTGCATTATGCATTACGAATTTAAAAGTAAGATATGGCCATCAGATTAAATAAAGTATTAACGGAACTGAACATCGGACTTCAGACGGCTGTCGACTATCTGAAGAACAAGAAAAACTTGGGCGAAATAAGGGAAGACGCCAACCTGAGTACGAAGATAACCGATGAACAGTACAACGCGCTTGTGCGTGAGTTCAAAGGCGACAAGGACATAAAGAGCGAGGCAGAGAAGATTTTTGCCAAGAAGACCAAGGACAAGAAGTCGGATCGCAAGGTGACCAAGGCCGAAGACCTTCTCGAACAGCGTCCGGCATTCAAGCCGCTGGGAAAGATTGACCTTGACAACATCGGCCGGAAGCCCGCACACCCCGCCAAGGAAACAAAGGAGGAGAAACCGAAACAGGCCGCTCCCGCCACAGCCGACGTGAAGCCGGCCGAGGCCGCACCGGCTGCTGAGAAGAAGGAGACCGTGGCCACTGCCGTACAGAAGCCGGACACGGAAAAGCCCGCAAAGGCGGCACAGCCAAAGAAGCAGGAACAGACTCTTCCGGTACAGCCGGCCGAGACTGCCGTAAAAGCGGATAAGCCTGCCACAACGGAACCGGTTTCGAAACCGGCCGTTCACGCTGAAGAGGCAAAGGCACAGAATCCCGCGGCTACTGACGCCGCAAAGGAAAAACCTGCGGCTCAGGAAGCAGAGAAGACGAGTACAACGAACGAGCCGAAGATATTCACCCTGCAGAGCGAGACCAAGCTGGCTCCGAAAGTGAACGTGCTTGGAAAGATAGACCTGTCCGCTCTCAACCAGAGCACACGACCCAAGAAGAAAACCAAAGAGGAACGTCGTAAGGAGCGTGAGGACAAGAACGGACAGCAGCATGGCGGCGAACGCAAGAAGCGGGTGCGTATCGGCAAGGAACGCGTTGATATTGAAGCTGCCGCCAAGCAGGCCGGAAACACGTCTGGCAACGGAAAGAAAAACAAAGGTAAGGGAAATCCCGCAGCTGGCAATCAAGGTGCCGCCGGAGGACAGCATGGCGGAAAGAACGCTGCCGCAGACCGCGGAGGTCAGGGCGGAAAGGGCCGCAACCGCAACAAGAACCGTCAGCCGGCCAAGCCGCAGGAGGTTAGCGAGGAGGATGTTGCACGTCAGGTAAAGGAGACGCTGGCACGCCTCACAAGCAAGAGCAATCAGAACAAGAAGGGCGCGAAGTATCGCCGCGAGAAGCGCGAGGCCGTTCAGGAACGCCTCAATGAGGAGCGCCGCGAGGAACAGGCAGAGAGCAAGACACTCAAGCTGACCGAGTTCGTGACCGTATCGGAGCTGGCAACGATGATGAACGTGCCCGTGGTGAAGGTCATCGGAACATGTATGAGCCTCGGCATCATGGTTTCCATCAACCAGCGTCTGGACGCCGAGACCGTGAATATCGTTGCCGACGAGTTCGGCTTCAAGACCGAATATGTCAGCGCTGAGGTCAGCGAGGCCATCAGCGAGGAGGAGGACGACGAGAGCGATCTGCTGCCCCGCGCACCGATTGTGACGGTGATGGGTCACGTGGACCACGGTAAGACCTCGCTTCTCGACCACATCCGCAATACCAACGTCATAGCCGGTGAGGCCGGAGGAATCACCCAGCACATCGGAGCATACAACGTTACGCTTGGCGACGGACGCCAGATAACGTTCCTCGACACTCCGGGTCACGAGGCATTCACGGCCATGCGTGCCCGCGGTGCACAGGTAACTGACATCGCCATCATCATCATCGCGGCCGACGACAGCGTCATGCCGACAACGAAGGAGGCCATCTCACATGCTCAGGCGGCCAACGTTCCGATGGTGTTCGCCATCAACAAGATAGACAAGCCGGGCGCAAATCCCGACAAGATACGCGAAGACCTGTCACAGATGAACCTCCTCGTGGAAGAGTGGGGCGGTAAGTATCAGTGTCAGGAGATTTCGGCCAAGAAGGGAATGGGCGTCGACGACCTGCTGGAGAAGGTTCTGCTGGAAGCCGAGATGCTCGACCTGAAGGCCAATCCGAACCGCCGTGCGACGGGTTCAATCATCGAGTCGTCGCTTGACAAGGGCCGCGGATATGTCTCTACGGTGCTCGTGAGCAACGGAACGCTCAAGGTCGGCGACTATGTCGTTGCCGGAACGAGCTATGGCCGCATCAAGGCCATGTTCAACGAGCGCAACCAGCGTATCCAGAAGGCTGCCCCGGCCGAGCCCGCGATAATCCTCGGTCTCAACGGTGCGCCGACGGCCGGTGACTCATTCCACGTGATGGAGACAGAACAGGAAGCCAAGGAGATTGCCGGAAAGCGCGAGCGTCTGCAGCGTGAGCAGGGTCTGCGCACACAGACTCGTCTGACTCTGGCCGACATCAGCCACCGCATTGCCCTCGGCTCGTTCAAGGAGCTCAACCTCATTGTCAAGGGAGATACCGACGGTTCGGTGGAGGCTCTGAGCGACTCGTTCATCAAGCTGTCTACGGAGAAGATAAAGGTCAACGTCATCCACAAGGCCGTGGGTCAGATTTCGGAGAACGACGTCCAGCTGGCCGACGCTTCCGACGCCATCATCGTGGGCTTCCAGGTGCGTCCGTCGAACAGTGCGCGCAAGCTGGCTGACAACGAGGGCGTGGAGATCAACACCTATTCCATCATCTATGACGCCATCGAGGACATCAAGTCGGCCATGGAAGGCATGCTCGACAAGGTGAAGAAGGAAGTTCTCACGGGTCAGGTCGAAGTGCGCCAGGTGTTCAAGATATCCAAGGTCGGAACCGTTGCCGGAGCCATTGTCACCGAAGGAAAAGTCCATCGCTCGGACCGTGCGCGTCTCGTTCGCGACGGTATTGTGGTCCACACGGCCGATATCAGCGCGCTCAAGCGCTACAAGGACGATGTCAAGGAGGTGCCGACAGGATTTGAGTGCGGTATCAGCCTCGTCAACTTCAACGATATTCTTGAAGGCGACATCATCGAGACATTCACTGAAATCGAGGTGCAGCAGAAGCTGTAAAGCCGTTGTGCCTACGATATAACCCACCGGTCCCGATGTAACAGGGACCGACGCATAAGACGCCGGAGCTATGACGATAGCCTCCGGCGTCTTTCGTTATATGCTATTGTAGGTCTGCCGTTTTTGCCATAAGGGCATAAAAAGTGAGGCTTGGCTTTGTCATTCGTGGCTAAAGCAGTATCTTTGCAAGTGATGAAATATGCAGACGTAATCCTTCCTTTGCCCCTCGAAGGGCTGTTCACCTACTCCGTGCCGCCGTCGCTGGAGGCCGCGGTGCGATTCGGCATGCGCGTGGTGGTGCCCTTCGGGCGCAGCAAGACCTACATGGGTGTGGTGGCGCGTGTTAGCGATGAGGCTCCCGAGGGCTACGAGGTGAAGCCCGTGGCGCAGGTGCCGGACAAGGACGAGATCGTGACCGAAGGACAATACCGCCTCTGGCAGTGGATTGCCGACTACTACATGTCGCCCATCGGTGAGGTCATGAAGGCCGCGCTGCCGTCCGGACTGAAGGCCGAGGAGGGCTGGCGGCCGCGCACAGAGCTTTATGTCCGCCTCACACCGCCATATCGTACGGAGCGCGCTCTGCATATAGCAATGGACATGCTGCGCCGCGCCGACCGTCAGATGAAGGTTCTGACGGACTATCTCGCCCTTTCCCATTGGGACACGCTGCGCGGGGATACCTGCCTGACGCCGCCGGTGGAGATAACGCGTGAAGAGCTTATGAACGCCTCCCACGCCAATCTGGCTTCTGTCACGGCGCTCGTCAAGCGCGGCGTTCTGGAGACATACACCCGCGAAGTGGGTCGTCTCAACGCCGCAGGAGACCCTTGTCCAGAGAACATACGTCCGTTGAGCCAGCCGCAGCAGGAAGCCTACAACGCCATACTGTTCTCTTTCCTCAGCAAGAATGTCACACTGCTCCACGGCGTGACGTCGAGCGGCAAGACCGAGATATACATCCACCTCATCCAGCGTGAGCTGGACGCCGGCCGGCAGGTGCTCTATCTGCTGCCAGAGATAGCCCTGACGGTGCAGATGATGGACCGTCTGAGGCGCGTCTTCGGCCGCCGTCTGGGCATTTACCACTCGAAATATTCCGATGCCGAGCGCGTCGAGATGTGGCGCAAGCAGCTCTCCGACGCCCCCTTCGACATCATCCTCGGCGCCCGTTCGGCCGTCCTGCTGCCCTTCCGGCGTCTCGGACTGGTCATTGTCGACGAGGAACACGAGTCCAGCTACAAGCAGCAGGACCCCGCGCCGCGCTACCATGCCCGCTCCGCCGCCGTCATGCTGGCCTCCATGGCGGGCGCAAAGACGCTTCTCGGCACGGCCACGCCGTCGATGGAGACGTATCATAACGCCGTGAAGGGAAAGTACGGGCTGGTCACTCTCACGACCCGCTATCAGGGAGTGGAGCTTCCCGAGATACAGATTGTCGACATTGCCGACCTCCAGCGCCGCCGGATGATGAACGGACCGTTCTCTCCGTTGCTCCTGACCCGCGTCAGAGAAGCGCTGGAACGTGGCGAACAGGCCATACTGTTCCAGAACCGTCGCGGCTTTGCTCCGATGATAGAGTGCCGCCAGTGCGGCTGGGTGCCGCGCTGCAACTGCTGCGACGTGAGCCTGACGCTCCATCGGAGCATGAACCAGCTGACCTGCCACTACTGCGGTGCGACTACACCCGTGCCGTCGGAGTGTCCTGCCTGCGGTGGCCGTGAACTGCGGACGCGAGGTTTCGGCACAGAGAAGATAGAGGACATCATACGCGACATATTCCCCGAGGCACGTGTGGCGCGGATGGATCTCGACACTACGAAGACACGGAATGCCTACGGCCGTATCATCGGCGACTTCGCCGAAGGGCGCACCGACATTCTCATCGGCACACAGATGGTCAGCAAGGGACTGGATTTCGCCCGCGTCAGCGTCGTCGGCATACTCAGCGCCGACACAATGCTGAGCTATCCCGATTTCCGGGCATACGAACAGGCCTACATGATGATGGCCCAGGTGAGCGGCCGTGCGGGTCGCCGCGGCCGTCGCGGCCTTGTCGTCCTGCAGACCAAAAGTCCCGATTTGCCTGTCATACGGCAAGTGGTGGCCAACGACTACACTTCTCTTTACCGCGACATAGCCGAGGAAAGGCTTGCTTTCCGCTATCCGCCGTACACACACCTTATATATATATACCTCAAACATCGCCACGACGACACCGTCACAGCGGCTGCCCTGCAGCTCGCCTCCTGGCTCCGTCAGTGGTTCGGGGCACGTGTTCTCGGCCCTGACAAGCCGTCGGTGGCACGTGTGAAGACACTAAGTATCCGGAAGATTGTTCTCAAACTGGAGAACTCGATAGATTTGCCCCGTGTCCGCGAATACCTCCGCATGGCCCAACAAGGTCTTTCAAAGGACAAACGCTATACTTCGGTGATGATGTATTATGACGTGGACCCGGTTTAAGGACCGACTCCAGCCCGAAAGAGGGAAGACTCACGAAAGACCCACGAATGACCCACCCCAACCTGAAAAAGGGAGACCCACCCCCAAACCTTCCGAAGGGATGGAGTTCGATATGCTTTCGAGGGGGAATATAGATACAGCAAGGGCGCAAAGAAATACCAATAGATATTCTTTGCGCCCTTGCTGTATTTATATTTTTACTCTTTCTCTATCAATGTCATGCCTTGAAGACATTTCAAGCTCCATCCCTTCGGAAGGTTTGGGGGTGGGTCTCCCTTTTTCAGGTTGGGGTGGGTCTTGGGGCTTCAGAGTTTCAGATCCACTCCGAGACCCAGCACGCGGTTTGTGCGTGTAAAGCTGTTGGTCACGACGGCCTCAGTCTTGTTGTAGTCGTCGTAGAGAGTCTGGAAGTAGGCGGCGTTGATCTTGACTTTTTCCGAAACCTTCACACCCACGCCGAGACCGAATGACCATGAGCTGACGTTGAAGCTGATGTCGTTCATTCCCGCGTCCTTCATGCCATAGACAGTGCGCTGTGCGCCCGCGCTGACCTGAACGATGTCGCAGATGTCATATTCGGCACCAAACAGATATTCGTTGCTGTCGCTGAGCATGTCCTTCGTATATTGCTTCGTGTCAACGTCGAAGTAGTGGTGCCATCCGGCCATCACGCGCAGGCTGGGCGTCACCTCATACTGCGCACCGACCGTCAGGAGTGCCGGTGAGTCCTCTGCGACCTTGTTTCCGTCGGCATATTTGTTCAACATCTCGATGTTCTTGGCGCTGGCGCTGTTGGCCGACTTGTTCTTCAAGCGCATGCGGGTCTTGAACTCATACTTCGCGGCGAGGTTCAATCGGCCCGCCTTATAGTCAACGCCGATGATGGGGGCGATTCCCCATCCGGTCTGGTCGCAGTTCAGTTCGATGTCCTGCGTGGCTGCTGCGAGCTGTCCGGCTCCGGCGGCACCGGTAGCCAGTCCCTCTGCTGCAGCTTGGGCATTGGCAGCAACTGCGGCATAAACTGCTGCTTGTTCTGTGTTACCGGCAGCGGCGTATTTTTCGCTGGCGGCCTGTGCCTGCTTTGCGGTTGTTGCAGCGGCTCCGCTATACTGTGCCAGAGCCTGCTGAACCTGTCCGAAATACTGCGGTGCGGCAACCATGCCCTGCTGAGCGCTCTCCACCTTTATATTTCTCACGTAGCCATAGTAGTTTGACGTGCCGTAGAGCATGCGCAGACCTCCGTAGACAGAGATGTTGTCCGTCAGCTTGCGGGCAGCTCCGAGCGTGAAGCCATAGTAATACTGGCGGCCGCGCATGTAGGAGTCATAGCTGTAACTATTTCCTATTTGTTCTGTTGCAATGGGTGACGGTGACGTCGAGGGGATCATGCCGGTAACAGGGAAGGCTGCATTGAGGCCCTGAGCCAGCACAGGTATGCTTGCTACCACCTGTTCGAACGAGCCGAGACCTCCGTCGAACTCACATTTGCCTCCGCCGCCGGTGATGGCGAAACCGAACTGAAGGCTCCATTTGCCCTTGTTCCATGCTGCTTGCAGCGAGGGAATGACGGGAGCGTCGGCCTTTCCTTCAAATTTGCGGCTTGTCTGACCGGGTGTGTTTGCGTTGTAGACGAACAGAGGGAAGCCCGTTGTCACGGTACGGGTCTGATGAGCATTTTGAAGGTTGATGGACAGATGGAGTCCGTCTCCGAGGAATGCCACGCCCGCGGGGTTGCTGTATACACCGTCAATGCCGATGGCGGCGCCACGTGCGGGGTTGCGCAGGAATGCTACGTTCTGGTTTGTGTTTGTCAGTAGACCGCCTGCCAAGGCTGTCTCAGCCGCGGCCAATGAGATGGCGATAGCGGCAAATTTTAACGTTTTCATTCTGATAATTGTTTGATAATTGGTCGCAAAGGTAACAAATCTGTTCTATATTTCCATAATAATACCAAAATATTAACATGGATTAACAACAAGATTAGTTCCGGCTCTCACATGGGGATGGAGTCTGATATGCCTTCAGTGGAGTGCCATAAAGACAGCAAAGGCGCAAATGAATACCAATAGCTATTCTTTGCGCCTTTGCTGTCTTTATATTTTTTACTCTTTCTCTGTCGATGTTCGTCTTGAGGATTTCTCAAGTTCCTCCCTGTTGGGAGGGTTGGGGTGGTTTTTCAGGTCGTTTTGGTCGGGTTTGTAGCCGTTGGTTTGGCTTCTTCCTTCGGATAGCTGACCCTCGTGTGGTAGATAGTCTTCAGTTTGTCTATCATGACGGTCTTGGCGTAGGCAATGTCACGGAACGTAATCGGGCATTCGCGGAAATAGCCATCGGCCAGCTGGCCGTCCACGAGACGGTTGACAAGGTCACGGATTGACTTCTCCGTGTAGTCCGGCAGCGATCGTGAGGCTGCTTCCACGGCGTCGGCCATCATGAGGATTGCCTGTTCGCGGGTGAAGGGGTTGGGTCCGGGGTAGGTGAAGAGCAGGTCGTCAACATAGTCGTTGGGATGTTCGTTCTTGTATTTCACGTAGAAGTATTTTGCTTTTCCCTGTCCGTGGTGGGTGCTGATGAATTCCTTTATGACGGTTGGCAGATTGTTCTTTTCGGCCAGTTTGAGACCCTCGGTGACGTGTCCGATGATTATCTGTGCGCTGTCGATATAGGACAGGCTGCTGTGAGGATTGATTCCCGACTGGTTTTCCGTGAAATAGATAGGCGACGCCATCTTTCCAATGTCGTGATACAGTGCTCCCGTGCGGACAAGCTGGCTTTTCGCTCCGATTTTGTTGGCAATGGCCGAAGCCAGATTTCCCACCTGTATGGAATGCTGGAACGTTCCCGGTGCAACCTCGCTCATTCTGCGCAGGAGGTCGTTGTTGGTGTTTGACAGCTCTATGAGCGTGATGTCCGACGTGAATCCGAACATCTTTTCCACCAGATAGAGCAGCGGGTAGGCGAACAGCAGCAGTGTTCCGTTGACTATGAGATAGTTGAGCGCGCTGGTGTCGATGTCTGCCATTGTCGGAACGCGCATCATGTCGTATGCCACGTGCATGGCGATGCTCACTGCCGTTACGAGGATTGCCGTTTTGAAGAGTTGCCAGCGGTATTGCAGTTCGCGCAGCGAATAGATGGCAGCCAGTCCTGCCACGGTCTGAACGACGATGAAGTCGAACGGGAACTGCAGCATGCAGGCGCAGATGAGTATCATCGTGAAGTGGGTTATGAAAGCCGTCCGCGAGTCCATGAAGACTCTTACGAAGATTGGGGCTATGGCGTATGGCAGCATGTAGACATGTCCGATGGAGTTGCTCACGAGCAGGGCCGTGAGCATTGCGAAGATGACTATGAGCGAGTAGAGCATGGCTATGCTTCTCGTTTTTTCGAAATAGTCCTTTCTGAACAGGCTCAGATAGATGGTGAAGCAGAGCACGAGCAGCGCCACATACATGGTCTCGCCCATGGCCACCAGTTCAATCTGTCCCGAGTTGCGGCTCCGCCGTTCGTTCTCCAGCCTGAGCGATTCGAGTATCCGGTAGGCATTTTCGTCGATTATGTCTCCCCGCCCTATGATTTTCTGTCCTTTCTGTGCCACGCCGCTTGCCAGCGGGACGCTGTTCATGAGGTCTGCCAGACTGGCCTCGCTGCGTTCCTTGTCGAAGATGAGGTTCGGCGTGATATAGTCATTGAGGTTGCATTTCTGGAGAGCCTGGCGGTGCTGGCTGAGCAGTTCGTCGAGAAACAGCTGCTCGTAGGCTCCTTTTTCGGAGAAGATGTGGGTTATCTGTACGCTGACGGCATTTTTCCCGTTGACCACGCGTACCATCTGCGACGTGTCCGTGCGCAGCCGGTTGTAGTCTGCCGAGCTGATGATGCCTTTCTGATAGATGCGTCTCAGCCGGTTGGCAATGATGCTGATATAGTCGTCCGGCACTCCTGGAATTCCTTTGGAGAAATCGGCGACGAAGAGTCTCACCTGTTTGCCCTCGGCCTCGGTGTCGAGACTGTAGTAAGGTTCGTATTGGCGCATGAGACTGTCGCGCTCCTTCTTGATGGTCTTCTCCGACTTATAGATAGGGAAGTCGAACGGTGCGGTGAGGTCGGAGTGGCGCCACGGCTTTCCCAGTTCGGAGCGGAAAACGTTACGGCTGTCGTTGGGCATGGCCCATACGATTACTGCCACGGTGGCAATGACGATGGCTACCTTGACAATCAGCTTGCTCCATGTGAAGTCGGTGCTTATATTTATTCTTTTCATAATTCCGGTGTTCGTTGATTACTTTAAAACAGTTGTCTGCCGGTCCCGCCACGGTCGCTTTTCCTGCAGGCTGTAGTACGGGAATATGGCGCGAAGTTACAAAAAATAATCTTATCGTGCGAGTTAAATGGAGTTAAAGTGCGGGTATGTGAGGGAGTTGACAGGCGTGAACTGTTAAAAACTTAGAATAATCCGGACAAATGGCTTCAAATCCTTGCGATATTCTGAAATAATTTTCCCGCGGTCCGAAATTCTCGAGTTTTGCGCGTGCATCTTTTGTCGCTTGATTGTCAGTGTGTTACGGCGAAACTGGCGGAAGTGTGCAACTTTTTGTCAGGTTTTATTTTGCAATAAGGGCCTCCCGGCTCTGCAACGGGGCTACCGTTGCATTGCGGCGGTGGCTCCGTTGCAGAGCGACGGTGGCCCCGTTGCAGAGCCGGGAGGGCCCCGTTGGTCGGCGACGGCCGATTTTTGGGATGGTTGTGACGCCGGAATGTCAGAATTTCAGTTTCACCGCTCTCCAGAATCAAATTTTTCAAGTGTTAAAATCCGTGATATAAAAGTGACATATTCTTACGGCCGCATGCCGTTTCCTGTGTGGCGGCTTTTTGTGCCCGGACAGCTTTTAGAGTACAGCCGGATATAAAATATCTGTGAAAAATAGTAATATTGAAAAAAAAAACGTAAATTTGCACAAAAATCTAATTATCTATTTATAAATAAGGTAATGACCGAGAGAAAAGTCAGGGTGCGTTTCGCGCCCAGCCCCACCGGGGCACTGCATATCGGCGGTGTGCGCACCGCGCTTTACAACTACCTCTTCGCCCGTCAGCACGGCGGCGAATTTGTGTTCCGCATAGAAGACACCGACTCCAACCGCTTTGTGCCCGGAGCCGAAGAATACATCATAGAGTCCTTCCGCTGGCTCGGCATACGCTTTGACGAAGGTGTCAGTTTCGGTGGAGACCGCGGCCCCTACCGCCAGAGCGAGCGCCGCGAAATCTACAAGACGTACGTCCGCCAGCTGCTCGACGCCGGCCGTGCCTATATAGCCTTCGACACTCCCGAGGAGCTGGAGGCCAAGCGCAAGGAGACGGAGAACTTCCAGTATGACGCCCGCACGCGCCTTCAGATGCGCAACTCGCTGACGATGCCGAAGGAGGAGGTTGACGCCCTGATAGCCGCCGGCACACAGTATGTCGTACGCTTCCTCGTCGAGCCGGGTCAGGAGATACACGTCGACGACCTTATCCGCGGCGACGTGCGCGTCATGAGCGACATTCTCGACGACAAAGTGCTCTACAAGAGCGCCGACGAGCTGCCTACATACCATCTGGCCAACATCGTTGACGACCATCTGATGGAAATCACCCACGTCATCCGCGGCGAAGAGTGGCTGCCCAGCGCACCGCTCCATGTCCTTCTCTACCGTGCTTTCGGCTGGGAGGAAACCATGCCGCGTTTCGCCCACCTCGCCCTGCTGCTGAAGCCCGAGGGCAAGGGAAAGCTATCGAAGCGCGACGGCGACCGTCTCGGATTCCCCGTCTTCCCGCTCGAGTGGCACGACCCGAAAACCGGCGAAATTTCGTCGGGCTATCGCGAGAGCGGCTATTTCCCCGAGGCCGTCATCAACTTCCTTGCTTTCCTCGGCTGGAATCCCGGAACGGAGCGCGAGCTCTACACGCTCGACGAGCTCGTCCCGCTGTTTGACATCACCAAGTGCAGCAAGGCCGGAGCACGCTTCGACTATCAGAAAGGAATCTGGTTCAACCACGAATACATCCTCGCCAAGACTCCCGAGGAGATTGCCGCACTCTTCGCACCGATTGTCCGCAGTCATGTTCCCGGCGAGACCGACGAGCGAATCACCGAGGTTGTGCGCATGATGAAAGACCGCGTCAGCTTCGTCAGCGAGCTGTGGCCACTCTGCTCGTTCTTCTTCGATGCTCCCGAGAGCTACGACGAGAAGACCCGCAAGAAGCGCTGGAAGGAAGATTCTCCACGTCAGATGGCCGAACTGGCCGACCTGCTGGAGACGCTCGACGATTTCTCGCTCGAAAACCAGGAACGCGTCGTCGAGGAGTGGATAGCCGCAAAGGAATATAAGCTGGGCAACATCATGAACGCCTGGCGTCTCACGCTCGTTGGCGAAGGCAAGGGACCGGGAATGTTCGACATCTCGGCGTTCCTCGGACGCGAAGAGACCGTCAGCCGCATGCGCCGCGCAATAGAGCAGATGGGATGCTAATTCCATTTCACTATCCATCATCAGACATCTATCATCTTCCATGTATAACATAGCAATATATCTCTATCTGCTGGGTGTTGCCGTGGCCAGTCTCTTCGACAAGAAAGTGAAGAAGATGTGGCGCGGCGAACGCGAGGCTTTTGAGGTGCTCAAACAGAAAGTGGACCCGTGCTCCAGCTATGTGTGGTTCCATGCCGCGTCGCTTGGCGAATTCGAGCAGGGACGTCCGCTGATAGAGCGCCTGCGCCGCCGTCACCCGGAGTACAAGATACTGCTGACATTCTTTTCGCCTTCAGGATATGAGGTCCGGAAGGACTACGGGGGCGCTGACATAATCTGCTACCTGCCACTCGACACACCGCTCAATGCCATCCGCTTCCTGCGGCTGGTGCGTCCGGTGATGGCCTTTTTCATCAAATATGAGTTCTGGTACAACTATCTGCACATCCTCAAACACCGCCACGTGCCGGTCTACAGCGTGAGCAGCGTCTTCCGTCCGGACCAGATTTTCTTCCGCTGGTATGCCCGCGGCTACGCCAAGGTGCTCCGTTGCTTCACCCACTTCTATGTCCAGAACGATGTCAGCCGCGAGCTTCTCGCCGGAATTGGCATCAACGAAGTCACCGTCGTGGGCGACACGCGCTTCGACCGCGTTCTCAATATCCGCGAACAGTTCAAGCCGCTGCCCGTGGTCGAGGCTTTCTCGGAGGGCCGCCGCGTCTTTGTGGCCGGTTCGAGCTGGGCTCCCGATGAAGACATCTTCATCCGCTTCTTCAACAGCCGCACCGACTGGAAACTCATCATCGCGCCCCACGTCATCGGCGAGGACCATCTGGAGCAGATCATGCAGAAGCTCGGACGGCGCGCCGTGCGCTACACCCGGACTACGCCGGAGGAGGCGCGTGAGGCCGACTGTCTCATCATCGACTGCTTCGGACTGCTCTCCAGCATCTATCATTATGGCGATGTGGCCTACGTCGGCGGCGGTTTCGGAGTAGGAATCCACAATGTTCTCGAGGCCGCGGTGTGGAATATGCCCGTGATCTTCGGCCCCAACAATGGAAATTTCATTGAGGCTCAGGGACTGAAATCCAATGGCGGCGGTTTGGAGATAGCCTCTTACGGAGACTTCGAGAGCGTCATGAACCGCTTCATCAACGACGAAGATGCCGTTGCAAAAGCCGGAACAGCCGCCGGACAGTATGTGGAAAGCTGCACGGGAGCGACGAAGAAGATTCTGTCGGAGGTGCATCTTTAAGAAAACGCCAACACCTCAAACAATCTAAAATCCCCCAACCTTCCCGAAAGGAGAAAGCTTGATATGCTTTCAAGGGGTTGAACATAAAGACAGCAAAGGCGCAAAGAATACCTGTTGGAATTTCTTTGCGCCTTTGCTGTCTTTCAATTTAATGTGTCAGACGGCCTCCGTCGCTTTCCGCAGCCACTCCGCGTCAGCGGCGTCAAGCAGCGGTGTGAGTTTCCGGCGTACGGTGAGGTGATAGCCGTTGAGCCACTGCCGCTCCTCGTCGGTGAGCATTGTGATGATGACAGGGGTGGTGTCGATGGGGCAGAGGGTCAGTGTCTCGAAGCGGAGGAAGCGGCCGAACTCAGTTTCCACGTGCGGAACGGTGAGCAGCGTGTTCTCTATGCGGACGCCGAAACGGCCGGCCAGATATATGCCCGGTTCGCAGGTGACGGTCATTCCGGCCGTCAGCGGAGCGGGACGGTATTCCTGCCGTATCTGATGGGGACCCTCGTGGACGTTGAGATAGGAGCCAACGCCGTGGCCCGTTCCGTGCATGTAGTTGAGGCCCGCCGCCCAAAGGTCACGCCGTGCCACAGCGTCGAGCTGCGTGCCGCTGGCCCCATGCGGGAAACAGAGCATCTGGAGCTGGATGTGGCCTTTGAGAACGAGCGTGTAGATGCGCCGTTGTTCCTCGGTGACAGGGCCGAGGGCTATGGTCCGGGTGATGTCCGTAGTGCCGTCGGGATATTGTGCCCCGCTGTCCACGAGCAGCAGACCTTCGGGCAGCAGGGGCTTGTCGGTGGCGGGCGTCGGCTCATAGTGGACAATGGCACCGTGGTCCTGATATGCCGCGATGGTGTCGAACGATATGTCGCGGAACATAGGGTCTCCCGCACGGAACTCCCACAGTTTCGCGCTGACGCTGAGTTCTGTCTCCCCGCCGCGTGGAACGGCAGTCTCCAGCCACCTCAGCCATTTCACCATGGCCCTGCCGTCGCGCACCATCGCACGGCGGAAACCCTCGGTCTCGACTTCGTTCTTCACCGCCTTCATTGCCCCGATGGGCGACGGGCGGTCAACGGTTTCACGGCATCGGACACTATTATATAATGTATAGGGCGTCTGTTCGCCGTCCATCATGATGCTGTAGCCGTCGTAGCGGCGCAGCGCTTCCTTCACGTCGGCATAGCCGCTGACGCTGATTCCGTTGTCGCGGAGATAGCCGGTGACTTCGGGTGTCAGCTTGCGCGGGTCGGTGAAGAGCGTCGCAGCGTTGTCCGTTATGAAGAGATAGGCCGTGAAGACGGGATTGCAGTGGACGTCCGTGCCGCGCAGATTGAGCGTCCAGGCTATGTCGTCAAGCGACGACACGAGCATGGCGCCCGTGTTCATGGCTCTCATGGCCGCCCTCACGCGTTCCATCTTCGAGGCGCATGTCTCGCCGGAATATTTCTCCGGATGAATCGTGATCTGGTTGAGCGGAACCTCCGGCCGTTCCCGCCATATTCTCGAAAGCACGTCCAGATTGGTGCGGAGCGTCAGTCCGCCCTGCGCTTTCAGTTCCGATTTGAGCCGTATGGCCTCTGCCGCCGGACAGACCATGCCGTCGATGGCCACCTCGGTGGGGCCTCCCTCAATGCCGCGGACACCTCCCGCCGTGGCCAGCTTGCGTCCCAGCCACTCGGCAATGGTCGGTGTGCCGTCCATGCGTTCGCGCATCAGGACGAATTCTGTGCCGTCAAGCTGCTCCTCTGCCGCCAGAAAATAGCGTGAATCCGTCCACAGGGCGGCCCCGTCGAGCGTCACGACAGCCGTTCCGGCCGAGCCGTCAAATCCGCTTATCCACTCGCGTCCTTTCCAATGGTCGGGCACGTATTCGCCGCAATGCGGGTCGGTGCTCGGGAAGATGAACGCCCCAAGGCTCTCGCGCCGCATCTCCTCGCGCAGTGCGGCAAGTCTTTCTCTCACTTCGTCAGTCGTTGTCATGGTCGTATGATGTTTTTTTCGCGGTCGCTGCCCTGCCTTTCGCCATCCGTCCAGGTATGGATGGAGCCGGATATGTCTTTGAAATGTCTTTGCCCAAAGGTAGAGGTGCGGGCGCGGCCTTATTGTTGCAAATTTACGCATAAATCGCAATACTTCAATGGCGGCGGGCAGAATAAATTAGCCCTCTTTGATGGAAAAAGCGTATCTTTGCAACTGATAAACAGCATATCCTTAAAACTTATGTCCTTGATAATAGATGGAAAAAGCGTATCTTTGCAACTGATAAACAGCATAATCTAAAAAAACGAAACAATATGGCATTGATAAAATCAATCAAGGGACTTACGCCGCGTTGGGGGCGTGAATGTTATTTCAGCGAGAACGCCACGATTGTCGGCGAGGTGACTATGGGTGACGAATGTTCTGTATGGTTCAACGCCGTCGTGCGCGGCGACGTGGCCCCGATAACCATCGGCGACCGCACGAATGTTCAGGACGGAGCGTGCATACACGTGACCAACACGACCGGACCGACCGTCATCGGCAACGACGTTTCCATCGGCCACAACGCCACAGTGCATGCCTGCACCATCCATGACGGTGCGCTGATTGGCATGGGAGCCACGCTGTTGGACCGTTGCGAGGTGGGCGAGGGCGCCGTTGTGGCTGCCGGTGCGCTCGTGTTGCAGGGAACGAAAATCGGCGCGCATGAGATTTGGGGCGGTGTTCCGGCCAAATTCCTGAAGAAAACGGCGCCGAATCAGGCCGAAAGCTTCGGCGCCCATTATGTGGAATACTCGAAGTGGTATCTTGAGGAAGATGGCAAAGTTTAGAGTTTAGTTCAGAGTGAAGAGTTCAGAGTTTAGTTCAGAGTTCAGAGTGATGAGTGAAGAGGTATGATTACTCTTAAGGGCTGAGTTTAGGGTTTAGTTCAGAGTTTAGTTCAGAGTTTAGTTCAGAGTTTAGTTCAGAGTGATGAGTGAAGAGGTATGATTACTCTTAAGTGTAGAGTTCTGGGCATGAAC
>CAMWVS010000049.1 GCA_947177775.1 uncultured Prevotella sp.
GGACGACCTCGACGATCTCGGCCTCCCGCCCGCACCCTCCGGCAACGCTCCGGCATCTCCGCAGACGGACGACCTCGACGATCTCGGCCTCCCGCCCGCACCCTCCGGCAACGCTCCGGCAGTTCCGCAGACGGACGACCTCGACGATCTCGGCCTTCCGCCCGCACCCTCCGGCAACGTTCCGGCATCTCCGCAGACGGACGACTTCGACGACCTTGGCCTCCCGCCTGACATTGGCGGAGTGAACAACAATATGAACAACGAACCGCCGGCAGGCACGTTCGACTTAGATGAGGACTTTTACAGATGAGCAACGGATTATTACTTTGGGCAGACGACGAGATAGAATTGCTGCGTGCACACCTGCTCTTCCTTGAAAAGAAAGGCTATGAGGTGGTCACGGTGAGCAACGGAACGGATGCCATAGACCTGTGTCGGAAGCAGAACTTCGACCTTGTTCTGCTCGACGAGATGATGCCCGGACTGAGCGGGCTGGAGACTTTGCAGCGTATAAAGGAAATTTCGCCCTCGCTTCCCGTGGTCATGGTGACCAAGAGCGAGGAGGAAGACATCATGAATCAGGCCATCGGCTCGAAGATAGCCGACTATCTGATAAAGCCGGTCAATCCCAATCAGATATTGTTGACGCTGAAGAAGAACATCCACCGCAAGGAAATTGTCAGCGAGGTGACCCAGACGGGCTATCAACAGAACTTCCAGCAGATAGCCATGCAGATCAGCGGCTGCCGCACGTGGCAGGACTGGATGGAGGTCTACAGGCGTCTCGTCCACTGGGAACTGGAGTTGAGCGGCACCGACAGCAGCATGTCGGAGATGCTTTCTATGCAGAAAGAGGAGGCAAACGCGGGCTTCGCCAAGTTCGTGAAGGCCAACTATCTCGGTTGGGTGGATGCCCTCGCGCCCACGGCGCAGGCCGCAGACCATCCGATGATGAGTCCGGAGCTGTTCAAGAAGAAAGTGTTCCCGCTGCTTTCGGGCGGTGAGAAAGTTTTTCTTGTCGTGCTCGACAACTTCCGCTACGACCAGTGGAGGATGATTGCGGGCGAGCTCGGCGACTCATTCGATATTGACGAAGACCTCTATTACAGCATTCTGCCCACGGCGACGCAGTATGCCCGAAACGCAATCTTCAGCGGACTGATGCCGAACAAGATAGCCGAGATGTTCCCCGACCTGTGGGTCGACGAGGACGAGGAGGAGGGAAAGAACCTCAACGAGGGCCCGCTCATCGGCACGCAGCTGGAGCGTTATCGCCGGAAGAACAGCTATTCGTATCACAAAATCAACGATTCGGCCGGGGCGGAGAAGTTCATCCAGCAGTTCCACCGGCTGGAGTCGAACGACCTCAACGTCGTTGTCTTCAACTTCATCGACATGCTCAGCCATGCGCGGACGGAGTCGAGGATGGTCCGCGAGCTGGCCAGCAACGAGTCGGCCTACCGCAGCATCACGCTCAGCTGGTTCCGCCATTCGGTCATTTCCGAACTCTTCAAGCTGTTGTCGCAGAGTGACTATCGCGTGATTGTCACGACCGACCACGGCTCGATACGTGCCAACCGGCCGGTGAAGATCATCGGCGACCGCAACACGAACACCAACCTGCGCTACAAGCTGGGCAAGAATCTCGCCTACGACAGCAAGGACCTCTTTGTCATAAAGGAGCCGCGGCGTGCCCAGCTGCCTTCGCCGAACCTCAGCACGAGCTATGTTTTCGCCACAGGCGACTCCTTCTTCGCCTACCCGAACAACTACAACTACTACGTTTCCTACTATAAGGACACGTTCCAGCACGGCGGAATATCAATGGAAGAGATGATAATCCCCGTCATAACCATGACCGGAAAGAAACGATAAAGACATTATGGAAATAAGAATAGACAACTTAGACAACATCCGCGAGGCGGCACGCCAGTTCATAGCCGCCATCGGCGAGAGCACCGTGATTGCTTTCTACGGAAAGATGGGTGCCGGCAAGACAACATTCATCAAGGCCGTGTGCGAGGAACTGGGCGTTGACGACGTGATAACGTCCCCGACGTTCGCCATCGTCAACGAGTATCGCTCCGATTCCACGGGCGAGCTCATCTATCATTTTGACTTCTACCGCATCAAGAAGCTCGACGAAGTCTACGACATGGGCTATGAAGACTACTTCTACAGCGGTGCCCTCTGCTTCATAGAGTGGCCCGAACTGATAGAGGAACTGCTTCCCGGCGACGCTCTGAAAGTGACTATCGCCGAAGCCGAGGACGGCACACGCACCGTCACCTGCTGACCGCCGACGCCTTGTTTGCCGCCGGCAGCGCTCTGTCCGCATGAGCGGAAACAGAACGACACGACCGGACACGCTCCAATATAAAACAGTGGATGTGTGTCCGGTCGTGCCGTATGTATATGTGTCGGCTACGCCTTTGTTTACTTATTGCGTATCGACAGATTCATCATCAGAGGGGTGATAACGGCAAACAGCGCCGTAGCCAATATTACAGTTTCCAAAACTTCCATAACGTGTTATCCTTTCTTCTTTGTTTTTTCTTACTTGCCGGTTCGTCGCCGTGGCGTCGGACCAGCCGTTCGTGTTCTCTTTTTCTTGTTTCTCTTCGTCCGGTTTCTGTCCGTCCGGACCAGCCGGAGTTTACTTATTCATGTCGAGCTTGTGGCCGAGATACATAGCGTGTGCTATGGTTACGACGAACACACCTGCGAATAAGATTGTTAAACCTGTTGTTACCATAATCTTTTTACCTTTCTTTTCTTTAGACGGAGCTCCACATCTTTAATATGATAAGGAAGCGGCGGCCCCGTGCTGTTACATTACTAAAACTGTTATCCTTACTTACTATTTCTGCTGCAAAGTTACGATATTCCGGCTGTGTGCGCAAACAATTACTGTAAAATAGCCGTTATACCCGTCATTCATTGACCCATATTATGAAAATGTGGCATTTTGGTTTATTTTGCCGACACGCTTTTCGTGGCGTTTTTCTGTATTGGTAGTTCCGGACAACCGTGATTGCAAATCCGCTGCAGCGTGAGAGTGGCTTTCGGACAGCCGTGACCAAGTGTAGGTATATCGCTATGCGATGTCTATTGAATGCCACCTGACTGACGTGGCGAAGTCATGTCTCTGCAGTTTCATGTTTTCTCAACGTTCTTCCACTGCCTTAAAATTTTACAAAATCCGCTCCGGAAAAATCTTCGTTTTAGAGCGTTTTCAGAGCTTTCAGGCCCCTTTTCGGGTGTTTTTTGGGGTCGGCGGCCATCGAAATTGCGCCGTTTTTTCTTCGGAACACCCCCGGGAGGCCCTTACGGCTTTTCCAGAACGAAGAAAACTGCTGGTTTCTGCTTGCTATTTTTGTCCTGAAAAGTTACTGTTTTTCTGCCGTAAGGCCTTCCCGGGGTTGCAACAACGGCCTTGTTGTGTTGCAACGGTGGCCCCGTTGCAACGCCGCGGGGGCCTTGTTGCAACCTCGGGAAGGCCTTACGGCAAGTCCGCCGCCGCTCCGTGGTTTTCCAATGAAGATATCGTTGTTTGTATGTGGCTATGAATGAGCGTGTTATGAAATATGTAAATATTGCTTACCGAAAAACCTCGGATTTTAATGCGCGCATAGCTGCGATATTTGCGCCCGCGGCGGAATAAAAATGAAAAGTCCCTGCTCTCGTGGGGCTTAAATTCGGAAAAAAACGGAAAGACATATCCGCGAGGTTGTGTCAAAACGGACCATGGTGCGGCAGGGACATGAACTTCACTGAAAAAATCTGCCAGTCATGACTTCATGTCGAAAAACTTTATTACCTTTGTGGTATAAAGAAATAGTATGCCACACATAAAAACGATGCGGACACTGACATACACCATTCTTCTCATCGCTGCGCTGCTCTCTTGCAGTGACTATAGAGCCACGGAGGGCCTTCTCAATCGTGCCGACTCTTTGGCTGACGCGCGCCCCGATTCGGCTCTCGCTCTGCTATCCTCCGTCAGTACCTCCCCGGACAGTCTTCCCGAGGCGCTTCTCATGCGCTACCGTCTTCTGCAGGCCAAAGCCCTCAACAAAGCCTTCATTCCATTCTCCACCGATACCACCATGACAGCTGTTGTCGAATGGTACGATCGTCATGGCAACCGGCGCGAGCGGATGATGGCCCGCTATCTCCTTGGCTGCGTCTATCGCGACCTCAACGATGCCCCGACAGCACTTGAGCATTACAACGTAGCCGCATCTCTGGCCGACACGACCGATGCCGGATGTGACTGGCATACGCTCTGCAGGATACATGGTCAGATGGCTATGATTTTTCACTTTATGGCCTCTTCTGATTACGAATTGAAAGAATGGGAGAATACTTATGTCACAGCGATGAAAGCCGGAGATACCATAATGGCATTTGATGCCTATGCACTAAAAGCATACGCCTATAGCAACATGTACAATGAGGACTCTGTCATCAGTATAACCGACAACGTAATAAAGATGTATGAACGACTTGGCCGCAAAGATTTGGCGGCAGGCCATCTTCCGGCCATAATAGATGTTTATCTTCATCAGAAGAACTATGACAAGACGAAAAAATACATTGATTACTATGAGCGATATTCCGGCTTCTTTGATAAAGACGGTAATATAGAAAAAGGAAAAGAATCTTATTATGGAACAAAGGCCAGATATTACAACGGTGTTGGCTGGTCTGACTCCGCACATCTATATCTGACAAAGCTGTTGAAGTTCAAAGAAGACATTCAGTGTGCAGAAGTGGCTTACCGGGAGCTCATGACATACTACAAGAAACAGGGACGAGCCGACTCTGTAATGAAATATGCGGGACTTTACTGTCGGATGAACGATTCGTCAGCCATCGTCCGGTCAGCCATAGAAATCAATAGAACACAGGCCATTTATAATTATAACCATGCACAACAAATTGCAAAGAACAAGACGATAGAAGCGGATAATTATCGCAATGGTATTGCATATATAGCATGTTGTGCCGCCATTATTATGATATTATCGTATAGAATCTATACGTCTAAAATGCGCAAACATCGTATAGAATATACAAAAATAAACCAACAGTATAATAATCTTTGGGCCGAATATGACAAAGCTGTCAAAGATAGCAATATGATGGAATCGGATTTTGAACAATATAAGACAAGAAAGGAAAATGAAATAAAAGCATTGCAAAAATCAATATCAGACTATCATGACTGTTGTATAGATGATGATGTTACAGATAACGAACAGACATTAAGAAACAGCGAGATTGCCGTAAGACTACATTCACTTGCTGCAAAAGGGAATGATGCTACGGAATATGAACTGACTGCCGCCACCGCACTCGTAGGAAACATGTTGCCAGAGTTTTATAATACTATAAACCTACCGGAGTACAAACTTACAGAAAGAGAAATAAAACTGTGTGTGCTTATAAGACTTAATTTTATCCCATCAGAAATCGCAGTACTATTTAATCTCTCGCTGCAAAGGATAACCAACATAAGAAGCAGCATAAACAAGAAACTATTTAATCAGAATGGTACTAAACAGCTCGATTCAAGAATGAAAAAGCTATAACAGTAGTTACCTGTGTATTATGTGTATTATTTTTATAACACGTTGATTATTAGGTGTTTGACATAGTCTTCCTCTCAGTGCGTGTATTTTGTGTATAAGAATTATTCTCGCAGATAGCTTTATTTTTATAACTTTGCGCTTGACCAGAATTATTTAAAGTATGAAAAGAAAACAACTATTAGCTACAGGGCTTGTTATAATGGCCTCTATCGTTGTGAATGCCACAGATAATAATAACGACATTACAGAAAATGCTGGTTCGGTGGCGATATGTTCAAACCGCATCAAAATAGATTTGCATATTGGATATGACGAACCTATAGTAAGAGATAAAGGTATTGGCAGAGCACCCATACAACGTCCCTATATATACATGGATGGTCATACCATTTATCTCAATGGTTACGTTTTTGATGAAATACAATTAGTAACGTTTGATGAGAACGGAGAGGATTCATTGATAGAAAGAGATGTACTGTCTCATTACAAAAAATATGGCAATGTGGCAGAGAAGACATAAATATGTCTACGCTTTACGCTGCGATAAACAAAATTAATGCTAATAGCTTTGTCGTTTCATCAAACGCCTTACAACCTCAATATTGTGCCTGTTATGCTGATAATAACAATGAAGCTGTCATTAATTTCGATGGAAAAGTATTTAAATGCACTGCACGCAACTTTATGGATATTCCACATTATGGCATTCTGAATGAAATGGGAGTTATAGAATGGAATACTGATATGGTCATGAAAAGATTGTCTATCACGCAAGATGGAAGATGCGATGATTGTATTCTATTGCCAAGTTGTGGCGGTATATGTAGCCAGCATAGACTGGAAGGAAATGCGAATAATGTTAAGGCCTGTAAGTATGACGAGCGCCTGACAATAGAAAATATTATATCTATGGCAATAAAACAAAGGATTATAAGTTTTAAATTACAACAAACAGACTAAACATAAGTAAATTATGAAAAAAGCGACCCTGCTGTCATCCCTCTGCCTAATGACCCTGCTGACGTTATTTCCTTTGTGGACAAAGGCCCAGAACCCTGACATCACCGGCACTGTCAGGACCGAATCCGGCGAACCCATGCCGTTTGCGGCCATCGCGGTTTTCAGCGGTTCGGATACGACGAGGATATTGAAGAGTACTGTCACGGACCAAGCCGGAGAATATGTCGTGCGTGACATCGTGGCGGGAGACTATCGGATTGCGGCGTCTTCGTTGGGATTTGGGGTGTCGCAGAAAGACATCACGGTAGGGACGGAGAACGTGAACGTCGATTTTGTCATGGCGGAGAGCGCCGTGGCGATGGACGGTGTCACCGTGAGAGGCAAGCGGACGATTGATTTTGCGGACAGATCGGTCTATACGTTTTCTGATGCGCAAGTCAAAAAGGCGAGACAGCTGGCCGACCTTGTCGCCACGGTGAGAGACCTCGACACCGACCCGCAGACAGGACGGATAGTCAGAAAGGGCGGCGGCGCCCTGAAACTGCTGCTCAACGGACTTAATGCCACGGAAAGCGACCTGAAGAATATCCCGGCGGAAAAGATTCTGAAAGTCGAATACTACACCATCCCGCCGGCGAGATATGCGGCGGAGGGAACCGTCGTGAACATCATAACCAAGCGGCTTGACACGGGATTCGCCATCGGAGGAGACGCCACCCATGCCTTCACGACAGGATTCGGAAACGACAATGTCTATGTCCGCCGGACCGCCGGACGTCATCAGATGACGGCGGACTATTCGCTGTCCTACCGGAATTATGACGACAATCACGCCACGCAGAGCTACCGTTTCAGCATCGGCGGCAAGGAGTTGCGGTATATATACAGTTCGGACTTACCGTTCGCATATACCCTTCACAACTTCAACCTGAAATATCTCTACAGCAAACCGCAGGACATCACCGTCCAGACTGTGGTCTCTCCATCTTTCACCCACGACTCACGGAAATCCAATAGCATCATCATGTCTGACGGAACCGGCGGACCGTCGGACGGCCACGGAAAGGAATACAGCAGGACAAACACGTTCGGAACGTCAGCCGACCTGTATCTGAACAAGAGGATAGATGAACGAAACGAGCTTACGGCAAACGTCGTCTATACATATTATCACAACAATCAGCGGCACGACAACAGACAGTGGGCCGGCAGCTCGGAGGACGACACGTTCCTTGACGACAACATGCTGCTGACGAACGACAAGCATTCGGTCATCGGGGAGGCCATCTACACGCGGAGCGGGACGCGCAATTCGCTGAACGTCGGATATAAAGGGACCGTAGGAAGTTCACAGTCGGCTATCAGCAATCATCTGACCGGCAACCGCCGGTATGACTACCATTCCGCCAACAGCAGTCATTATGCGTATGTCGACTGGGGCGGAGCAAAGGGAAAATTCGGATACCGGCTGAGTGCCGGGGCGACATACGTCCATACGGACAATGACGACACGTCCTATCACGACTGGGTGTTCTCGCCGGCTGCGTCGCTGTCGTATTCGATGAAGAGGAGCAGCATACAGATTCAGCTCACTTCCCAGCCGGTCATACCCGCCATATCCCAGCTCAGCAACAATTCCGAACAGGTAATCCCCGGTCTGATAAAGCAGGGAAATCCGTATCTGAAAAGCGGCAACAGCTACAGCCTCTATGCCTACTACAGCCATCACAGGAAGTGGATGGACCTCACGGCCGGCTTCTTCGGCAACTATGTGGACAACGCGATAAACACATATTATAAGTATGGTGAGGTCAACGGTGAGGTCTGCATCGTGTCTACGAACGAGAACGCACGGAGCTACCGCCAGTCGGGAGGCTTCTGCAGCATGACGGTGAAACCGCTGGGAAACGAGACGCTCACGCTGAGAGCCGGAGGAAACGCCATCAGACAGAAGATTGACAGTGACCTTGCCGGAAATCATGCCCATTGGTACACGCCGCTATGGTACACCGTGAACCTCTCGCTCGGCCGTTTCGGGGCCAGCTACATGGGCAGCGTCGTCTCTAAATACATTTCCGGCCCGTTGCTCGTCAGCGACGAGAACAGCGGCCATCTCCAGCTCTACTATCAGCACAGGCAGGTGAGAATCACGGCCGGATGTCTGTTCCTTTTCACCAAATCGAAATATTCATCGGAGATATTGAACAACAACGTCATCAGCTATTCGTCGAACAACAGCATTGATGACAATAAATCAATGTTCATTCTTGGTCTAAGCTGGAATCTGTTCAAAGGCAAAAGCATTGATGCGAACAAGAAGATGGACAACAGAGACACTGACAAAGGAACTTTCTGAAGGGCCGGTCACGAAACGACAGCGTATCAAGATATTAACAAAGCAAGACGTAAAATGAGACAAATCCATTCTTTTCTGCTCACCCTCGTCACTGCGGCAAGCCTCTGCGGCTGCGGACTTATATCCATCAATGAGTCCGGCTACAGGCAGTTGGCGGCCGAGGACAAGGCCCGGGTGAAGCTGTGCGCGACGTCGATTGACAGTCTGACCTGTGATAACAATATCTATCAGGTGGATGTCGCCCGTATGCGCGACTATCTGAGCCGGCGCGATGACGTCATAATATACGACTACGCTTCCTTTTGCCGTTCGTCTTACTGTGTCAATCCACGCGAGGCCGAACGGCTGTGCACCCGCAACGGCTACGGTTTTTGCCTGATAATCTCTACATACGACTATCTTGAAAGGATTCCGAAGATGGGCGTTCCCATTCTCGCCATTGACCAGAGGCCATACAAGACGGACAAGACACAGAAGTATTGCGACGCTTTCTACAACGCTCTGACCGGCGTGACGGACAAAGTCCGTGGCTACGGCCGGTTCCTCCATTTCAACCGCGGGAAGTTCATCAAGGCGTATGACGACCTCAATGACGCGTTCATTGCGGCCGATACGGTTTGTGCTGCTGCAATGACGGAATGACCTGCGGCCAGTACGATGCCCCTGTCGCAATGGTTTGGTGGCGGCAGGATGTCAACGATATGTTCAATTATAAATACAAACAAATTATGAAACAACATTTCTGGGGATTGCTCATCGCGATATTTGCTTTGTGCACTCCCGCTGTTGCACAGAACAGCAATCATTATGGCGTGACGGCTGGGCTCGCCGTATCGACGGCAGCGGACTTCCGCAGCCATGCAGGATTTATGGCTGGAGTCAGAAGCGAGTTTCCGCTGTCGTCCCGGGACAGCTATCTTTATCTTAGTCCGTCGGCATACATCATTCAAAAGGGCTGGAAAGACGAGATTCTTTACCTCGGCGACGAGAAGGATTATGATTTCGTCAGCAATATCTATTACGCCGAAATTCCGCTCACGGTCGGCTACAGACATGCCATCGGAAGCCAGTCCGGAGTCTTCTGCGAAGCCGGTCCTTATTTCGCATACGGGCTTAGCGGGAAGCGCGAGGTCAAGATTCCTGGTGAAGACTATAGCGAGAATATCTTTTCGAACGGCCTTTGCAAGAGGTTTGACTATGGCTTGAAACTTTCCGCCGGCTTCGGTTTCTCACGGTGGCAGGTTATCATGAGCTTCGAAAGCAGCGTGAGGAAGTCGAGAAAGACAGAGTGGGAGGTGTATAATCCGAAAGAAAGGACGTTCTGTCTCGGCCTTTCCTATTTCTTCATTTAGCGGCAATGGTCCAGAAAAAGAGGGTAGGGCGTTGTCTGCAACACCCTCGTCCCTATAATCCTATGATTTTGCAACACCCTCGAACGTGCCAGAATGGCCGGCTGTGTCCATACTCCGACGTGACGGGAATGGCGGTGAATGAATATTCTATTATCAATAACATAAAACGAAGATTATGAAAAAGCAGAAATCAAAGGTTGACACCTGGCTCGTGCTGGTGGTCATCGGTATTGTCGTTGCGTGCTCGTTGCCGTTCATTCTCGTTGATGAGGCTCCGCTGATAGGGCTGGTCATCAGCGGCGTGGTCCTGCTGGTGATCGCCGATATGGTTGCGAACACGACATACGTCATCGACGGCCGGACGCTGACGATACGTTGCGGATTGCTGATGAGGGAGCGGTGTGACATCATGGATATCACCGCCGTCCGGCCGACGCGGACGCCCGTCAGCTCACCGGCAATGTCGTTGGACCGGCTGGAGCTGAAACTCCACGGACGGAGCATCATCATTTCCCCGAAGGACAAGGAGCGTTTCGTCGACGACCTGCGCGCCGTCAACCCAGATATAAAGGTTGAGGCCGGACAGTGACGCACGGCCGGCATGACGGCCCGTCCGCCGTTTGGGCTTATTTTCTTCCCGTTTCGTTTGGCCGTCTAAGGGTTTCTGCGTAACTTTACGCCTCCAAAACAAACAGAGGAGCATAAGGCATGGAAGATTTCGTACACCTTCACGTACACACATATTATTCTATTCTCGACGGACAGGCCAGCATCTCGAAACTGGTTGACAAGGCCGTGGGCAACGGCATGCGCGGCATGGCCATCACCGACCATGGCAACATGATGGGCATAAAGGAGTTCTTCAACTACTGCAAGGGCGTCAACGGAAAGCGCAAGGACGCCGGGCAGGAGCCGTTCAAACCCATCTTCGGCTGCGAGATGTATGTCGTGCGCAACGGCCGGCGCCTGACCGACAAGGAGAAGGCCAAGGGTGACGGCGGCGGAAACCACCTCGTCGTGCTGGCAAAGAACAAGACTGGCTACCACAACCTGATAAAACTGGTGTCGAAAGCCTGGACCGACGGTTTCTACAACCGTCCGCGTACGGACCATATCGAGCTTGAGAAATATCACGAGGGGCTCATTGTCTGCTCGGCATGTATCGCCGGCGAGGTGCCGGCAAAGATTCTGCAGGGGGACATCGAGGGTGCCGAGGAGGCCGTAGTGTGGTTCAAGCGCGTTTTCGGCGACGACTTCTATCTGGAGCTACAGCGCCACGAGGTGAAAGACCCGACGATACGTGCCAACCGCGAGACATTCCCGCTTCAGCAGCAGGCCAACAAGGTTATCATCGAACTGGCCCGGAAGCACGGCGTGAAGCTGGTATGCACGAACGACAGCCACTTCGTTGACGAGGAGAACGCCGAGGCCCACGACCGTCTGCTCTGTCTATCGACGGGCAAGGACCTTGACGACCCTACGCGAATGCTCTACTCCAAGCAGGAGTGGTTCAAGACCCGCGAGGAGATGAACGACGTTTTCAGCGACATCCCCGAGGCTCTGGCCAACACGTGCGAGATACTTGACAAGGTCGAAATCTATTCCATTGACCACGACCCCATCATGCCTTTCTTCCCCATTCCCGAAGACTTTGGTTCGGAAGACGAATACCGTCAGCGCATCACGGAGCAGGAACTCTATGACGAGTTCACACGCGACGAGAACGGAGAGAACCCGCTGCCGCCAGAGGAGGGAGCGAAGAAGATAAAGAAGCTTGGCGGATATGACCGCCTTTACCGCATAAAGTTTGAGGCCGACTATCTCTCGAAGCTCGCCTACGACGGCGCAAGAAAACTCTATGGCGACCCGCTCAGTGACGAAGTGAAGGAGCGCGTCAACTTCGAGCTGCACATCATGAAGACGATGGGATTTCCCGGCTACTTCCTCATCGTGCAGGATTTCATCAACTCCGCCCGCGAGGAGCTGGGCGTGATGGTCGGTCCGGGACGTGGTTCGGCGGCCGGAAGCGTTGTTGCCTACTGTCTGGGAATCACCAAGATTGACCCCATCAAGTATGACCTGCTGTTTGAGCGTTTCCTCAACCCCGACCGAATTTCCCTCCCCGATATTGATACCGACTTCGACGACGACGGCCGCGGCCGCGTGCTCGAATGGGTGGAGGACAAATACGGCCACGACAAAGTGGCCCACATCATCACCTACGGCACCATGGCCACGAAGAACTCCATCAAGGATGTGGCCCGTGTGGAGAAGCTGCCCCTCGAACGGAGCAACCAGCTCTGCAAGGCTATTCCCGACAAGCTGCCCGACGGACTGAAGATGAACCTAAAGAACGCCATCAGCGTCATTCCGGAGCTGCGCGAGGCCGAGGCCAGCACGAACCGTCTGGAGAGCGAGACAATCCGCTATGCAAAGATGTTGGAGGGTACGGTGCGCAACACTGGCATCCACGCCTGCGGCACCATCATCTGCCGCGACGCCATCAGCGACTGGGTTCCGGTGTCTACGGCCGAAGACAAGAGCAATCCCGGCCACAAGCTGCTCTGCACCCAGTATGACGGCCACGTAATCGAGGAAACCGGTCTGATCAAGATGGACTTCCTCGGACTGAAGACGCTTTCGCAGCTGAAGGAAGCCGTGGAGAACGTCCGGTTGCGCACGGGAGAGATAATTGACCTCGACACCATCCCCATTGACGACCCGCTGACGTATCAGCTCTACTGCGAGGGCCGCACGATCGGAACGTTCCAGTTTGAGTCGGCGGGCATGCAGAAGTATCTCCGTGAGCTGAAACCGTCGGTCTTCGAGGACCTCATCGCCATGAACGCCCTCTACCGCCCGGGACCTATGGACTATATCCCGTCGTTCATCGCACGTAAGAACGGCCGCGAGGAGATTAAGTATGACATCCCGTGTATGGAGAAATATCTCAAGGACACCTACGGAATCACGGTCTATCAGGAGCAGGTCATGCTTCTCTCGCGCCAGCTGGCCAACTTCACCCGAGGCGAGAGCGACGCCCTGCGTAAGGCAATGGGTAAGAAAAAGAAAGCCATCGTTGACGCGATGAAGCCGAAATTCATTGAGGGCGGAAAGAAAAACGGTCACGACCCGAAGGTGCTTGAGAAAATCTGGGGCGACTGGGAGAAGTTCGCGTCGTATGCCTTCAACAAGAGTCACGCCACGTGCTATTCGTGGGTGGCATATCAGACGGCCTATCTCAAGGCCCACTATCCGGCTGAGTTCATGGCCGGAATCATGAGCCGAAGTCTCGACAACATTGCCGACATCACAAAGTTCATGGACGAATGCCGTTCGATGGGCATTCCGACACTGGGTCCCGACGTCAACGAAAGCCGCCAGAAATTCAGTGTCAACAAGAACGGTGAGATACGCTTCGGTATCAGTGCCATCAAGGGAGTGGGCGGCGCAGCAGCCAGTGCCATTATCTCCGAACGAGATAAGAACGGGCCTTACACGAGCATCTTCGACTTTATCCAGCGTGTCAATCTCGGCGCCGTCAACCGCAAGTGCGTCGAGTCGCTTGTGCTGAGCGGCGGTTTCGACAGTTTCGGAACCATCAGACGCGAAGACTTCTTCGCCACCAACAACAAGGGCGAGGCTTTCCTCGACACGTTCATGCGCTACGGCCAGATCTATCAGATGGAGAAAGCGCAGATACGCAACTCTCTTTTCTCGGAAGAAGACGACGTGGAAATATCAACGCCACCGATAATAAAAGGTGAGGTGTGGAGCGACATTGAACGTCTGAACCGCGAGCGCGACCTCGTCGGCATCTACATATCGGCCCATCCGCTCGATGAATACAAGATTGTGCTTGACAATCTGTGTAACACCCAATGTTCCGAACTCTCCGACATATCGTCGCTGAGCGACCGCGAAGACGTCATCATTGGCGGAATCGTCACGGCGATAAAGTCCAAATTCACCAAGACGGGAAAGCCGTGCGGCTTTGTCACCATCGAAGACTTCAACGGCTCGGGCGAGCTGGCCATGTTCGGAGAGGAATGGGGACGCTGGAGCGGCATGTTCAAGGAGGGCTGCACGGTATATATCACGGCAAAATGTCAGCAACGCTACCGCGACAGCAAGTTCTTCGACCTGAAGATTCAGAACATCGAATATCTCCAGACCATCAAGGACAAGGCCATTGACCGCATCACCATCTCGCTGATCACGGACAAGCTGAACGACCAGATTGTCACGGAACTGAACGAAATCATAGCCGAAAATCCCGGCGAGACGAAGCTCTTCTTCCAGCTCCACGACTCCAGCGGCAAGAACCACGTTCTGCTGAGGAGTACGCGGCGGACGGTGAACGTCAAGCAGAGTCTCATTGCATACATCGAGCAGAACAAGGATGTTATGGACTATAAGATAAACTAAGTCCGCTGTGGTCCGTTACGTGATGAACCATAAGATAAATTAAGAAACCTTACGGTCCGTTACGCAGCGGCAGGAACAGCGGCCGGCCTCCTGTTAACCCTACTTAAAAAGTCTGTGGAAGCTTGGCAATATCGGCGGTTTTCCGTATTTTTGCACACAGTAAGGTAGCCCGATGACACCAGACGACATTATAATATCAACAAATAAAAAAAATAAAAGACAATGGAAGTACAGATCACAAAAGACAATTTTGAGACACTGAAGAACGGCGAACTGCCCCTCGTAGTAGACTTTTGGGCCACATGGTGCGGTCCCTGCCGCATGATTGCCCCCATCGTTGAGGAGCTGGCCAAGGAGTATGACGGCAAGATTGTTGTCGGCAAGTGTGACGTTGAGGAGAACGACGAGATTGCCGCAGAGTTCGGTATCCGCAACATCCCGACAATCCTCTACTTCAAGGGCGGTCAGATGGTCGACAAGACTGTAGGCGCGCTTTCAAAGGCAAAGCTCGAAGAAAAATTCCAGTCACTGCTCTGAACCATGGCCAGCTTTGAAGAGGAGCTCCGGCTGGACGCTGAGGAGAACGCCCGCGAGGCGGAATTCATCCTTGCCAGTCTGCCAAATGAGCTGAAAGAGAGATTCTCCACAGACGATATCCTCTATATGATGGACACCATCGTGGAGTATTATTTTGAGAGTGGTGTGCTCGACGGTGATGGCGATGAGGACGGATGTGTGGACATTGACCTTCAGGCTGTAGCCGAATATGTGTGCCGCAAGGCCAAGGAAGACAAGCGTGGCGACTTCAATCCCGACGATGTCTTCTTCGTGGCACAGGCCGACATGGACTTTCAGGAGCAGAATCTTGACGAGGACTGACGTTCTCTGTCAATGAAACAACATCTGAATGATGGTGTGGCATGATGCAATCAGCGTCGCTCATGACGTGATTGCATCATGCCACACTTTCTGTTTTCCGTCATACTCAGTCGTTTGTGGTTCATAAATACCGTATCAGGCCGTCATAAATGAAAGATAAAGAGCGAAAAGTTTGTAAGATAAGTAAAAAAGGCGTACCTTTGCATTTGGATTTAGAAACAATCAAAATAACCGATGGGGCAGAGAATCAGAAAACTGAAAAAGATAAGAATACATCGTGAGGGAACCAATACGCTCGTTTTTAGCCTGTTAGGCATAGTCGTTGTGGCGGCTTTGCTGTGGCAGATTCCGGGAACGAAGGTCCCTTTCTGGGCGTTTGCGGTTCTTTTCGGTACGGCTTGGGCGGTGGTTCTCAATTTCTACCGCTGTCCGAAGCGCTATTTTGAGGGCGAAACGGAACGCATGGTCGTAGCTCCCGCTGACGGACGGATTGTCGTTATCGAAGAAGTGGAGGAGACGGAATATTTCCATGACCGCCGCCTGATGATTTCCATATTCATGAGCCTCTTCAATGTTCATGCCAACTGGTTCCCGGTTGACGGTAAGGTGATTTCCGTTGTCCACAAGGACGGAAACTTCCATAAGGCATGGCTGCCGAAGGCAAGTGAGGAGAACGAACATGCCGATGTGCTCATAGAGACACCGGAGGGAGAGCGCGTGCTCTGCCGTCAGATTGCCGGTGCCATGGCGCGGCGCATCGTCACATACGCCAAACCCGGCGAGGAGTGCTGCATCGACGAACATCTGGGTTTCATCAAGCTGGGCTCACGTGTTGATGTCTATCTGCCGCTGGGCACGGAAGTGTGTGTCAAGATGGGACAGACGACCACAGGCGACCTCACAGTCATTGCCAAGCTGAAATAACGGCGGCAGACGCAGGTCTGCCCGACAACAACCAAAACACAAAAAAATGGCCAATTTAATGACACGCCAAATACCGAACACGATTACCTGCTGTAATCTTGTGTCGGGATGTATTGCCGTCTCGTATGCCTTCGAAGGGCTTTATGCGACGGCATTTCTTTTTATCGTCATCGGTGCCGTGTTCGACTTCTTCGACGGCATGAGCGCACGTCTGCTCGGTGTTTCCTCTCCGATTGGAAAGGAACTGGACTCGCTGGCCGACTGCATCACCTTCGGACTGGCTCCCTCGGCAATCATCTACACCTTCCTCTTGACGCAGCCGTGGCTCGAACTCGTGCCCGTTGTCGGCCGTTATGTTCCCTACGCGGCCTTTGTCATAGCAGCCTTCTCGGCCCTGCGTCTGGCCAAATTCAACCTTGACGAGCGTCAGACGACGTCGTTCATCGGCATGCCGACCCCGGCCAACGCCCTCTTCTGGGCGTCGCTCATCGTCGGCAGCGAAGGCTGGCTGTCGTCGTCGCCGCTGACCGTGGCCGCCGTCGTTGCGATGGTTTTCGTGTGCAGCTGGCTTCTGGTGGCCGAGATACCGATGTTCGCCCTGAAATTCAAGACGTGGGGATGGCGTGGCAACGAACTGAAATACGTCTTCATAGCCACCTCCGTCGTCCTGCTCGCTGTCTTCCGCCTGAGCGGCTTTGCGGCCGTCGTGGCGTGGTATGTCCTGCTTTCCGTCCTGTCAAACCGCAATAAGGCATAACGCGTATGCTCCACGGACTGCTTTTCATAGCCCTGCTCTTCCTTATCGTCATGGCCATTGTGGTCATGCTGGCCGTGCGCTTCTTCTGGAGCGCGATAGTCCGCATGCGCAGCATGATCCAGCGTATCATGGGAGTTGGCCCCGACAGCTATGGAAGCGAGGACTATACGGGCCGCCGGAGCAGCCAATATACGTTCTCTCACGGTGGCCGGCGTGCGTCATCCTCATCCGGCCGCACATCTTCTTCATCATCCTCCGGCCGGTCTTCCTCAAGAGCCGGTCAGTCGTCCTCCGGCGGTCGCCGCTCACAGACATCTTCCGGCACGACCATCATCGACAACCGCAATCCGGAGCAGGCCCGGCGAAAGATTTTCTCCGAGGATGAAGGCGAATATGTTGATTTCGAGGAAAGCTGAACAGAAACGTCAGATATCTATTTATATATACATGAACCGCAACGTAGATGCGTCGCGCCGTGGCGTCTGTTATGCGCCGGTCTGTGATATATATACATATATATAATTGAACACAGAGACACGGAGACACAGAGGTTTTTTGAGTATTATCCTCTGTGTCTCCGTGTTTCTGTGTTCAGCAAAGTGAATTCTGATTCAATGGTTTGTGCGGCCTCAGAACGTCACGCCGACGGAAGCGTAGAAGAAACTGCGGTCGCCTATTCCGGCTGTGTGGGAGTCGGCATAGCGGTAGCCGAGACCGATGAAGAGCGGCGATTTCTGCTTTTTGACGAGCGGATTGATTCGAAACGAGACGTCATAGTAGGTGTGTTTCCAGTCGGCGTTACCCACGGTGCTACCCACCTTGAAGACGGCTTTGCCGATATTGAGATTGTCGTTGCCGAACCGGTAGGACAGACCGCCGCCCAAGCCGATGCCTTCGAACGATGTGTGATGGTGGTGGGCGTCGATGTATTCGACGCTGGCCAGCAGGTTGAGGCGGCCTCCCATGCCGAATGTCAGGTCAAGAGCATCAGACTGGAACTTCATTCCGCGGGTCTGGAGCGACTTCGTCATGCTGAGGTCGAAGCCCACTTTGAGGCTGTGCCGCTTGCCTGACTGGTTCTGACTGTCGCTCGTAAGGTACTTCTGATTCATGTCCGTTTGGCTTTGCGTTACGTCTGTTAGGGGTTGTTTTACGTCTGTTAGGGCTTGTTTTACGTCTGTTTGGCTTTGTGCCACGTCTGTTTTGTCTTGTGCCGATGCTCCTGTGGCAATCATTGCCGTCAGGAGGAGGGCGGGAAATGTTTTTTTCATATAGTTTATTTTTTGTTGATTAATGTCCGGCAAAGGTAGTCTTATATTTCCAAAATATCGGCTTAAAATCCGGTAAATACATTTAATCTATTCTATCAGATGTCAACAGGTATTTCATACTGTTTATTTTAGTTTAGCCGTGGCATGATTCGCGGGCAGTGCAGAGGGAGATGAAATAAAAAACTACCGAATCAAGAACCGGTTCAAGCAAATATGTACTTACAATTTTCTTGAACCGATTCTTGATTCGGTAGCCGGTGAAGCTTATCCGTGATGGTTTTATTTTCTGAGAAAGTTCCCCGTCGTGTCGTTCCCGTCGTGTTCCGTATGGTTCATCGGACCATTACGGCCGGGGATTTCAGCATCTTTTGAACTTCTGCGGGAATGCGTATTGCATGCCGACTAAAGCGAGGATGACGCCCCAGAAGATGCTGTTGCCGGTGTTGTGGAGCGCGAGACCGACGGTGAGGCCGGCAATGGCGATGAACATGTCGTACATTCCTGTGCTCCTGTTGCCGCACAAGTTGTCCATCCACTCCTCCTTGTCGTTCTTCAGTGCCACAACGGATGCGGCGATGAAAACAGCAAAGGACGCGAGAGTGAGCGCTGCGCACGCATAATAGAGCCAGTCGGTGGCCTCCGTCACGGGCAGCAGGGCGTAGAGCAGCAAGGATAACCTCGGAGCAAAAGCCGCCGCAGTTTGAGTAAATCCGGTGAATCTTATCATATAATTGTTTTTTGAATTGGTTTCCGTCTTATTGCTTATTTCGTTACAAAGGTAACGAAAATAATTGGGTTTGACTTATAATTATATGCAAAAAATGCTTTTGATATTACGATTATGTTTAATTATTACACACACTCCCGGCTGTATAGGAAACAAAATCCTATACAGCCGGTGGTGTTTACGCTTTATGTCGTGTCAGTTGTTGTCTTTCAGACATCGGCGGCATACGTCTAACGCTATTGTTGCTACGGCAATGATTACGAAGAAAGCGTATTCAACGCTGCTCGTGTCGAGAAAGAGTCCCAGTCCGAGTACAAACATAATCATGGAGCAGTTGTTGTCCGACAGCGGTATCCGCATCTTTTCAGGTGCGATGCGCTTCCTGATTTTGTGTATGACGCTAATAGTGACGATGATAAATCCGATTGCCAGCAACGTGGTTGTGATTGGACTTTCATTGCTCATGTGGTCGGAGAGGATCAGCCACATAAAGAATATGGCGCTCCATGTAATTTGGCTGAAATAATCCAAGTACTCTTTCATTATATCCCCCAACCGATAGATGCGTATATGCCATTATGGTTTTTTATTCCTTGTGTATGAGAGTTTGTGTGTCGGAATCCCAATCCTAATATCGGTGACAGTCTTGAGCATCCGTATTTGCTTTGCCAAAAAATACCAATATCGTATGTCGTGTTTCTCCAGTCAGGATTACCTATACTACCAGTCATCTGTGCACGTATGCTCCATAGGTCTGTTTTGGCATTATGCTTCTCTTTGTGGAATATATAGCCGATACCCCCACCGATATTTTGAGTTTTTGTATATGTATTGAAGTTACTGTCATCATATAGCCCGACTATTCCTTGGTATCTGCCATAAGCGTACAGCCGTGAAGTAAATTTATAACCGATATTTACATTTATACCGATAGGAAATATGTCGTGCTGTTTGGTTTCAGCCTCGAAGCCCATTTCAAGCATTATTTTATCATGAAACAAGTTTCCTGTCTTATCCTGCGCTGATGTCGTCAGGCAGGATAATAGGCAAAGGATTGCAAAAAAAATATTTCTATTCATATATAATAATACTAATTGAACATTATTTCCACAGCTGTGAGCTTGCGTTACCTACGAGTATTCCACTTTTGACACTGGATTTCATTTCATCTGTGATATCTGCGTGTTCTGTCTCATTTAAAACGAGTTCAGTGTATTTGCTTCTTTGGTCTTCGTCTATTTTCATGAGTCCGTCTATATATTCTCTTACGATGTTTAATTCTTTTGTATGTTTAGGAAAAAGTTCGCATAAGATGGCGTTCATTTCTTTTGAATCCTGAGCGTCATTGATGCGGCTAATGTTGTTCTTTATTGTGTTTAATGCAGCATTTTCAGTGGTGTTTTTTCTGATGTCAGTATCGCTGATGGGGATATTATTAGCTCTTGTTACAGCCTTTGCGCAGATAGCTACTTTTTCTTGCACATCGTTAATAGATAGTGATTTGAAGTCTTTGTTGTTGATTTCTTGTAGTATAATGTTGTGATATAGTCCAACACTATCTGCTTGTGATATTTGAATCTGTTTGAAATCAACTAATTCAGAAAAAGCCATCTCATTATCAATAATATAGTCGTTTTGTGCCGCACAAAGGACCGAGGCACAAGCAGCTCCAATACCAGTACCAATTGGTCCACCATAGAATGTTCCCAAAACAGCTCCTGCTGCATCAGCGTAGAAAACTTTAAACCATTTCCAAAATCCACGTGTTTGCACGACAGGGGTTATAACTTGCATAGAGTCGCTTATTTCTGCGATTCTGGATTGTAGATAATCCGTTCCAGTAGCATTGTTTGTTATGATGTTTGCAGATGCAGTCTCTTCCTGCTCATTCTCATTTGAGCATGAAAACATTGTTGTTGTTGCGAGTGCGATGCTCACGATAAAAAATAGTTTTTTCATAATTAAGTTGTTTTTGATAATTAATATTATTGTTTATTCTTCGAAGAATCCGTATAATCGTTTGTCGTCATATAATACTTCCACTTCCGATTTCTCCGTCTGTTCCGTTTGGGGCAGATTTATGACGGTCTTTGTTGGAGAGATAACGGTCTGTTCCTGATGGATGACATTGCCGTTAGCGTTCTTTATCACCACCGTTGCATCATATATTAATGTGTCGGCGGAGATGGTTATGGTCTTGTCATCGTAGTTGATGGTGGGACGCTCATAACGACCTCCTTTGCATACTAAGTCATCATTCTGTAATGTGACTGTCTTCGTCTGCGCTTGCATAGTTGTGCATAGCATGACGGCCATGAGGGCGATTGTTGTTCTTTTCTTCATATATTTGATGTTTTGCTTGTTGGTTTTGAATTCCGCTGCAAAGGTATGGCGAAGTTGGAAAACTATGAAGAAAAGCAGTTGACAAGAAATTGACAATAAAAAAACGAGTTGACATGGAATTGACAACTCGTTGATAAAGGTTTGATTTACAGCGTCTTTATGAATTGGTCGAAATCCTTCGGCGTTCCTTTATCGCTGAAGAATTTTTCCTGTAGCCGCTTGCGTGCTTTAGACACGGCGCTGGTGGTGCAGCCCAATAGCATGGCCATGTCCGTGGGGGAGAACTCTAAGCGTATGAGTATGCAGATGTGGTATTCATGCGGGCTGATGTTATAGTAGCTGTATAGATTGGTTTTGAAATCAGGAATCTCCTTATTAATTATCTCATCCAGTTCTTTCCATTCTTTTGCATTGACTGCTTTTTCTTTTTTGATGTAGTTTTGGATTGTCTTAAAGATGTCAGTGGCGACAATTCTTGCTTTTGCCGATTCGTTTCTTGTCTGTTTTCTGATGGCGGTTTCGTTGGCAAGAATAAGGTCCGCGCGTTGTTCTTCGAGTCTTTCAATCAGCAGATGGTTCTCATCTGATGTTCTTTTGAGCTCTTGTTCGAGAAACTCAATCTTTTCTTTGTTCTTTCGGATAAATTCCGTGCTCTGTTCGTAAAGTTCCTTTCTCAATCTGGAGAATCTTTCAATCTGTAGTTTTTGTTTCTGTCTGTTTCTATATATGTACGTTATGAGTATTATAGATAAGGTAAAGACGGTGCATATTGTGATTGTTAATGCCACTTTCTTGTTCGCATTCTCTGCTTTCAGAATTAGATTCTCTTTTTCTCGAAGGTTGTAGTTGTAGAGTGAGTTCATTCTGTTGACGGACTCTGTGGCTGTGATTGTTTTCACAGAGTCTGTATATTCGTTGAAAAGTTTGAGATATTTGGCCACATTGTCATAGCTGTTTTCTCTCAAAGCCAGTTCCGTGAGACATCTGCTTGCCGTTTGTTTGGCATATATCGTTCCGATTTTCAGAAGTTCTGTTGCATAGAAATGCGCGCTGTCGTATTGCTGCGTGTTCATGCAGATCTTCAATGCCATTGTGTAATACGGACTTATATTGATGCTGTCCAATGTGTCAAGAGACGGTTTCAGACATTTCTTTGCTTCAGAATAATCACCTTGTTCTATATGGAATGATGCCATTTGTGCGAGTACCATCATTCCCATCTGTTCATTGTTTATGTCTTTGGATAGTTTAGATGCTCTTTGATAATAATGTAGACAACTATCTTTCTTGTTAATTTTATTATACGTATAAGCTAAATGGTGTAAAGTATGTATGCAATTTATGTTGTCTCCTTGGATTTTATAATTATCAAATGCCTTTAGATACATATTAATGGCTTGATTGTAAAGAGCTTGATTAAGTAGTAAACTTCCACTTTGGAAATAGATATGACCTTTAACTCTCATGTTGCCGCCAGAGATTCCATCTATAGCTTTCTGATAATACTCCAATGCCCGCGGCGCGTCATAGATGTCACGATATATGCTTCCCGCATAATAGTAAGCCTCTGGCAGCAGTGTCTTGTCGCCTTCGGTCTCGTAGTATTCCACGAGCGAAAGGATTGTGCTGTCCGAAGAGTGTTTGATGTATGATTTGTCAGCGGCCTTTATTTGTAGCAGCCGGTGGTACATCTGTTCGTGCTTTGGGGCGTCGGCCATCATCGGGGCCATGCTGTCGAGCATGGCTATGGATCTTTTGGGGTCGGTTTCTGTCAGGCTGTCGGCCACGATGAGGCTCTTTCGGTATTCAAACCGTGAGCAGGAGAATGACATGAGGACGATGACAGAGGCTATGATGTATGTTATTTTTTTCATGATTGTGCACTTGAAACGATAGTGCAAATATACGGAAAATAAGTGTCATGCGCAAGATTTTGTGCTGCGTTTCGGTACGGTTATTTCATTTAGCCTGACAGATGTGTTGGTGATAGTGAGCGTTTCGTGCCATGCCGTTGTGTTACATGGCCCGCGTAACAACGTTACATGAGCCGTGTAACAGTGTTACACGGGCCGTGTGACAACGTTACGTGAGCCGTGTAACGGAGCGAAGAGGTCAGAGTGACGACCTCTTCGCTCTGTTGAGTGTCAGTTGTGGACGAGTGTTCCGATGTCTTCGCCGTCCATGACCTTCTTCAGGTTGCCGACGATGTCCATGTTGAAGACGTAGATGGGGAGGTTGTTCTCCTTGCACATTGTCGTAGCGGTGAGGTCCATGACCTTCAGTCCGCGGGTGTAGATC
>CAMWVS010000050.1 GCA_947177775.1 uncultured Prevotella sp.
CGCTCAACATATCAGACGGAGCTGTGCGCACACAGATTTCAAGAATGAACAAAGGGACAAAAGACGACATGGCAGACGAATAAACGGAAGCCAAGCCACAAACGCGAAGACGAAAAAAAGCAAAGAAACAAAGAGTTTCAAGACCGGAAAAGCATGAGTTTCAGGATTGAAAAAAATGATTAAGACATAAGAGCAAAAGACATAAAGACGTGACAGCCAAAATACCGGCATTCTATGTCTTTTGTTCTTATGTCTCTTTTTAAAAAACGACGGCCATTCTAAAGCCCGGATATTTCATCCTCCGACAAGCCTGTGACCTTGGCAATCGTACAGACTGGCGTGCCAACTCCAAGAAGCCCGCGCGCTATGCGGCGCTGCTCCTCAGCCCTGCCTTCTGCTCTGCCCTGCTCCACGCCGCTAAGCCTTGCTCCCTCCATCACGACAATCGTGTCACGGAACTTACGAAGACTCTCGTCATACATCATGCGCTCCTGCTTGGAAAGAGAAGCTATATCGGTTATCTCGGCGAGCCGCTTGAAGACGGCGCTCTTGGCGGCAAAAGGCAAACGGTTCAATGTCTCCATATGCTTAAGTACATAAATCCAACGTTCAAAATCATTATCACATTCATCAACTTCCTTAGTGAACAGAGGGAGCTGAAGATATATCAGGCGAATCTTGTCTGAAAACAACCTACAGCTGCACATGTCCATCAACGCTACATCCGTACGGAAATCTGACGATATTTCAGTTATTGCCGTTGATTATTTTTATTCACTCAAACTTCTTTTCATTGGCAAAGAACAGAGGCAGCTTGTGCAGCATTAAGAATTCTGTCATGGCTGCCTGACGTGAGGCAGAAGCGGAAGTTACATCAAAGTCACGGTCGAAAACGATATAGAAACCGACAGAGACTTTAGACTTTATATCTATATTCCTCTGACGGCATCGCGGTTCTATTATGTATGCAAATGTGTGCCATAGCTGTCTGACGGCTTTCTGGTCGTGACTTTCTATCATGCTCGTAGTAGAGGCATTGGTCTTAAACTCGACGAAAGCCATTTCCCGTTCTGTGAGCAATGCACAGTCGGCCACGCCTCCCTTCTTGACTGCCCCACCGGTGACAATACGGTTGTCAAGCGGTAGCAGCACAAGACTGACATGAGCGTCGTTTAATGCCCGAAAACATTTTGCTTCAAACTCGGGCGCAGTTTCACGCCAATCCGTGAATCCCAATCTGCTGTCGTCATACACATACATACATCCGGCCGCAGATTCCCTGATACAGTCCGCCACATCGGACTTGCCGCAATCATGATTCAAGGCGCTGACCAACCTGAGCCGACGGACGGCCTCAGGTACAGACGGACTATCGGACAGTTTTTGCATACAAGCGGTATAAGTCGTTAAAACGGGTCATGATTTCTTCTGAGACCATGTCAAGCGCGTTTTTTGAGATAAGTCCGGTCGTATCGGATATGATGGACTGGCAGTATGCGTCGCCGTCCGTTCCTGTCAGACAGAAGGCGGCTATATCATCAGGGCAGATGGGACATCCGGCGGCAACAGTCTCGGTCGCCTCGCCACTCATCCCGTCATCGACACCGGCCATTACCTTTCCGGCCATAATCATCATGTTGAAGATGGCAAGCGTATAAGGACTGTGGGTGGTCAGCAGGAGCATATTTCCAGGTGAGGACGCGTTGTTACGGACAAGGGAGCACAGCACATCCATCTGTGATCCGGGAAAAAGATTCAGTTCCGGTTCTTCCGCTATATTGATGAAACGCCCATAACGGCTTGTCACGGACAGCCGTTTCAGCATTATCTCTTTCACGCTCTCGGAATAATCCTTGTTGCTCATTATCGCCTCCACCTCACGCTCCATCCGCCGAATCTCGCTGACGGACAGCTTCACGCCGTCACCCTCAGCCACCATCCTGCTCAGATACTCGGAAACGAGACACAGCGGAAGCGCCGACTGTATGCCGCTTGAGGCTTTGCTAAGATGAACGGGGGCTTCCTCATAGCCGTCTCCCCAAATGTTGCTCACTCCGTTGAGGGAGTCATACCGGTAATGGAGATTTCCGAAAGGCAGTTCATAGCCCGCCCGGAAAGATGACTTTGAGTCAACAAACTCATCATTGAACGTTAAGCACGAGTCTGGAAGTTCCTTTATCAGCTTCGCCCGGTTTTCAGCAACGCTCAACACCGAACGTTCCGCCGGAACATACATTATCTTTGGCAACGACTCGATGTCCTTGCCTGTCTCTGTGATGCGGAGACGTCCTCCGGAATATTCAAAGCCGTATGCCGTCCCCTCAAACCTGATATAGGTCTCAGGCTTCAGAAAAGAGTCCACCCGGTGGTAAAAACATAGTCTCGTCCTGAATATCTCGCCCTTTTCGTAATAATCAACCTTGCGGCGCTTCATGACCAAATCCTTCTCAAGCCACATAAACGTTGAAAACAATTTGGCCACGCAGCTCTTTCCCGTTCCCTGGTCTCCGATGAGTATCGTGATTTTCCTGAATGTTATGTCCATGTCCTTCACCGGACCAAAGGATTTCACTATCAGACGCTCGTTCATGTCAGTTATGTTTAGTATATCCGATTTCGCGGACCAGCGACGACGGCCCCGCGATAATGAAACAAAAAAAGGGTGTATCATAATCCGCCGACAAAACGCGTCGCCGTCCCTTTGTGACGGACTGTCGTATTATGATACACCCTACTCCACTCCCCTACATATATATATTAAATACTATAAGGAGAGCTTTCCCTCATACACCGGGTCCTACGCCTCACCCTTACCTACATTGAACGGCGCGATGGTGCGCGGAGCCTGATTGGGGATGGTGATCTGACCGAACTCGCGCTCATAGCGCACGATGTTCTCCTGAAGGGCCATCAGAAGGCGCTTGGCGTGCTCGGGAGCGAGGATAACGCGGCTGCGCACCTGTGCCTTGGGAACGCCTGGCAGTACGCGGGCGAAGTCGAGCACGAAATCGCTGCTTGAATGTGTTATTATCGCGAAGTTGGCGTATTCTCCCTGTGCTTTGTCTTGTGGCAGTTCTACCTGGAACTGGCCCTGCTGCTGTTTGTTTTCGTTTTCGTTCATGATATGAATTTTGTTTTAAATTAGAAGTGTCTCTATCACAAAGGTAATACTTTTTATCGGAAACGGCAAACGGATGCCGGAATATGTCGTTTCATTTAACGTATGTTAAACACTCGTAGGGACGGCCGGTATTCCGAGATATTCAAAAAAGCGGTCGGGCCAGTAGTTCATTATCAGCTCGTCAGGAAAGTCCGTCTCGGCCACGAGCGGCAGCAACCGGCCGTAGTCGGCTATCTGGAAAGAAATGTGGGCGTCGCTGCCCATGATGACGGGCACGCCATAGCGCCGGCACAGACGCAGTATCTCAAGATTGTTATCCCGGGCCGCCGACTTCCTGCGCACGGGAGCAAGCGAATGGTTGTTGATTTCGAGAAGCGTGTGGGCCTCGGCCGCCGCACGGACAATAGGGCCGAAATCGAGATGTGCCGTGCCGTCGGCAGGGTGGCTGATGATGTGGATTCCGGGGTGACGTATGGCCGCAATCATTCCGGCTGTGTTCTCGCCGACGGTCCCTCCGCTCCAGCAGACACTGTGTATGCCGGCGATGCCAAGGTCAAGCATGTTGAGATAGCTATCGTCGAGGTCGAGCGTTCCCTCGGTGTCGAGTATGTTTATCTCGCAGCCCATCAGAAGGCGCACGCCGTACATCTGACGCGGCACCACGTGCATGTTGCGGAAATAGATCAGCGGACATGTCCCCGGCACGCTCGGGCCGTGCTCGGTTATGCCCAGCACCTCGATTCCCTTGTCGGCCGCCGCACGGACCATCTCCTGCAGACTGCTGTAACCATGTCCGGAGGCCACGGTGTGGGTGTGTACGTCGAGCAGCGGTCTACGGTCTGTATTGCATGAAGAATATTCCATAGATGTAATCATATTATGATGTTTCGGGCTGTAAAGATAACAAAAAAAGCATATAGTCGCGTATTTATCCGCCATTATATTGCGGATATGGCTGTTTGGGATTTTGTTTCTGATTGGACTTGGATTAGGTTCAGGTCAGGTTGAAATTGGACTTGGAGCAGTTTTTTTATTAGGCTTAGATTGGGCTTTTGATTATGAAGCCTTGTCGCAATAATATCACGGAATTTAACACTTGAAAAATCCAATTCTGGAGCGTGGCGAAGCTGAAATCCTGACATTCCACTGCCGTCGCCATCCGATTTTCCACCAGCCGCCGAGCCGGGAGACCCTCCCGGCTCTACAGCGGGACCGCTTTCGCATGACGGCGGCGGCCTTGTTGCGACGCCGCGGGGGCCCCGCCACGACCCCGTGAGGCCCTTACGGCAGAAAGAAAGCGGACAAAAAGCTGCACACTTCCACCATTTTCCGCCTAACACACTGTGGCTCAAGCGATAAAAGATGCACGCGCAAAACTCGCGAATTTGCGGCCAAAAGATTTTCATTTTTGAATTCTTCAAGGATTTCGAGGCATTTGTCGGGATTATTCCGTGTTTTTAACATATATCGCCTGTTCCTCCCTTGGCAGGGACATAATCTTGTTTTTGTCCGCAAGCAAAATGTTTAATATCAACCATGTCGCTTTCGGACAAAAACAAGATTATGTCCCTGCCCGTGGAGGAGCAGGCGACTGTATCACTCAAATGTCGGATGAGCCGGAAAACTTTGCGTCTCTGCGTTTTTGTGTTTGAAACTTGCAGTCACGGAAGAGGGTGTTTCAGAACGCCAGCTGCAGCGAGAAACCCGTCCCTACAGTGTGCGTTCTGAAACACCCTCCCCACTATATACCTATCATTACATGTCCACGACAGTTCCGGCAACGGGATTCGTGTACCAGTTGGAGCATGACGAATTGGCAACATATCCGGAGAAATCAGGATAAGCCGTCTTGATGCTGATACGCTCAATGGCCCAACGATATGCCTGCGACACACAGATCTTGGCTGGAGCCTTGCCCGGCTCCGTGGTCAGCAACATCTCGGTTCCGTCACTGTTGACCACGACAGGAATATTGTTGGCGTTATAGTCATAGTTGTAACCATTCACAAACGGTACGCGGAAGATGGCCACAGGACGTTCCACGGTGTTCTGGCCGCGGGTATTGACCATCACGCCCGGCTGGACACCCAAAGCGTTGTGAACCTCCACCCCGCCGATGGTCAGAGGCAGACGGCCTCCGGCGGCACGGACGGTGATGATGGCTGCATTCCACTCGAAACGTACGTCGAAGACAACGTCGTTGAAGTCGAAGTCGCCAATCTCTCCGAAGTCCTCGGCGATAATGCGCTGTGAGTTCTTATAGAGTCCAGGAGTCACACGGACAATCCAGTCGTTGTAGAAGTTGTCGGGGCTGATCTGCTTGTCAGCATCCTGACCGTGAGCCTCATAGTCGAAGCCGACGAAGTACATTCCGGCCACAATCGGGTCGATTCTGTCGCCGGGGATGATGACATAACGGTAGTACATCGAGGCATCGAGAGAATTATGGTAGCCGAAGCGCGTGGTGCTGCTCTCAACCATGAACTGAATCTTGTCCGAATAGAAGACACGACTGTTTTGGTCGGAAGGATCGGTCAGCTCGCCGCCCCAGACATTGCCATTGGTGCTTCCGTCACCGTTGTTGAAGTTATAGATGTGCTCGTCACCATCACCGCAAGTCAGATAGTCCATGTGACGGCCATTGTCGGTCGAGCTGACCTGCTGAACGAAAAAGTCAGACCAATTTACGGCGATGCCCTCAGGATCGGCGTGTGTCGAGAACCACTCGGTCACAACGGCAAGCTGGTCTTCCGTCAGTGGAGCGGGAACCTCAACATAGCCGCCCCAATTGTTGGCCTCGGGATTTGCACCACGGGTTTTGGGCAACGGCGTCTGGCTGGAAAAGCCCCATGTGTGTCCGGGATCTATGTTACCGAACTGGCGGATGAACTCGGCCTCATAATCGGCCTTGACCTGATTGGTTGCAGCATCGGGATCATACACATCCTTGTCGCTTGAGCAACCGACGGTGAAGATGCCCATAGCCAGAACGGCTATGCTCTTCCGGAAAAACTTCTTTTGCATATTAGTTATTGTTAGAGATTTTTTGTCTATAATGCTACCAAAGATAACAAATAATCTTAATCATAAGAATTAATTCGTGTTAAAGAAAATTAATCCATCAGATTTTACCTATATAATGGTCAATATTCTTCCATAAAACGCGGGGATGTGCATAAAAGCGCAGGGATTCTTCTGTTTTTCAGAATATTACGAGAGGCTGTGTCCCATTCCTTTGAATCAATAACATTTGAACAGATGTCCACCTCTGCCCTACTCCACATATATACCTTATTTACAATTCTGCTCCCGATTGGCTAAGCATGACAAATCCACCACATTTTGTCTGACGTGTTATCCCCATTCAGTCCACTCCCGAATTTCCAAAGTCTATTTCAAAAACAATTCAGATATTTGCATATATGACTGAAATATTGTATTTTTGCATATCAACTTGAATCCAAACCGTTATGATAATATCACGTGTACAACTGGTGAACTGGAAGAATTTCCATTCATGCGATGTAAGAATATCCGAAAGATGTTTTATTGTAGGAGCAAATGCGTCTGGAAAGTCAAACTTTCTTGATGTATTCAGATTCTTACGTGACATTACCCGTACCGGCGGAGGATTGCAGGCCGCTGTTGCTGACCGTGGCGGCATATCGAAGATAAGATGTCTGGCCGCACGCACAAAATCGTATGTCTCTATAGCCGTGACCCTAAGTCCCGACAACGACACTGAAAAAAAAGAATGGGAATACGGACTTTCATTCAAGCATGTGGGAGGCGGCATACGCAAAAATGAGGTTTCCATCATCGAAGAACGCGTGCTGCATAACGGAGAATGTATATTGAACCGCACGGAAAATGACGAGAATGAGGACGCGCTGACTCTGAAATACACACATTTGGAACAACCGACAGCAAACCGTAACTTCCGGGAGCTGAAACTCTTCTTTGATAAAATCGAATATCTCAATGTCGTTCCACAGCTCGTCAGAGAGTCCGGCTCGCTACTGCTCACGACCGGCAAAGAAGACTTCTATGGCCGGAATTTCATACAACGCCTTGCTGTCCTCAATGAGAACATCCGCACGTCATATTTCAAAAGAATAAACGAAATCTTGAGGCTTGCCGTCCCACAACTGGAAAATCTGTCATTGGTAAAAGACGAGATGGGCACACCACATCTCGAAGCAATATACAAACATTGGCGGGCAAAAGGCAGCAAGCAGCAGGAGGCGCAGTTTTCTGACGGAACGCTACGCCTTATCGGATTCCTATTTGCTCTGATTGACAGCAAAGGGCTCACACTTCTGGAAGAACCGGAAACAAACCTCCACTCCGCAATCGTTGCCCTGTTCCCTGAGTTCATAGCCAAGATTCAGCGCACACGTCAGGATTTGCGTCAGGTCATAATAACCACACACAGCTATGACATCCTGTCCAGCGAGGGCATTTCCGGAAACGAAGTGCTTCTGTTGAGACCGACGTCCGAAGGAACCGAAGTGAAAAACATAAATGACATCGAAATCATAAAGGCCGTTCTTGACTCCGGCTTCAGTGTGGCAGATGCTGTCATGTCAAATTCACGGCCGGAAGGCGTCGAACAGATAACCGGCCTGATATAATAGAGAGAGATGGAACATAACAGCAGCATCGAAGTATATATATCCGGAGAAGACACCGTGACAAAGGAAGTCATATACCGGATTTTAAGTTTTGTCTCACCACGATTTAAAGTGGTTGGCGATATTCCGGCAAGAGGAGGCGAGATAAAAAAGAAAATACCCCAATGCAACAGCCTGGCCAAACTCCACCCCGTCATAATGCTTCTTGATGTTGACAACGGTTGCGCACCTATGCTGAAATCCGCACTATTGGGAGACCAGAAACAGTCTGACGGCTTTCTGATGAACATCGCCGTAGACGAAGCCGAGGCATGGCTGATGGCCGATACGGAAGGTTTTGCCAGATATTTCGGCATCAACAGTAACGACATGCCAAAAGCCGAAGCCAACAAGCAGGGCGGCCGGAAAGCGCTCATAGAGATGAAATTTTCAATGAAGTCATCCTTCGTCCTTACACACGAGTTAATCTTCAAATCAAACAACTCGGTATTGAAACAGCAAATTGGTGTCAAGGAAAAAGGAAAGACCAAAGGAAAAGAATATAATGACGCAATAGTCCCATTCATAAAAAACGTATGGAACATAAAACAAGCAAAAATTAATTCAGACAGTCTTCAGCGCATGTTGCGCAGATTAGAATGTCTTCTCAACAAATACTAAATTGAAGTTTCGGAAGTTTTGGACATCATGCCTTTCAGGATGTACATATCCCAAACTTCCGAAACTTCAATAAACCGATTTTGTTGTTCACATACTCATGTAACGGCAGGCGTTCCTCATCTTCTTCATCAGCCCACACAGAGAATGTGTGGCCTTTCGCGAAGACATTGTCCGGATTGTCGACACCCGGCACTTTGTCTTTGAGGCTGTCACCACCGTCGCTGCCGACAAGCATCATCTCCGGTTCCAGCTCCATCACCTCTATTTCAGGTTTGATATATCTTTTCATAATTCACTGCTTTTGCTGTTAATGATTCATTGTTTTCCAGCCGTCACTTCACCACGACCTTCTTACCCCATTCACGAAATATATTCCGGGCTGTCTGATGGCCTCAACGCGCTGTCCGGCCATGTTATATATAACAGGCTCCTTCGCATTCCCTTCGGCCTCGATGTCGCGTATGGTCGTGACATCGCCGTCGCCGCCGAAGACGAAATGCGCCGGGGCTGCCTCCGAGGTCTGTGACATCGCGCTTTCCGGCACGGCCAGATAAGCCAGCCCCATCCTCATCTCAAACGGGCCGCCGTCAGGTGCGCCGTAGTAGAAGCCGAGGTCGGTCTTCTTGTCGTAGTCGTCGTAGGCCAGCTTGTAGTATCTGTAACCCTCTTCGGTCTCGAACGGTCCGTCACCGTCCACTCCTCTCAGCATGTTGTCCGCGTCGAGAGCCATGCCGGAATTTTCTTCCGAAACAGAATAATATGGTACGGTCTCTTGTGTCGAACGGAGCAACACGCCGCTGCCCTTCGGGACATAGCTGCCGTGTGACAGGGTTGAATAGTCACCGTCCTTGACATACCATGACTTTTGGAGATGTCTGCCGTCTGACTCTCAAAATCAGACGCTTCCGACGGATAGACGATGGCGACCTGTTCCCACTCACCATCGCCGTCCACGTCACGCACCCAGAGAGTCGCCTCTGTCCCGACGTCACCGAAGCCGTTGTCGACGGTCTGGTCAAACGAAAGCGACAGACTGTTGTTATAAGAGTTCTTGTTTATCACGGGCGAGACGAGCCAGCTCTCCGACGCCCTGCCGGCGCCGTCGACCGTGGCCGAGGCTTTCATGCACTGATTGCCGCTGTCGTGCGTCCAAACTTCCGACTGACCTTCGCCGAGCGCAACGTCGTCGATGGAGAACAAAGCCTTACCACCAGAGAAACTCTCTTCGTAGGGCAAGCTCACCGAAGAATGACGGTCAACCACCGTGAGAACGTAATATGCTTCCCGACCCGCTTCTTCCAATATTGCGTAAATGTTTGTCTGGCCCGGACCAACGATTGAGACCGCACCTGTGTTTATGTCAACCGTGGCCACACCCCCATTGTCACTGAAATATATGACCGTGCCTCCATATCCATTTATCAACGTCGGAGCAGTGAACTCATCGCCCATAAACGCCGTGACTTCTTCGGAAGAAAAGGCGAAGGTCTTCTCTTTGGTTTCGACTGAAATGTTCTTTATGCTCCATGTACCGGCGGCATCCGCGCTGCTGGTGTACTTAAAAGCGAACTGTATCCTCTTTTCGGAACCCGCATCTAAATACGCCGTAAGGTCAACCGTCTGAGTCTCAAAGCCGGAAAGACTGCCGTCTGCCGGTGCCTCAGGATAGGCAATAGCCACATTCTGCCATTCTCCGCCAAGTTCACGGACCCAAAGAGTTGTCTCGCCGGCAATATCGCCGAAGCCATTGTTTACGGCCTGTTCGAAAGTAAGATATGTTTTATCAATTCCATTGAAATATATGTAAATGGAAGGTGAGACGAGCCAGCTCTCCGAAGCCTTATTGTCGCTATCAGCTTTGCCTGTGGCTGTCATGCACTGATTGCCGCCGTCGTGTGTCCACACGTCCGCCAGGCCGTCACCGAGGTTCTTATTCGTAATGTTGAATTCGCCCCTGCCCTCTGCAAGACTCTCATTGTATGGCAGCGACGCGGAGGGATAGTATACCGCAAGCGAATATGATGCGGTGACACTGTTGTCAGCATCCAACGTTGCGAAAACAGTGGTATAGCCCTGATCAACTGGCATAACCTCGCCTGTTTTTCATCAACCGTGGCTATCTGTGTATTGCCTACAGAATAGGTCACACTTGTGCCGTAAATGTTTGTCAGAGTGGGGGCAGTGAATGGCTTGCCAAGCGTTGCGGTCGCGGAGATTTCGCTGAATCCGAAATCAATTATAATATTGACCGTGTAAGAATCTGACGCCACGACTTCTTCACCGTTCAGCAGTTCCGCAGTAATTATGATTGTCCCGGTTTCTCTTCCTGAGTGTGAGTTACATATATATATACGACCTTCTCCATATCCCAACTCGTTATTAGCATCTTGCACCAAATAAATGTTTTCAGAGGATGAACTGTATGTATATAGCACATGTGTATAAGCATCTTCAGGATATGTGCAGGTCAGGTCTTGAAGGAAATGATAAGTATAGCGATACGACACCTGCACTTCCTTTTCCGAGTACCCGAACGTATATTCTCCGGTGTCGGCGGACTCGCCGGAGGCATCGGCACTGTTGGTGCGTGCCGGAGCCTTGCCTGCGCCTTTGAGCGCATCCTTTCCAACCATGAACGGGCTTTTAGTGTCGCCGTTCGGCTTGATGACTTTGCCGTCCCGTGTCACCGTGGGAAGACCTTTCTTTACATTAGCTCCGGTGACGTTCTTGACTGTCACGGCCGGCACTCCTGTAAAACCGATGTTTTGTGGTTCAGCTAAGGCTGGATTTATACTTGCATGCACAAAACTCAGGAATTTGCGTCCTCCGGTGAAATCTTTTTCAAAGTGCCCGTTCCTGATGCCGTTTCGAGGCCATTTCCGCCATTTTTTCAACTGTTTTCAGAACACTCTAACTTTAATAATCTTTGAGTCTTTGCGTTGAAAATAGCGTTGAAAAAGAAAAAGCGCGGCAAAGCTTTGTCACAGCTCTGCCACGCCTTTTCCTTGTTATATCAACGATTCGCTTGTTCCGTCTATTCGTTGGTCGTCGTCTCTACGGCTTCTTCCTCGACGAAGTCAAGCACATTCTTGCGGTTGGCCTGAATGCGGTCGTACTCCTCGCGTGAGCCGACAATGATCTTCTCGAACTCGCGCAGACCGGTACCGGCAGGAATGAGGTGGCCGCAGATGACGTTCTCCTTCATTCCTTCGAGACGGTCGACCTTGCCGCGGATAGCAGCCTCGTTGAGCACCTTGGTGGTCTCCTGGAACGATGCGGCCGACATGAAGCTCTTGGTCTGGAGGGCGGCGCGGGTGATACCCTGAAGAATCTGTGTAGATGTGGCGGGCACGGCATCACGCACCTGAACAGTGCGGAGGTCGCGGCGCTTGAGTGACGAATTCTCGTCACGCAGCTTGCGTGCCGTCACAATCTGGCCGGCCTTAAGGTTCTCACTGTCACCGGCGTCGGTCACAACTTTCTTACCCCAGATGCGGTCGTTCTCCTCAGCGAAGTCGAGCTTGTCGACGATCTCCTGCTCAAGGAATGCGGTGTCGCCCGGGTCGTTGATCTGAACCTTGCGCATCATCTGACGCACGATAATCTCAAAGTGCTTGTCGTTGATCTTCACACCCTGCAGACGATATACGTCCTGAACCTCGTTGACGATATACTCCTGAACGGCTGTCGGGCCCTTGATGGCCAAAATGTCGGCGGGAGTGATGACTCCGTCGGAAAGCGGCGTTCCGGCACGCACGGCGTCGTGCTCCTGGACCAGAATCTGCTTTGACAGCGAAACGAGATACTTGCGCTGCTCGCCGGTCTTTGAGGTCACGATGATCTCGCGGTTGCCTCGCTTTACCTTACCCATGGTGACCTCACCGTCAATCTCGGATACAACGGCAGGGTTGGACGGATTGCGGGCCTCGAAGAGCTCGGTCACACGGGGAAGACCTCCGGTGATGTCACCGGCCTTGCCGACGGCACGTGGAATCTTGACGAGTGTATCACCGGTCTTGACGGTCTGACCGTCTTCAACAACGACGTGGCCACCCACGGGGAAGTTGTAGGTACCGATTTTCTCACCCTTGGCGTCGAACACATCACAGGTAGGAACCTTCGACTTGTCCTTCGACTCGGTGATGATCTTCTCGGTCAATCCGGTGGTTTCGTCAGTCTCGGCACGGAAGGTAACACCTTCAATGACGTCGTTGAACTTCAGACGACCGGCATATTCGGTCACGATGACGGCGTTGAACGGGTCCCACTGGGCAATCTTGTCGCCCTTGGCAACGACGTCGCCTGTCTTATAGTATAGTGAAGAACCGTAGGGAACGTTCATCGTCGAAAGGACAATGCCGGTATGGGGATCTACGAAGCGGACTTCACCCAGACGGCTGACAACCATCTCGCACTCGCGGCCGTCCTCATCGAAAGGCACTGTGCGGAGCTCCTCGAACTCAAGGCGGCTGGCGTTCTTGGCAACGATGGAGGCGTTGGCGGCTGCGTTGGCGGCCACACCACCGGCGTGGAACGTACGGAGGGTCAGCTGTGTACCCGGCTCACCGATGGCCTGTGCGGCAATGACGCCGACGGCCTCGCCCTTCTGAACCATCTTGCGGGTGGCAAGGTTGCGGCCGTAGCACTTCATGCAGACACCGTGGCGGCTCTCGCAGGTGAGCACAGAACGGATTTCGACACTCTCGATGGGTGAATCCTCTATACGCTGTGCGACCGGTTCTGTTATTTCCTCACCGGCAGCAAGAATGATTTCGCCTGTGGTGGGATCAACGATGTCATGAACGGACACGCGGCCGAGGATGCGCTCGGAAAGTGTGGAGATTACTTCGTCACCGTTCTTCAACGCCGTGCAGACAAGTCCGCGGAGGGTACCACAGTCTTCCTCGTTGATGATGACGTCATGAGAAACGTCAACGAGACGGCGGGTGAGGTATCCGGCGTCAGCTGTCTTCATGGCGGTGTCGGCAAGACCCTTACGGGCACCGTGGGTAGAGATGAAGTACTCCAGCACGGACATTCCTTCCTTAAAGTTTGAAAGAATCGGGTTCTCGATAATCTGAGCTCCTTCGGCACCGGCTTTCTGAGGCTTGGCCATAAGTCCACGCATACCGGAAAGCTGACGAATCTGGTCCTTAGAACCACGGGCTCCGGAGTCAAGCATCATGAAGACGGCGTTGAAGCCCTGGTCAGCCTCGGTCATCTCCTTCATCAGGACATTGCCAAGGTCGTTGTTTACGTGGGTCCATGTGTCGATTACCTGATTGTAACGCTCGGTATCGGTGATGAATCCCATATTGTAGTTCTCCGTGATCTGACGGATTTCCTCGTTACCTTTTTCAACCAGAGCAACCTTCTCTTTCGGGATGATGATGTCATCGAGGTTGAACGAAAGTCCGGCCTGATATGCCATGCGATAACCGAGGTTCTTGATTCCGTCGAGGAACTCGCAGGCCTCGGCGAAACCTACGGTCTTGATTACATCGGCAATGATGTCGCGGAGACTCTTCTTCGAGATAACCTTATTGACATATCCAACTTCCTCGGGAATAATGCCGTTGACGATGACACGGCCGACGGATGTCTCGACCATCTTGTCAACGAGGTTGCCGTTTTCGTCGAGGTCCTTGACAATAACCTTGACAAGGGCATGGAGGTCACACTTGCCTTCGTTGTGGGCGATGAGGGCTTCCTCAGGACCGTAGAACGTGAGGCCTTCTCCCTTGGCTCCGGGACGTATCTTGGTGATATAGTAGAGTCCGAGCACCATATCCTGAGACGGAACGGTGATAGGCGCACCGTTAGCCGGGTTGAGGATGTTGTGGCTCTGGAGCATGAGGAGCTGTGCTTCAAGCACGGCCTCGTTGCCCAGAGGAAGGTGGACAGCCATCTGGTCTCCGTCGAAGTCGGCATTGAAGGCGGTACATGCCAGCGGATGAAGCTGGATGGCCTTGCCCTCGATGAGCTTGGGCTGGAATGCCTGAATACCGAGACGGTGAAGTGTCGGTGCACGGTTGAGGAGCACGGGATGACCCTTCATGACGTTCTCCAGAATGTCCCAGATGACGGGCTCACGACGGTCGACAATCTTCTTGGCGCTCTTGACTGTCTTCACGATGCCGCGCTCGATGAGCTTGCGGATGATAAACGGCTTGTAGAGCTCGGCGGCCATCAGCTTGGGCAGACCGCACTCGCCCATCTTCAATTCAGGACCGACGACGATAACGGAACGTGCCGAATAGTCCACACGCTTACCGAGAAGGTTCTGACGGAAACGTCCCTGCTTACCCTTGAGAGAGTCGGAAAGTGACTTGAGAGGACGGTTGCTGTCGCTCTTGACGGCACTGCTCTTGCGAGAGTTGTCAAACAGACTGTCGACGGCCTCCTGAAGCATACGCTTCTCATTGCGGAGGATGACCTCAGGAGCCTTAATCTCGAGCAGACGCTTCAGACGGTTGTTACGTATGATGACACGACGGTAGAGGTCATTGAGGTCAGTTGTAGCGAAACGTCCACCGTCCAGCGGAACGAGAGGACGGAGTTCGGGCGGAATGACGGGGATTATCTTGAGTATCATCCACTCCGGACGGTTGACCTCCTTGCTCGAACGGAATGCCTCCACAACCTGAAGACGCTTGAGAGCCTCGTTCTTGCGCTGCATGGAAGAGTCGCTGTTGGCACGGTCGCGAAGTTCGTAGGACAGTGAATCAAGGTCGATGCGTGTGAGAAGGTCATAGATGGCCTCTGCTCCCATCTTAGCGATGAACTTGTTGGGGTCACTGTCATCAAGATAATCGTTGTCTACGGACACGTAGTTGTCCAATATGTCGTTGTACTCGTCCTCAGAGAGAAGGTCGAACATTTTTGAACCAAGAGCATCATTGCCTTCATTATCCTTGCGGCCGGCCATCACACCGGGCTGTATCACGACATAACGCTCATAATAGATAATGGCATCGAGTTTCTTGGTGGGCAGTCCCAACAGATAACCAATCTTATTGGGCAGGGAACGGAAGTACCAGATATGGGCCACGGGAACGACAAGCTCAATGTGGCCGGTACGCTCACGACGCACCTTCTTCTCTGTCACCTCGACACCGCAACGGTCACAGACAATGCCTTTATAGCGGATACGCTTATACTTACCGCAGGCACACTCATAGTCCTTGGTAGGACCGAAAATGCGCTCGCAGAAGAGGCCGTCACGCTCAGGCTTGTAGGTGCGGTAGTTGATGGTCTCCGGCTTGATAACTTCACCGAACGAACTCTCCAGAACTTCCTCCGGAGAAGACAGACCGATGGTTATCTTGGTGAAATTACTCTTTATCTTAGAATCTTTCTTAAAAGCCATATTTACTTTATTGTATATTGTTATGGAAAGAGTTTACTGTTTAATCGAGAGTGACACTCAGGCCGAGACCCTTGAGCTCATGCAACAATACGTTGAGTGACTCGGGAATACCCGGAGTCGGCATTGGCTCACCCTTGACGATGGCTTCGTATGCCTTGCTTCGGCCGACGACATCGTCTGACTTGATGGTAAGTATCTCCTGAAGAACGTGGCTGGCACCGAATGCCTCGAGTGCCCAGACCTCCATCTCTCCGAAACGCTGGCCACCGAACTGTGCCTTACCTCCAAGCGGCTGCTGGGTGATGAGTGAGTACGGACCGATGGAACGGGCGTGCATCTTGTCTTCAACCATGTGACCGAGCTTGAGGAAGTATGTGATACCGACTGTTGCAGGCTGGTCGAAACGCTCTCCGGTCTCACCGTCGTAAAGGTGGGTTGAACAGAGGTGCGGCAGTCCGGCCTTGTCAGTCCATTCAGCAAGGTCGTCGAGCTTGGCACCGTCAAAAATCGGAGTAGCGAACTTCACACCGAGACGACGGCCTGCGGCACCGAGGATGGCCTCGAATATCTGACCGAGGTTCATACGTGAAGGCACACCCAGCGGGTTCAGGACGAGGTCCACAGGACGACCGTCCTCAAGGAACGGCATGTCTTCCTGACGGACTACCTTAGATACGATACCCTTGTTACCGTGACGTCCGGCGAGCTTATCACCCACACCGATCTTGCGCTTCTTGGCAACATAGACCTTTGCCATCTGAAGAATACCTGAAGGCAGTTCGTCACCGATTGTGATTGCGAACTTCTTGCGCTTCATCTCGGCATCAAGCAGCTTATACTTCTTCATGAAGTTGATGACAAGCTGTGATATGAGCTCGTTGGTATGCTCGTCATCCGTCCAGTTACTGATCTGGATGTCACCATACTCAAGATTCTTGAGGTTTGTCATGGTGAACTTAGCACCCTTCGTGATAATCTCGGCACCAGTGTAGTCCTTGACGCCCTGGGATACCTTACCCTCGGTGAGAGTGAGGAGCTTGTCAACCAGAATGTCCTTCAGGTCGTCAACCTTTGCCTCATACTCCTCGTCAATCTTGGCAAGGATAACCTTGTCCTGCTGTTTTGTCTGACGGGTCTTGATTGCACGGGCAAACAGTTTCTTGTCAATAACGACACCTGTCAGCGACGGATTGGCCTTAAGTGAAGAATCCTTCACATCACCGGCCTTGTCACCGAAGATGGCACGGAGCAGTTTCTCCTCAGGCGACGGATCGCTCTCTCCCTTCGGAGAAATTTTACCGATGAGGATGTCACCCGGCTCCACACGGGCTCCGACACGTATTATACCATTGTCATCGAGGTCCTTGGTGGCTTCTTCGCTGACATTGGGAATGTCGCTGGTGAATTCTTCCACACCGCGCTTGGTCTCACGAACGTCCAAAGAATATTCGTCGACGTGTACGGACGTGAGCACGTCATCACGGACGATACGCTCGTTGAGCACGATGGCGTCCTCATAGTTGTAACCCTTCCACGGCATGTATGCAACGAGAAGGTTGCGGCCGAGAGCAAGCTCACCGTTCTCGGTAGCATATCCTTCGGTAAGAATATCACCCTTCTTGACACGCTGGCCCTTGTTACACATAGGACGCAGGTCGATGGTCATATTCTGGTTCGTACGGCGGAACTTGGAAATGCGGTATTCCTTGAGCGCAGGTTCAAAGCTGACGAACTCCTCGTCTTCCGTGCGGTCATAAAGAATACGGATGGTTGTTGCGTCTACATATTCCACTACGCCATCACCCTCTGCGGTAATCATGGTGCGTGAGTCCTCGCACACCTGCTTCTCTATACCGGTTCCAACGATAGGAGCCTCATTGTGAAGCAACGGAACAGCCTGGCGCATCATGTTCGAACCCATCAGCGCACGGTGGGCGTCATCGTGCTCAAGGAACGGGATGAGCGAAGCGGCGATAGAGGCAATCTGCTGCGGAGAAACGTCCATGAGGTCAACATCCGACGGCGGAACAACGGGGAAGTCGGCATCCTGACGGCACTTGACAACGTCGCGGATAAACGTACCGTCATCATTCAGCGGGGCATTGCCCTGACCGATGATGTGGTCTTCCTCTTCTTCTGCCGTGAGATAAACGACATTTTCATTCTTCAGATTGGCAATACCGTTCTCAACCTTGCGGTACGGGGTCTCGATAAAGCCAAGCTCATTGATCTTCGCATACACGCAAAGAGAAGAAATAAGTCCGATGTTCGGGCCTTCAGGGCTCTCGATAGGACAGAGACGGCCATAATGGGTATAGTGAACGTCACGCACCTCGAATCCGGCACGCTCACGTGACAGACCGCCGGGACCAAGGGCTGACAGACGACGCTTATGTGTGACCTCGGCCAACGGGTTGGTCTGGTCCATGAACTGCGACAGCGGATTGGTACCGAAGAAGGTATTGATGACGCTTGAAATGGTCTTTGCATTGATAAGGTCCGTCGGAGTGAACACCTCATTGTCACGCACGTTCATGCGCTCACGGATGGTGCGGCTCATACGTGCGAGACCGATAGAGAACTGATTGCTCAGCTGCTCGCCTACAGTACGCACACGACGGTTTGACAGGTGGTCGATATCATCTACGGTAGCCTTCGAATTGATAAGCTGGATGAGATACTTGATAATCTCGATGATATCTTCCTTCGTGAGTACACGGACATCCATTTCGGTGTCCAGACCCAACTTTTTGTTGATGCGGTAACGGCCGACATCGCCCAAGTCATAACGCTTGTCCGAGAAGAACAGGTTCTGGATGACTTCGCGTGCACTTGCATCATCCGCCGGATCGGCATTACGCAGCTGACGATAGATATAGAGCACCGCCTCTTTCTCAGAGTTACTCGGGTCTTTCTGCAGCGTATTGAAGATTATAGAGAAATCCTGAGCGACATTCTCGTCCCTATGAACAAGAATTGTCTGTGCTCCACTTTCGAGAATCTCTTCCATATTATCCTCGGTGATCTCCGTCTCACGTTCCATGATGACCTCATTACGCTCAATGGAAACAACCTCACCGGTATCCTCGTCAACGAAATCTTCGTTCCAGCTCTTCAGCACACGTGCAGCCAATTTGCGGCCTATGGCTTTCTTCACATTTGTCTTGTTGACCTTGATCTCCTCTGCCAAATCGAATATCTGGAGAACATCCTTATCGGTCTCAAAACCGATGGCACGCAACAAGGTTGTAACAGGCAACTTCTTCTTACGGTCAATGTAAGCATACATCACGTTGTTGATGTCCGTAGCGAACTCAATCCACGAGCCCTTGAACGGAATGATACGCGCTGAATAAAGCAGCGAGCCGTTGGCATGCACGCTCTGACCGAAGAACACACCCGGCGAACGGTGCAACTGAGAAACAACAACGCGCTCGGCACCGTTGATGACGAATGTTCCGTTTGCCGTCATATAGGGGATAGGACCAAGGAACACGTCCTGTATCACCGTGCCGAAATCCTCGTGATCCGGATCTGTACAATACAGTTTCAGCTTAGCCTTCAAAGGTACGCTATACGTAAGGCCACGCTCCAGACATTCGTCAATGGAATAACGGGGCGGGTCTATATAGTAATCCAAGAACTCAAGAACGAAATTATTACGTGTGTCGGTAATAGGGAAATTCTCTGAGAACACCTTATACAAACCGTCATTCTTGCGTTCCTCAGGCGGAGTGTCCAACTGCAGGAAGTCTTTGAAAGACCTTAATTGCACATCGAGAAAGTCCGGAAACGGCATCGGATTCTTGACGCTGCCAAAGTTTACTCTGTTATCTACTAATTTTGAAGCCATAAAAATGTTTATCTTATTTGGACTGACAGACAGTCCTATTGGTCGGATGCGGTCTTATATTAAGACACAAAAGGTTAAGAATCTCCTACTTAGAGATTCTTAACCAATATTATCGTTGTGCGCTTATATTACTTGAGCTCAACTACGGCGCCAGCGGCCTCGATAGTCTTCTTCAGGTTCTCAGCCTCGTCCTTAGACATGCCTTCCTTCAGTGTTGAAGGAGCACCGTCTACGAGATCCTTAGCCTCTTTCAGACCAAGACCACAAGCCTCCTTAACAGCCTTTACAACCTGCAACTTAGCAGAACCGGCCTCTTTCAGAACTACGTCGAAAGATGTCTTCTCCTCTGCCTCGGCAGCAGCGCCACCAGCAGCAGGACCAGCAGCAACAGCAACAGCTGCAGCAGCGGGCTCAATTCCATACTCGTCCTTCAGGACTGTTGCCAACTCGTTTACTTCCTTAACTGTAAGATTTACTAACTCTTCAGCAATAGCTTTGATATCTGCCATTTTTATTCTATTTTTTAATGTTTTTATACTTTGGTTATTATGACCTTCATCACCCGAAACGGGTGTATTCCAGTTTTATTCAGGACGCTCGCCTAAGGTCTTCAGCACACCATGGATAGTGTTTGCGCCCGACTGGAGAGCAGAAACGACATTCTTTGCAGGAGACTGCAGCAATGCCACAACGTCTGCGATAAGCTCGTTCTTGCTCTTGAGAGCTGCCAGCTCCTCAAGTTTGTCAGCACCCACGAAGATGCTCTCCTCTGCATACGCAGCCTTCAGAGCGGGGATACCTTCCTTTGTATACTCCTTGAGCAACTTGGCCGGAGAGTTAGCTGTGTTGGTAAACATCACAGCAGTATTTCCCTTCAAGCAGCCGTAAAGCGGTTCAAAATCAACATCCGAAGCCATGAACGCTCTGTGAAGAAGCGTGTTCTTCACAACGATCATCTTGATTTCGTTCTTGAAGCACTTGCGACGGAGAGCACTTGTCTTCTCTGCATTCAGTCCAGTGATGTCCACCAGATAGAAATGAGGATATGCCTTCAGTTTCTCTCCAAGTTCTACGATGATAGTATCTTTTACTTCCTTTTTCATTTTACTAAACTTTTAACGAGTTATTCAACTGATTTAGGATCTACCTTGATACCCATACTCATAGTGCTTGAGATAAAGATACTCTTAAGATATGTACCTTTAGCAGCAGCAGGCTTCAATTTGATAATGGTCTGGATAAACTCCTTGGCATTATCAAAGATCTTCTCCGAGTCGAAAGAAACCTTACCGATTGACGCGTGCACGATACCGGCCTTGTCAACCTTGAAGTCAATCTTACCCTGCTTAACCTCCTTCACAGCCTTGGCTACGTCCATCGTAACCGTACCGCTCTTGGGGTTAGGCATAAGTCCGCGAGGACCGAGCACACGACCCAAAGGACCGATTTTACCCATACATGACGGCATCGTGATGATGACATCAATGTCAGTCCAGCCGCCCTTTATTTTCTCAATATACTCATCGAGACCAACATAGTCGGCACCTGCCTCTTTGGCAGCAGCTTCAGCATCAGGTGTACAGAGGCAGAGCACACGCGTAACCTTACCCGTTCCATGAGGCAGTGACACAACGCCACGAACCATCTGGTTGGCCTTACGCGGGTCTACGCCCAAGCGTACGTCAATATCAAGTGAAGCGTCAAATTTGGTCGTGGTTATCTCCTTAACCAATTCTGAAGCTTCTTTCAAAGAGTATGCTTTCCCTGCTTCAACCTTATCAGCCACCAACTTTTGATTTTTTGTCAGTTTACTCATTGTCTTAATTGAAGTTATTAATTATTTACCAGGGAACTCCCCTTGTACAGTGATACCCATACTTCTTGCTGTGCCGGCAATCAGACGCATGGCTGATTCTACCGTAAAGCAGTTCAAGTCGCTCATCTTGTCCTCTGCAATAGCTTTCACCTGTTCCCAGGTTACAGAAGCAATCTTCTTGCGGTTAGGCTGTGCAGAGCCGCCCTTAACCTTAGCTGCCTCCATAAGCTGTACAGCTGCAGGAGGAGTCTTGATTACAAAGCTGAAAGACTTGTCTGCATAGTAAGTGATAACGACAGGAAGAATCTTTCCAGCCTTATCCTGGGTTCTGGCGTTGAACTCTTTGCAGAATCCCATGATATTGATACCCTTAGAACCCAAAGCAGGTCCTACTGGAGGTGAGGGATTCGCAGCGCCACCTTTAATCTGTAATTTGATTAATCCAGCAACTTCTTTAGCCATTTTTTTATTAATAATTAATTTGATTGTGTAAGCCCGACGGAAAGAATCCGCCCGGCCAATATAAAGAACTCAGCGTACCGTAACAATATTACACCTTATTCTTTCTCGACTTGCATAAAACCTAATTCCAACGGAGTTTTACGTCCGAAGATCTTGACCATAACCTTCAGCTTACGTTTCTCGGCGTTGACTTCTTCAATCACGCCACTGAAACCGCTGAAAGGTCCTTCCGTCACCTTAACTGTCTCATCAACGCAATAAGGAACATTGAGATCAACATTCTCTATCATCGTCTCTTCGGCAGTTCCAAGAATACGGTTGATGTCAGCCTGACGTATTGGAGTCGGATTGTCCAAACCACCCAAGAAACCCAAAACATTAGGCATAAAGCGCAACGTGTGCGCCACTTCGCCCTGAAGGTTTGCCTCTATAAGCACATAACCCGGGAGAAAAAGCTTCTCCTTAATCACACGCTTACCGTTACGAAGCATTGCATACTTTTCCGTAGGCAGGAGAACCTGACTTACGTTGGCAGACAAAACTTCATCGTGTTTGATTGCAGCGTCAAGATATTCCTTGACTTTCGCTTCCTTTCCACTAACGGCACGAAGGACATACCATTTCATTCCTGTCTCAGACATCTCAAATAAATAAATTTAATTAGGATGGATAAACAAAACTCATGACAGACTTAAAGACCGTATCCATCACCCATACGACCAATGCAATAATCAGGGAAGCTGACAAAACGACCACTGCATTGTGCATGAGTTCAGTGCTGGTAGGCCAGGTAGTATTATGCGCAAGTTCGTCGTAACAAGCCTTGCAATAGTTTCCTATTTTAGTGAACATATTATTTTTCTTTTTAGCACGGGATGAGAGGCTCGAACTCCCGACACCTGGTTTTGGAGACCAGTGCTCTACCAACTGAGCTAATCCCGTAAAATAGGTTTCCGTCGTTGCTGGCGGAAACCTTTTTATCAGTTTTCGACCTAAAGCCTTTTTCTAACAACTGAAGGCCGGAACTTTTTTTAGTCTTCGATGATCTCTGTGATCTGACCGGCACCTACTGTACGGCCACCTTCGCGGATAGCGAAACGCAGACCTACGTTCAGAGCCACAGCGTAGATAAGCTCAACAGTGATTGTAACGTTATCACCAGGCATTACCATTTCTACGCCCTCGGGCAGAGAGATTTCACCTGTACAGTCCATAGTACGGAGGTAGAACTGAGGACGATACTTGTTTCCGAACGGAGTGTGACGACCACCTTCTTCCTTCTTCAGAACGTAAATCTGAGCCTTGAACTTCTTGAAAGGCTTGATCTGACCCGGATGGCAAAGAACCATACCGCGCTTGATCTCCTGCTTGTCGATACCACGGAGAAGCAGACCTACGTTGTCACCAGCCTGACCCTCGTCGAGGAGCTTGCGGAACATCTCAACGCCTGTAACAACAGACTTCTTGTCCTCGCCCAGACCGAGCAGCTCAACCTCGTCACCTACGTGGATAACACCAGTCTCGATACGACCTGTAGCAACAGTACCACGGCCAGTGATTGAGAACACGTCCTCAACAGGCATCAAGAAAGGCTTATCGATATCACGCGGAGGCAGCGGAATCCA
>CAMWVS010000051.1 GCA_947177775.1 uncultured Prevotella sp.
TTCACCGCGAAAGGCAACGTAGAGATGGAGGCGACATTCACGAAGAAGGTCTACAACGTCACCATTACGGCGGCAGAAGGCGGTAGTGTAACAGGAGGTGGACAGTATCTGCACGGTGAAGAAGTCACGCTGACGGCTGTGCCCGAGGAAGGATATGAGTTCGCAGGATGGTCGGACGGAACCAACGACAATCCATATACATTCACCGCGAAAGGCAACGTAGAGATGGAGGCGGCATTCACGAAGATTGTGTCCGGTATATCCGCAGTAAAAATGAACAAAAGTACTGTGAATGTATATTCCGTTACAGGACAGATTGTGAAGAAAGACGTGGCCGCTTCAGAACTAAGCAGACTCATTAGTCCCGGACTCTACATAATAGACGGCAAGAAGATGATTGTCAAGTGACATGACACGATTTACATTCCGTTATAACGGATTGGCCAAAACGTATGTATAAATAAGGCCGGCTTTTCGTTTTGAAGAGCCGGCCTTATTTATGGCGCTTTTATAATATTATCAATGATTCAGCTTAATACTTCAATCCCATGTTGTAGAGTATGAAGCTATAGATGTCGGCCTGCTCTTCGAGCACCTTCGCCAACGGCTTTCCACCGCCATGACCGGCCTTGGTGTCAATACGGATGAGCACGGGTGACGTTCCGGCGTGACACTCCTGAAGCGTGGCGGCAAACTTGAACGAATGGGCGGGAACGACGCGGTCGTCGTGGTCGGCCGTGGTGACGAGCGTGGCGGGATAGGCGGTGCCGGGATGGAGATTGTGAAGGGGCGAATACTTATAGAGATACTCAAACATCTCTTTGCTGTCCTCGCTCGTGCCGTAGTCGCTGGCCCAGTTCCAGCCGATGGTGAACTTATGGTAGCGGAGCATGTCCATCACGCCGACTTCGGGCACGGCCACACGGAAGAGGTCGGGACGCTGGGTCATACAGGCTCCGACAAGCAGTCCGCCGTTGCTGCCGCCAACGATGGCCAGGCGGTCAGAAGAGGTGTATCGGTTGGCGATGAGATATTCGGCAGCGGCGATAAAGTCGTCGAAGACGTTCTGTTTCTGCATCTTCGTGCCGGCCTGATGCCATTCCTCTCCATATTCGCTGCCGCCGCGCAGATTTACCTCGACGTAGATGCCGCCGCGTTCAAGGAACGGTATGCGGGAGGAGGAGAAATAGGGCGAGAGGCCGACGTTGAAGCCGCCATAGCCGTAAAGGAAGACGGGATTGCGGCCGTTGCGCTTCATGCCTTTCTTATAGGTGATGCTCATCGGTACGCGGGTGCCGTCCTTGCTGGTGTAGAACAGCTGTTCACTTGTGTAGTCGGAAAGACGGAACGAGACTTTTGGCGCAGCGAAAAGGGTGCTCTTGTCGGTCTCTATGTCGTAGCTGTAGATGGTTGTCGGCATGGTATATGAGCCGAAGCCGTAGAAACATTCCTTGTCGCCTTTCTTGCCGCTGAAATAGACCGAGCCTATCATCGGCAGCGTTACTTCGTGGAGCCGACGGCCGTAAAGGTCACAGACGTAGGCGTGGGACGTGGCGTCCTTGGAATAGGTGAGCAGCAGGCGGTCGCCGATGACTTCGGCACTCTCCAGGACGCTCTCACTCTCCGGCACCATCTCTATCCAGCTATTGATGCCGGGGACGGCCAGCGAGGCGGACATGAGGCGGCTGCGGGGTGCGCCGGCGTTGGTCATTATCAGTATCTGATTGCCGATGTTCTCTATCGGATAGTGATAGTAGTTCATGTCGGAGGTCATCTGGATGAACTGCGAATCGGGCTGGCGCAAGTTGCGCACATAAAGATTGTTGCCTGCTCCCTCGCCGCTCTCTGTCAGGAACGCCATCGTCTCTTCTTCGTTGACAGACACTCCATAAAAACGTTTGGGATATGCCGGATTGTGATAGAAGAGAACGTCGGCGCTCTGGGGCGTGCCTATCTTGTGATAGTATATCTTGTGACCTTCGTTCACACCGGAGAACTCCGTGCCCTTTGCCTGCGGGGCATCATAGGCGCTGTAATAGAAGCCGTCGCCATGCCATGCCGCACCGGAGAACTTGGCCCACTCGATGTGGTCGTCAAGAAGGCGGCCGGTGGCAATGTCGATGACGAAGAATTCTTCCCAGTCGCTGCCGCTGCGCGAGATGGAATAGGCGGCATACTTGCCGTTATGGGAGAAATAGACGCCTTTGAGGGCCACGGTCCCGTCGTCGGATAGCTTGTTAGGGTCCAGAAAAACACGCTGCTCGCCGTCGAGGCGGTCCATAGTGTAGAGCACTGACTGGTTCTGCAGTCCGTCATTACGGTAGATGTAGTAGCGGCCGTGACGCTTGAAGGGCGCGCCTATCTTCTCGTAGTCGGCCACTTGCTTCAGGCGATTTAGCAGTTTATTGCGGAAGGGTATATTCGCGAGATAGGCGCTTGTAATCTTGTTCTCTGCCTCCACCCAACGGGCAGTGGCCTCGCTGGTGTCATTCTCCAGCCAACGGTATGGGTCGGCCACACGGGTACCGAAATATTCGTCCACAGTGTTGTCCTTCGCCGCCTTCGGATATTCTATCTGCGCCATGACTGTATGTGATAACGACGCGGCAAATGCCAACGCCATGATTGTCATTGTCTTCATAATTATTTTTATTATTTTATGTCGTTTATCTCTTCTTCCGTCAAACCTGTTGCCGCAGATATCTGTTCCGCTGACATTCCGAGCCGCAACAGAGAACGGGCTATGGTGCGCTTTTCCTCAATACGGCCTTGTTCTAAGCCTTGTTCCAAGCCTTGTTCAAGACCTTGCGCCATACCTTGTTCAAGACCTCTTTCAAATCCCCTGTCAAGTCCTTTCTTTTCTGCCGTTGTCATGATGCTGTACCAATCGCGGTATATCTTCAGGCTCTCCTCATATCCCAGCCGTTCCTGACGGTTGAACTTGGCAATCTCGGCTACTTCAAAAAGCCTCTGGAACACCTTTTCCTGCAGAGCAGCAGGCCGCTCGAAGAGAGTTGCCAGATGACGGATGGCATAGAGCCACTTGTCGAACAGGGTTACAAGCTCTGCCTCCGTCTTCGTGAACTTCGGCATTTCAAGATAGACATATACCAGCTTATCGTAGAACACTTTGCCGGTCTTCGTATCCACCAGTTTGACCTCATGGTGGAAATACTCCGGATCGGTATCGTCGAAACAGAAATTGAGAATACCTATCGTATAGACTGTCTTGAGATTGTAGTCCCAGCTGTTGCCGCGGATAGCCTGATCGCGAATTGGGAAGGTTGAATAGAACACACTACGGTCCTTAAAGAACTGCTGTTCAGCTTTCTGCATCTCCACAAGAAACTTCTCGCCTTTCTCATTCTCGCAATAGACATCAAACACGGCCTTGCGGTCAAGCTCGCCCGTGCCGAGCTGTTCACTGTTGAGATAGGTAAGGTCGCGTATGACCTCTTTCCCGTTGAACATAGAGTTAAGGAAACTGATGAGCAGGTCCTTGTTGACCTCCGTGCCGAACAGTTTCTTGAACGCGAAATCAGTATAAAAGTTGACGTATCTCTCGTCGAGGTTGCCTAATGCCATAATCGTTATGATTTAATCTATTCTGTGCGGCAAATATACGAAAATAAAACATTACGGCAAAAGCTACCTCAAAAAAAGAAAAAGAAAATACAAAGAATAAGTAGACTATAGCCATAACAGAATCATTGAAAGCAGTATTTACTTGTATTAAAAGCATATTAAGAGCACAAAAAGCCCCGCAAACGGCATTTGCGGGGCTTCTGAGACGTTATCGGCCGGCTGTTAGTCAGCTAACTTAGCCTTGATAAATTCACGGTTCAGACGGGCGATATTGGCTATCGACTCGTTCTTGGGGCATTCTGCCTCACAGGCACGGGTGTTGGTACAGTTACCGAAGCCCAGTTCGTCCATCTTGGCAATCATGGCCTTGGCGCGCTTGGCGGCCTCGGGACGGCCCTGCGGCAGCAGAGCGAGCTGGCTCACCTTAGAGCTTACGAAAAGCATGGCCGAGCCGTTCTTGCAGGCTGCAACGCAGCAACCGCAGCCGATACATGTGGCGGCGTCCATAGCCTCGTCGGCATCCTCTTTGGGAATAAGGATGGCGTTGGCGTCCTGAGCCTGACCTGTGCGTACGGTAGTGTAGCCGCCGGCCTGGATAATCTTGTCGAATGCAGAGCGGTCAACCATGCAGTCCTTGATTACAGGGAACGCAGCTGAACGCCATGGCTCAACCGTGATTACATCGCCGTCGTTGAAACGGCGCATGTAGAGCTGGCAGGTGGTGGCACCGGTTGCCGGTCCGTGGGGATGACCGTTGATGTAGAGTGAGCACATACCGCAGATACCCTCGCGGCAATCATGGTCGAACACAAACGGCTCGTTACCCTCGCTGATAAGCTCTTCGTTAAGGATGTCGAGCATCTCGAGGAACGAGGTATCGTCGGGGATGTTCTTCATCTCACGTGTATCGAAGTGACCCTCGTCCTTGGGGCCGTTCTGCTTCCAATATTTTAATGTAAATGAAATATTCTTAGCCATTTTATTATCCTTTCTTTTAGTTCTTATAGTTACGGGTCTGTACCTTTATTGCCTCATACTCAAGCGGCTCCTTGATAAGTTCGGGGGCCTTCTCGTCGCTGCCCTGATACTCCCAGCAGCCTACATAGAAGAAGTCTTCGTCGTTACGCTTAGCCTCACCTTCCTCGGTCTGGTGTTCCTCACGGAAGTGTCCGCCGCAGCTTTCCTCACGGTGCAGGGCGTCATAAGCAACAAGCTCACCCATGGTAATGAAGTCGCGGAGGTGGATAGCCTTGTCAAGCTCAACGTTGAGTCCTTCCTTGGTTCCGGGGATGAAGAGGTTTGTCTCGAACTCCTTGCGGAGCTCCTTCATCAGCTTCAAGCCTTCCTCAAGACCCTTCTTTGTACGGCCCATGCCCACGTGTTCCCACATGATGTGGCCGAGTTCCTTGTGGATAGAGTCAACAGAACGCTTGCCCTTAATGTTCATCAGGCGGTCTATCTCTGCGCTGACTTTCTTCTCTGCCTCTGCAAACTCGGGCAGGTCGACAGAAAGACGGGGCCAGATGGACTGATCGGCCAGATAGTTCTGGATTGTGTAAGGCAGAACGAAGTAGCCGTCGGCCAGACCCTGCATAAGAGCCGATGCACCCAAACGGTTTGCACCGTGATCGGAGAAGTTGCACTCACCGATAGCGAAGAGTCCGGGGATCGTTGTCTGAAGCTCGTAGTCTACCCAGATACCACCCATCGTGTAGTGGATAGCGGGGAATATCATCATCGGGTTGTAGTACTTCACGCCGTTGATTTCATTGGCCAGTTCACCGGGATTGACGTCGGTGATCTCCTCATACATATCGAAGAGGTTGCCGTAACGCTGCATAATCTGGTCGATGCCGAGGCGGTTGATAGACTCGGAGAAGTCAAGGAACACGGCCAGACCGGTGTTGTTGACACCGAATCCATGGTCGCAACGCTCCTTGGCGGCACGCGAAGCGACGTCGCGGGGCACGAGATTACCGAATGCCGGATAACGGCGCTCCAGATAGTAGTCGCGGTCTTCCTCGGGAATGTCGCTTCCCTTGATCTCACCTGCCTGCAGTTTCTTGGCGTCCTCCAGCTTCTTGGGAACCCAGATACGGCCGTCGTTACGCAGAGACTCAGACATCAGCGTCAGCTTGGACTGCTTGTCACCGTGAACGGGGATACATGTCGGGTGAATCTGAACGTATGAAGGATTGGCGAAGTAAGCTCCCTTGCGGTAGCAGGCCATAGCAGCTGAACAGTTACAGCCCATGGCATTGGTAGAGAGGAAGTATGTATTTCCGTATCCACCGGTGGCTATTACAACGGCATTGGCGCTGAAACGCTCCAGCTTACCGGTGACGAGGTTCTTGGCGATGATACCGCGGGCACGGCCGTCAACGATAACCACGTCCTCCATCTCGTAGCGGGCGTAGAGCTTCACCTTGCCGGCCTTGATCTGACAGCTCAGCGAAGAGTAGGCACCGAGCAGCAGCTGCTGGCCGGTCTGTCCCTTTGCGTAGAACGTACGTGACACCTGAGCGCCGCCGAAAGAGCGGTTGGCGAGCATGCCGCCGTACTCACGGGCGAAAGGTACACCCTGAGCCACACACTGGTCGATGATATCGTTTGACACCTCGGCCAGACGATATACGTTGGCCTCACGGGCACGATAGTCACCACCCTTCACCGTATCATAGAACAAGCGATAAACCGAGTCTCCGTCGTTCTGATAGTTCTTGGCGGCGTTGATACCTCCCTGAGCGGCGATAGAGTGAGCGCGGCGGGGAGAATCCTGTATGCAGAAGTTGAGCACGTTGAAGCCCATCTCGCCGAGAGAGGCAGCAGCAGAAGCGCCAGCCAGACCCGTACCTACGACGATGACGTCGAGCTTGAGCTTGTTCTTGGGGTTCACCAGTCGCTGGTGAGCTTTATAGTTGGTCCATTTCTCGGCCACGGGGCCTTCCGGTATTCTGGAATTTAATGTCTTTGCCATAATATTCTATCTTCTTAATATTGTATTAGCATTATGAAAGTTCTGTATTATGCTGCGCAGCAGCCGTTGCAGAGAAGCGACTTGCCGGCGAAGAACAATACGACTACAAGGAATCCGAGCACAAGCAAGGTTGAATAAACCGAGCCAATGACTTTCCAGCGGCAGAACCAAGTCTTTCCGTTCCATCCCAGAGTCTGCATGGCGCTCCAGAAACCGTGGGTAAGGTGGAACCACAAGGCAACCAGCCACACGATGTAAAGCACGACAAAAACAGGACAAGAGAATGTCTCGCGGATGTAGCCGTAGCCATCTGCCGGATCACCGAGCGGGTCGGCGATGTGGAACAGCTCTGCAAACATCATGTTATACCAGAAGTTGAACAGATGAAGTCCAAGTCCAAGCACAACGATGATACCCAGAACGAGCATGTTCTGTGAAGCCCATTCAACCTTTCCAGGACGTGCAGTCACTTCGTAACGCGACTCTCCGCGGGCACGGCGGTTCTGCGCCGTCAGCAAGAACGCATAAACAATGTGAACCACAGCCAAAGCAGCGAGACCGAGGGTCGCCACCACGGCATACCAGTTGGCACCAAGAAACTCACAGATCATGTTGTAGGCATCGCCAGAGAACATCGCCACCAAGTTCATCGACATGTGAAACGCCAAGAACAGGATAAGCGCAACACCGGTGACCGACATTACAACCTTTCGACCAATAGATGAATTAAATAACCACATAAATGATTGAAATTAAATTATTTAACTGTTAAACTTAAATTATGTCACAGTCATTGCGGAGACATCAAGGTCTCCTTGAGAATGAGTATCGCTACTTGATAATAGGTATCCTATTAATATTTAGAACGCAAAATTACTATAAATTAATGATAAATCAAAGTTTTTAAGGCAAAAATCATTTTTTATGAGTATTTTTGCCGACGAATTATGAAAATGGAATACGACGTATTGGTCATCGGCGGCGGCCACGCGGGGTGCGAGGCTGCAGCGGCGGCAGGGGGCATGGGAGCCCGGACATGCCTGGTTACGATGGATATGAACAAGATTGCACAGATGAGCTGCAATCCTGCCGTGGGCGGTATAGCCAAAGGACAGATAGTAAGAGAAATTGACGCCTTGGGAGGACAAATGGGCCGCGTGACGGATGCCACGGCAATCCAGTTCCGAATGCTCAACCGCAGCAAGGGACCGGCCGTATGGAGCCCGCGGGCACAGTGTGACCGCGAGAAGTTCATCTGGCAATGGCGTTCGATACTCGACATGACGGACGGACTTGACATCTGGCAGGATCAGGCCGACGAGCTCATCGTAGAGAACGGCTGCGCCGTCGGAGTGCGCACGATATGGGGCGCCGAGCTGCGGGCACGCTGCGTTGTGGTCACGGCAGGAACGTTCCTTAACGGCCTTATGCATATCGGACGGCGCATGGTGGCGGGCGGACGCATCGCCGAACCGGCTGTGCCACATTTCACCGATAGCATAACGCGCCACGGAATAACCGCCGCCCGAATGAAGACAGGCACGCCGGTACGAATAGACCGCCGCTCGGTCCATTTTGAGGACATGGAGATACAGGAGGGCGAAACCGATTTCCATCAGTTCAGCTTTATGTCTCCACTGCGCGTCCTGCGCCAGCTTCCATGTTGGACATGCTACACAAACCGCGAAGTCCACGAGACACTCCGCAGCGGTCTGAACGACTCCCCACTCTACAATGGCCAGATTCAGAGTATAGGTCCGCGCTATTGTCCGTCAATCGAGACCAAACTCATGACCTTTCCGGACAAAGACCAGCACCCGCTGTTCCTCGAGCCGGAGGGACAGGAAACCAACGAAATGTATCTGAACGGTTTCTCGTCTTCCCTTCCAATGGACATCCAGATCGACGCGCTCCGCAAGATTCCGGCGTTGCGCGACGTCAAGGTCTACCGCCCTGGTTACGCGATAGAATATGATTTCTTCGACCCTACACAGCTAAAACATTCTCTCGAGTCAAAAATCGTCAGCGGCCTGTTCTTCGCGGGACAGGTAAACGGAACTACAGGCTATGAGGAAGCCGCAGGACAAGGTCTTGTGGCCGGCATCAATGCAGCCCTTTTCTGCGCCGGGCGTGATCCGTTCGTTATGCGTCGTGACGAAAGCTACATCGGCGTTCTCGTCGACGATCTTGTCACGAAGGGTGTGGACGAACCCTACCGCATGTTCACGTCGCGTGCCGAATATCGCATACTACTGCGTCAGGACGACGCCGACGCACGCCTCACGGAACGTGCCTACAACCTCGGACTGGCCCGCCGTGACCGTTACGACTGGTGGATGGAAAAGAAACTGCAAATCGAAGAAATCATCAATTTCTGCAAAAACACGCACATCAAGCCGCGTGACATCAACGGCGCGTTGGAGAATCTGGGCACCACCCCACTCCGTGAAGGTTGCCGTCTGATCGATCTCATCAGCCGTCCGCAGCTCAACATGACCACACTCGCCGAACTGATACCGTCGCTAAAGGAAACACTCAACCGCCCAGAGAATCGCAAGGAAGAGATTGCCGAAGCCGCAGAAATCCGCATAAAATACAGCGGATATATCGAGCGTGAGCAAATGGTGGCTGAGAAGATGCACCGTCTGGAGAACATCCGAATCAAAGGAAGGTTCGACTATGCTTCAATGCAGCAACTATCAACGGAAGCACGACAGAAGCTGGCCCGCATAAATCCGGAAACACTGGCACAAGCGAGCCGTATTCCAGGAATATCCCCGAGCGACATCAATGTTATGCTGGTGCTGCTGGGAAGATAAAAGAGCGAAGACAAGCGCAAATTTCAGAACCACAAGCGCAATACAGCAGGATTGCAGATAAGGAACAAAAAGCATATCAAAACAAAAAAGCATCCCGTCCGAGCGGACCGGGTTTCACGTGAAACAATTCAATAGAACAAAAATCAATAACTCACTGAGTATGAACAACAAAACATTAATGGAGAATCTGCGGTGTATTCCAGACTTTCCACAGAAAGGAATCAACTTCCGCGACGTTACAACACTATTCAAAAACCCGGAATGCCTCCGCATCATGGAAGACGAACTCTACGAGCTCTACAAAGACAAAGGCATCACCAAGATTGTCGGCATCGAGAGTCGCGGTTTCGTTCTTGCCTCTGCCCTTGCCATCCGCCTGGGCGCCGGTGTCGTGCTTTGCCGCAAACCGGGTAAACTTCCAGCCGAGACAGTACAGGAAAGCTACACGAAAGAATACGGCAGCGACACTATCGAGATTCACAAAGACGCCATTACATCAGACGACGTCGTACTTCTTCACGACGATCTATTGGCAACCGGAGGCACGATGAAGGCAGCATACAATCTCGTCCAGAAGTTCTCACCGAAGAAGACATACGTCAACTTCATCATCGAAATCACCGACGAGGGTCTTCACGGACGCGATCTTTTCAAAGACGAAACCGAAGTAAGTACACTTATAACGGTATAAAAAATCGATGGACAAGGAATGAAGAATTGGCTGACACCATTCTTCATTCCTTGTCCTTTACCCAGTTAAGTTTCACGTGAAACTTCAAACATCAAAACAGCTTTAAATAAAGGCGTTACGGACAATGACTAAAGAAGAAAATGAGAAACGGCTGGTCCGCCTGAAGGGCATCGTCAGCAGTCTTCCGGAAAAACCCGGAAGCTATCAGTATTACGACGAGCAGGGCACCATTATATATGTAGGAAAGGCCAAGAATCTGAAAAGTCGCGTTTCATCCTACTTCCATACCGAAGTAGACCGCTTCAAGACGAAGGTTCTCGTCAGCAAGATACACGACATATCCTATACCGTGGTCAATACGGAAGAAGATGCGCTGCTGCTGGAAAATAGCCTCATAAAGAAATACAATCCCCGTTACAACGTTCTTCTTAAAGACGGGAAGACCTATCCCAGCATCTGCATCACAAACGAACCCTTTCCGCGCATCTTCAAAACACGCACAATCAATCGCCGTTGGGGCACATATTTCGGCCCCTACTCCCATTATGGTTCTATGCAGGCCATTCTGGAACTCATCAAGAAGCTATGCCGTCCGCGTTCGTGCCGCCAACCCATGACGCCGGAAGGCATCCGCGAGGGCCGTTACAACGTCTGTCTGGAGTATCACATCAAGAACTGCGGAGGCCCCTGTATCGGCCGTCAGAGCCACGAGGAATATCAGAAAAGCATAGCCCAAGCCCGCGAAATACTCCGCGGAAACACCCGCGGCATCCTCCGCGACATGCGCGCCGAGATGGAGCGGCTGGCCGAAGAGCTGCGCTTTGAGGAAGCTGAAGCCGTCAAACAGAAGTATATGCTCATTGACAGCTTCTGTTCGAAGAGCGAAGTTGTCAGCCACGTCATCAACAACATCGACGTTTTTTCCATTGCCAGCGACGAAAAAACGGCCTTTATCAACTATATCCACGTCGCCGCGGGCAGCATCAACCAGTCTTTCACATTTGAATACCGCAAGCGCCTCGATGAGACCGACGAGGAACTGCTCGCGCTGGGCATCGTAGAGATGCGCGAGCGCTTCCGTAGCACGTCTCGGGAGATCATCGTACCCTTTGATATGGATCTGCCGCTGGAGGGCGTCACACTCACCGTTCCTCAGCGCGGCGACCGCAAGACGCTGCTCGATCTATCCGTCATGAACGGCCGTCAGTATCGTTTCGACCGGCTGAAACAGGCCGAAAAGCTCAATCCGGAGCAGAAATCGGTGCGGTTGATGAAAGAGATACAGGACATGCTGCGACTGCCGAAAATGCCTTATCAGATCGAGTGCTTCGACAACTCAAACATCTCCGGAACCGACGCCGTGGCAGCCTGCGTCGTCTTCAAGAAGATGCGTCCGAGCAAGAAGGACTACCGGAAATACAACATCAAGACCGTCACCGGTCCGGACGACTATGCGTCGATGAAAGAAGTCGTACGCCGCCGTTACACGCGCCTCATGGAGGAAGAACAACCCCTGCCCGACCTAATCATCACCGACGGCGGACGGGGCCAGATGGAGGTGGTCCGCGAGGTGGTCGAGGACGAGCTCGGGCTGCGGATTCCCATCGCCGGTCTGGCCAAGAACGACCGCCACCGGACAAACGAACTGCTATATGGTTTCCCGCCCGTGGTCGTCGGCATGAAGACGGACAGCGAGCTGTTCCGGCTGCTGACCCAGATACAGGACGAAGTACACCGATTTGCCATCACTTTCCACCGCGACAAGCGTTCCAAGCACGCCCTCCACAGCGAGCTGGACGACATCCGCGGCATCGGCCCAAAAACCAAAGACGCCCTTTTAAAGCGTCTGAAGAGCGTAAAACAGGTGCGCGAGGCAACACTCCAGACGCTCACAGAAATCGCGGGAGCGGCAAAAGCAGGGCTAATTTACAGCCATTTTCACGGGGATAACGGACAGGAATGAAGGAGCACATGCCACAGGGCGTGAATTATGAGGCTCCGGAACACACAAGACCAATCTGATATCCGGAATTATATCGCAGACGTTTGACCATGAGTGCGCCCGCTATCCTTTCGCGGCGCACTCATGGCCAAACGTCTGTTGTTCCACTCCAAATATCGGATAAACCATACACATCCGCACAAAAAACATATCATAAATCCGCACAAAACAGCCGCCGAAAAAAAATCAGAAAGACAATTCTTCGATAATCTCAGAGTTTTTGTGTAATTTTGTATTGATAACAATCCATATTAGTCATGAGAATAGTCATACAACGCGTAACCCACGCTTCAGTAACAATCGACGGCTGTCAGAAATCAGCCATTGGCCGCGGTTTTCTGATATTGCTCGGCATCTGTGAGGATGACACCGCCGAGGATGTCAGCTGGCTTGTCCGCAAGGTTGCCGGACTGAGGGTCTTCAACGACGACGAGGGCGTCATGAACCTGCCCATAACCGACATCGGCGGCGAAGCTCTGGTCGTAAGCCAGTTCACACTGATGGCGTCATATAAGAAAGGGAACCGCCCTTCATGGCTCCGCGCAGCACGCCATGAGACCGCCATTCCGCTGTATGAGAGCTTCTGCCGGGAGCTTTCCGAAGCCATCGGAAGACCCGTAGGAACAGGCGAATTCGGGGCAGACATGAAGGTGGAACTGCTCAACGACGGGCCGGTCACTATCTGCATGGACACGAAGAACAAGGAATGACAACCGGCGGAAAGACCAGTGGAAAGAAATAAACTGAAATGGAAGAGAACATAAGCATAAAAGAAGCCCAGCGCATCGTTGACGGGTGGATAAAGGAGTATGGCGTACGCTATTTCTCCGAGCTCACAAACATGGCCGTACTGACCGAAGAAGTGGGCGAAATGGCGCGGATTATGGCCAGGAAATACGGTGACCAGAGCTTCAAGGATGGCGAGAAGCATGACCTCGGAGACGAGATGGCCGACGTTCTGTGGGTGCTGCTCTGCATCGCCAACCAGACCGGCGTGGACCTCACCGAGGCTTTCCGCAGGAACATAGAGAAGAAGACACGCCGGGACAAGGACAGACACTCGAACAATCCGAAGCTGAAAGAGACGGAATATAAAGACAAAAAGAAACAATATTAAGAAAAAGAAAGACATTATGAGCGACAATCAAGCAGGAAATTGCGGCTGCGGACACCATCATGACCACAGCCCGAAGAAGAGCATCTACGAGGATGCACTGAGCAAGTATGACCTCAACGTTTCTGACGAAAAAGTGCGCGAGGCAGTAAAGAAAATCATCGCTGAGCGCGTTCACGAGAACGACACACCCGAGGTGAAGAAATTCCTCATGGGCAGCATCGAGCTGACCACACTGAAGACCACTGACTCGGACGAGAGCGTGATGGCCTTCACCGAGCGCGTCAACGATTTCGACGACGCCTACCCCGATCTGCCCCACGTGGCTACCATCTGCGTCTATCCGTGTTTCGCCAACACAGTGAGCCAGACCCTGGAGGTTGAAGGCGTCGAAGTTGCCTGTGTTTCAGGCAGTTTCCCATCTTCTCAGGCTCTCCTTGAAGTAAAGGTGGCCGAAACGGCACTGGCTTTGAAGGACGGTGCTACGGAGATAGACATGGTCATGTCCGTAGGCAAGTTCCTCAGCGGCGACTATGAGAGCGTTGCCGACGAAATCAGCGAACTCAAACAGGTCTGCGGCGACCACAAGCTGAAAGTCATTCTGGAGACGGGATGTCTGAAGACAGCCGAGAACATCAAGCGCGCCTCAATCATAGCCATGTATGCCGGCGCCGACTATATCAAGACGAGCACGGGCAAGCTCGATCCCGCCGCTACGCCCGAGGCCGCATACGTGATGTGTCAGGCTATCAAAGAATATTACAATGAGACCGGTATACAAATCGGTTTCAAGCCCGCCGGAGGCATCAATTCCGTCATGGACGCCCTCATCTACTACACCATCGTCAAGGAGGTTCTGGGCGAAAAGTGGCTCACCAACCAATGGCTCCGCCTCGGCACAAGCCGCCTTGCCAATATGCTCCTCAGCGAGATAACCGGCGAGGAAACGAAGTTCTTCTGAGAAACGGGGTTCTCCCGCCAAATTCCGGCCCCCTCCCAACCTCCTCCAAGGGGGGAGGAGAAGCGGATGAAGGGAACAGAATAATGTAACGGGAAACACAGGAATACATAATAAACAAGTATTCATTATTACTTTATAATAAGTTTTTTGAACACAGAGACACGGAGACACAGAGTAATATATCCTCTGTGTCTCCGTGTCTCTGTGTTCAAATTATAAACTAATTGTCTTTTCATATCCCCCCTGTCTCATCCACTCACCTCCCCCTTGGGGGAGGCGGGAGGGGGCCCGCCATCATTTCTTCCTCTCAATCACATACTCCAGATATGCGCTGAGCGCATCGCGTATGCCTCCGTCCGCCACATGACCGTCGATGAAAGCCTGGGCCTCGCGACGGAAGTCGTTCATGCGGCGCTCGGCATATTCAATGCCGCCGTTAGCCTTGGTATAATCCACCAAAACGGCGATTTCATCGGGCGTCACCGTGCGGTTCTTCACCTTCCTGGCCAGCTCGCGGATGGCCTGATCGGAAGAGCTGTTGACGGCATGGATGACAGGCAGCGTCAGCTTGCCTTCCGCCATATCGTTGCCTGTGGGTTTGCCTATCTCGGCCGAATCATAATAGTCGAAGATATCGTCGCGAATCTGGAAGATTATTCCGAGATTGCGGCCGAAAGCCTTTGCCGCCTCAATCTCGCCGTCACCGGCGCCGGCCGAGAGCGCCCCCATGGCGCAGCAGGCCTCGAACAGGGCGGCCGTTTTCTGCTTAATCACCTGATAATAAACGTCTTCCGATATCTCTTGATTCTGTATGTTGGACAGCTGGAGAATCTCGCCACTGGCCAATGTGCGCCCCAGTTCGGAGAGATATTCCACGATTGTAAGGTTCTGTGTACAAGCCACGCGGAGCAGCGCCGTCGAAAGAAGATAGTCGCCGACGAGCACCGCCACTTGATTGTTGTAAGTCGCGTTGACCGACGCCTGCCCCCGCCTCTCGCCGCTCTCGTCCACCACGTCGTCGTGAACAAGGCTCGCCGTGTGGAGCAACTCCAGACCCAGCGCCGCGTTCTGCGTCACTGCGGTCACACGGCCGTAATTCCGGGCCATAAGCATGATGAGCATGGGACGCATGCGCTTGCCCGCACGGCGGCGGATATGCGCCAATGCCTGCGAGAGCAAGCCATCGGGATGGGACATCGCGTCGTCAAACATCCCGTTGAAATCGTCCAAATCGCTTTCTATCGGTTTCTTAATCCGTGATAAATAGTCCATCGAATCAAATTTGTGGCAAAAATACTGATTTTTATTGGGATAATGATTACTTTTTCGTAATTTTACGCTTAAATTTAAATAGAATTATGGATAAACTGTTCCTCATAGACGCCTATGCGCTGATATACCGCTCGTACTATGCGTTCATCAAAAATCCGAGGATAAACTCGAAAGGGCTCAACACCTCGGCCGTAATGGGATTTGTCAACACGCTCAACGAGGTGATGACCAAGGAAAAACCCACCCACATCGGAGTGGCCTTCGACCCTTCCGGCCCCACCTTCCGGCATGAAGCCTACCCGGAATACAAGGCCCAACGCGAAGAGTGCCCCGAAGACATCAGAAAGTCCGTACCTATTATAAAAGACATACTTCAGGCCTTCCGGATTCCTATCCTCGAAGTGGCCGGATATGAGGCCGACGACGTTATCGGAACACTCGCCACCAAGGCGGGCGAGGCCGGAGTGGCCACTTATATGCTCACTCCCGACAAAGACTACGGCCAGCTTGTCCGGTCGAATGTATTCATGTACAGGCCGAGATACGGCGATGCGGGATATGAAATTCTCGGAGAGAAAGAGGTCTGCGAGAAGTATGGCATCTCCACCCCACTCCGCGTGATCGACATGCTCGGCCTCATGGGCGACTCGTCGGACAACATCCCGGGCTGTCCGGGTGTCGGAGAGAAGACCGCCATCAAGCTCATCACCGAATTCGGAAGCATTGACGGTCTGCTCGCCTCGACCGACCGGCTCAAGGGCGCCATCAAGAAAAAAGTGGAGGACAACCGCCGGCAGATTGAGTTCTCGAAGTTCCTCGCCACCATCAAGACCGACGTCCCGATCGCGCTCGACCTCGACGCGCTCCGCATCGCTGAGCCGGACGAGGCGCGGCTGACCCAAATCTTCGAAGAACTGGAATTTAAGAGCCTCGCAAACAAGGTTCTTAAAAAACCTGAAAATAAACAAAAAACAGATAACGGACAACTCGATTTTTTTGCAGAATTTACGCCCGACGGGGCAGGCGACGCAGAATTTTCAAGTTTTGAGACCATTTCAACGACCGCTCACGACTATCAACTCATTGATACTGAGGCGGAAATGCTCAGAATTTGTGATTATTTCATGACAAATGAAATTCTCAGTCTGGACACGGAGACAACATCAACGGACGCAATCGAGGCCGAACTCGTCGGTTTGAGCTTCGCCGTGAAGGAAAAAGAGGCGTTTTACGTCCCCGTTCCGGCAGAACGTGAAGAAGCCCAAAGAATTGTTAATATATTTAAACCTCTATACGAAAACCCAAAAATCATCAAGGTCGGACAGAATCTCAAGTACGACCTGAAAGTTCTGAGGCGTTACGGCGTCCGGCTGGCGGGCGAGATGTTCGACACCATGATTGCCCACTATCTCATACAGCCGGAACTCCGCCACAACATGGACTACATGGCGGAGACCTATCTCAACTATCAGACCATCCACATCGACCAGCTCATCGGTCCGAAAGGCAAAGGGCAGAAGTCGATGCGCGACCTCCCGCCGGGCGCGGTCTACGAATATGCCGCCGAAGACGCCGACATCACTTTGCAACTCAAAAACAAGCTCGAACCGGAACTGACGCGGCTCGGCGCCGACCGGCTGTTCCGCGAGATAGAGATGCCGCTCATGCCAGTGCTGGCCGAAATGGAACTGGAAGGCGTGAGAATAGACACCGATGCGCTCACCGAAACGTCAAATGTTCTGACAGCACGAATGAAGGAGATTGAACAGCGGATATACGACCGGGCTGGCGAGACATTCAACATAGCCTCTCCCCGTCAGGTGGGCGACATACTGTTCAGCAAGATGAAGATTGTGGAGAAGCCAAAGAAGACCAAGACCGGCCAGTTTGTGACGAGCGAAGAGGTGCTCCAGACGCTGAAAAGCAAGCACCCGATTGTCGCTGACATATTGGAACACAGAGGTTTGAAGAAGCTTCTCGGCACCTACATAGACGCTCTTCCGAAACTCATCAACCCGCGCACGGGCCACATCCACACGTCGTTCAATCAGACCGTGACGGCCACCGGACGCCTCTCTTCGAGCGACCCCAATCTCCAGAACATCCCCGTGCGCGGCGAGGACGGCAAGGAAATACGCAAGGCATTCATACCGGAACCGGGTTGTCTGTTCTTTTCAGCAGACTACAGTCAGATTGAACTGCGCGTGATGGCCCATCTTTCGGGCGACGAAAACATGGTTGAAGCCTTCCGCGAGGGTCACGACATCCACGCCGCAACGGCCGCAAAGATATATAAGGAGGCGCTCGACAGCGTCACCCGCGACCAACGCACAAAAGCCAAGCGGGCCAATTTCGGCATCATCTACGGCATAACGGTCTTCGGACTGGCCGAGCGTCTGGACATCAGCCGCGACGAGGCACGACGGCTCATCGACGGCTATTTCGAGTCGTTCCCCGCCGTCCATCAGTACATGGAGCAGGCAAAGGAGACGGCCCGCAGCCACGGCTACGTGGAGACGCTCTTCGGACGCCGCCGCTATCTTCCGGACATAAACTCACGCAACGCCACCGTGCGCGGCTTTGCCGAGCGCAACGCCATCAACGCGCCGATACAGGGAACGGCCGCCGACATCATCAAGGTGGCCATGATACGCATTGCCCGCCGCTTCCGCGAGGAAAACATAAAGAGCAAGATGATTCTTCAGGTGCACGACGAACTCAACTTCTCCGTCCTGCCGGAAGAGAAGGAACGCGTCGAGCGCATTGTCATGGAGGAGATGGAGGGCGCGTTCCCCATGCAGGTTCCGCTCACGGCGGACTGCGGATGGGGTGCCAACTGGCTCGAAGCGCACTGACGCTACACAAATATTGCCGATTGATTCCGTTACACGGCTCACGTAACGTTGTTACATGGGCCGTGTAACAGTGTTACATGGGCCGTGTAACGTTGTTACATAAGCCGTGTAACAGTGTTACATGAGCCATGTAATACAAATAGCAAAAAACATCTCAGGTTAAATGAAAGAGCCGTGAGGGCGTTGCTGAACCGCGAAATCGTAGGGACATGCCTTTGACATGTTGACGTAATCAGCTGATATTCAACGAACATCGCAAAGAGATGTCCCTACATATCAGGCAAATGATACAGTTCAGCAACACCATCTCATTTTATTTTGCGATATGTCCTTGAGTGCGCTTCACTCCATGCACCTTTAAATATGGTTCTTCTGGCATTCGGAATGATTCGGAATGATGCAGCCGCATGTCCCTACCCCTGGGGTGGACCATGCGGCTGCACATTTAGCTCGGATAAGCACATATCACTCCAAATGCCGGATGAGCCTTAAATATATCCTTGGCGCTTCAGCTCGTCGGCCACATTCGTCAGTTCGTCATACCACTCCTGCCCGAAGCGGCGCACGAGCGGGCCTTCCAGAAATCGGTAGACGGGCAGCGAAAGCTCGCGGCCGCGGGCCACGGCGGCGCGGCAGACGTCCCAACGGTGATAGTTGAGACCGACGGTTCCGTTGCTCATCGCCACTTCCCGAATCGGATAGAGCGCGCAGCTGATTGGTTTCGGAAAGCGTGTGCGGCCGTCGCGCCACACTCTTTCAAGGGCACACAGGCAGCAACCGCCCTCGTGACACGTAAAGACGCAGTCGCGGCCGTTCACAATGCTGGTCACCAGCGCGCCCTCCACGTCGGTATAGGCAACGCCCTGACGGTCGATTACGGCCTGTGCCTGAGCCGTCAGCTCGGGCCAAACGGTGTCGAGCGCATCCTCTATGGCGGCCACCTCGTCGAGAGTAACAGGCGCGCCGGCATCGCCCTCAACACAACATTCGCCATGGCAGGCGTCAAGGTCACAGCAGAAACATTCTGTCAGTATGTCGGCGGAAACAAGAACTCCGCCCACTTCGATTATCGAAAGCATGTCTTTGTTCATAAAATAAAAGCTATTGTGTGATTGGCAGACTGCATACTACCACACTATCGGCTCCATGCCGTTATTGCGGAGATATATGTTTGTCTGCGAGAAATGGTGGTTTCCGAACCATCCTCCGCGGTTTGCCGACAGCGGTGAGGGATGGACGGACTGGAGCACGAGATGGCGGCTGGAATCAATCAGCGACGCCTTGCTGCGGGCATACCCGCCCCAGAGAATGAACACCAGGTGGTCGCGGCCGGCCGACAGGGCACGTATGGCTGCATCGGTGAATTCCTCCCATCCGTGGCGCTGGTGGCTTGCGGCCTGATGCGCCCTTACGGTCAGTGTGGCGTTGAGCAGAAGCACGCCCTGCTCAGCCCAGCGCGTCAGATTGCCCGACGTTGGCACGGGCGTGCCGATGTCATCCTTGATTTCGCGGAAGATATTGACCAGCGAGGGCGGCGGCTGAACACCGTCACATACTGAGAAGCACAGGCCGTGAGCCTGTCCCGGCTCATGATAGGGGTCCTGACCGATGATGACTACCTTTACGCGGTCGAAAGGACAAAGATTGAAGGCGTTGAAAACCAGCGCTGCCGGCGGATAACACGTGCCGCGCCTGTATTCATCACGCACAAAATCAGTGAGTTCCTTGAAATACGGCTTCTCAAACTCGGCACCGATATGCTGCCGCCACGATTCTTCTATTTTTACGTTCATATATTCTCAGGATTTCTGATGATTGTCGCTAAGTGACGCAAAGTTAGATATTTATTCCCGATTATCAAAACATTTCACGTCACAACAGCCTCAAAACCGGCTCAAAACCCCACGGGAACGGATTTTCAGCCGCCGAAATTTGCAGATGAACAGAACCAGCCCTGCTCTGAAACACATTAGCCGCAAAGGCGCAAAGAACAATCCTTATATAGGGTAATGTTCCTTGCGCCTTTGCGGCCTTTTCATGTCTTGTTGCGGCCTATACGGAAACTATGCTCTCACCTGGCCGTCGCCCTCGATGAGCCATTTGTAGGTCGTTATCTCTTCGAGTCCCATCGGGCCGCGCGGCCCGAGTTTCTGCGTGCTGATGCCGATTTCGGCACCCAGTCCGAACTGCGCGCCGTCGGTGAAGCTCGTCGGAGCATTTACATAAACGCAGGCGGCGTCCACCTGGGCCTGAAAACGGCGGGCGGCAGCGACGTCTTCGGTCACGATGCTCTCGCTGTGACCGGAACCGTATCGGTTGATATGGGCGATGGCGGCATCCAACGAACCGACCGTGCGGATGGCCATCTTATAGTCCATGAACTCCGTGCCGTAGCTCTCCTCCGTGGCCGGGAGCAACAGTTCCGCGGGATAAGCACCGCACAGAGCCTCGCGGGCCGCCTCGTCGGCATATATCGTGACGTTCTTCCCGGCCAAAGGAGCACAAAGCTGCGGCAGGTCGGCCAGCCGGTTGCGGTGGACAATGAGGCAGTCGAGGGCATTGCAGACACTCACGCGCCGCGTCTTGGCGTTACAGATTATACGGCTTCCCTTCTCCGTATCGCCGGCCTCATCGAAGTATGTGCTCACCACACCGGCACCGGTCTCTATCACCGGCACGCGGGCCGTATCTCTCACGAAATCAATCAGCCGACGGCCGCCGCGCGGGATACACAGGTCGACATAGCCGACGGCCGACAGCAACGCCGCCGTTGCCTCATGCGTGGCTGGCAGCAGCGTCACGGCCGCAGTGTCCACACCATAGCGGCAGAGCACTTTGTGTATCACTTCGACACCGGCACGATTCGATTCGTCGGCGTCACGGCCACCTTTCAGGACACAGGCGTTGCCGCTCTTGAAGCACAACGCGAAGACATCGAACGTGACATTCGGCCGCGCCTCATATATCATTCCTATCACGCCGAACGGCACGCTCACCTTCTTCAGCATCAAACCGTTTTCCAGCGTGCGCTCCATCTGCGTACGGCCGAGCGGCGACGGCAGCCCTGCCACAGCCCTCATGTCGGCCGCAATGGCCTCCAGGCGGTCCTCCGTGAGCATCAGACGGTCGTAAAGCGGATTGCTCCGCTCCATCTTCGCCAGATCTCCGGCGTTGGCCCGGAGCAGCGTCTCCTTGTTTTCCACTATCGCGTCAGCCACGCTCCGCAGCACTTCACCGCGTTCGTCGTCCGTCATAAGCGCGAGCCTGCGCCCGGCTTCCTTTGCCTTTATGAATGTTTCTGTCATGATTGGTTGTTATACGCGTATATTTATATTTCTGCAAAAACAGCGCTTTATTTCCTTTCTGCCAAGCGTTTGCAGTCAAGTCAAGACAATTACTGCTCCATATAGAGATAGTCATAATGAACAATCGGGCGCACGTCGTGGCGGCCGATGAGCGTGCGGGCTTCAGCGGAGGCATAGTTGCTGCGTCCTACGCCGATGCTGTTGCCGCCGTCATCGGTTATCGAGATGATGTCGCCCTCCTCAAAATCGCCGTCGACGGCCGTCACACCGACCATCAGCAGGCTCACGGCACGGTCGGAGCACAGAGCTTCGGCGGCGCGGGCGTTGATGCGGACCATGCCTTTGGCGAAGCTGCCGCTGTGGGCAATCCATTTCTTCACAGGCGATGTTTCGGCGGGACGGGGAACGAACTCGGTGTGCAGCGTCGTGGCGGGCGACTTAACGAGGTCAACGAGTATGCTGTCACGCTTTCCGTTGGCTATCACGACGCGTATTCCCTCGTCGGCAACACGGCGCGCCACGGCACACTTCGACGTCATTCCGCCGCGTCCGAACCCGCTCTTCTCCTGCTGTATGTAGTCGCTGAGGTCGTGGTCCGGCTCCACACGCGGTATGACACGCGACGCCGGATCGGCGGGCGGGCCGTTGAAAATGCCGTCGATGTTGCTCAGGATGACGAGCACGTCGGCGTCCATCATCGAAGCTATCAGGCCGGACAGCTCGTCGTTGTCGGTGAACATCAGTTCGGTCACGCTGACGGTATCATTCTCGTTAACGATGGGTATGACACCGTTGTCAAGCATCACAGCCATACAGGCGCGTTGGTTGAGATATTCGCGGCGCGTGGCAAAGCTCTCCTTCATGGTGAGCACCTGACCGACGTGTATGCGGTATTCGCGGAACAGGTCGTAGTAGAGATTTATCAACTTGGCCTGTCCCAGCGCGGAGAACAGCTGCCGCTGGGCCACGCTGTCGAGACGCCGGCCGTCAATCTTCAGTTCTCCGCGACCGCTGGCCACGGCTCCGCTCGACACGAGTATCACCTCGTGACCCTCGCCGCGCAGCCACGCCACCTGATCCACTATGGCCGACATGCGCGTTATGTCGAGCTTTCCATCGTCACGGGTCAGCACGTTGCTGCCCACTTTTATAACTATTCTCATTTCTGAATTTTGAATTAGGAATCAGAAATTATTTCTTGTCCTTTTCTCTAATCTCCACGCGGCGTATCTTTCCGCTGATAGTCTTGGGCAGTTCGTCGACGAACTCAATGATACGCGGATACTTATATGGTGCGGTCTCGCGCTTGACGTGCTGCTGCAATTCCTTGACGAGGTTGTCGCCGGCGCGGTCTTTCCAGTCAGCATGGAGCACGACGGTGGCCTTGACAACCATGCCGCGTATGTCATCGGGCACGCCCGTGATGGCACATTCCACGACAGCCGGGTGGGTCATCAGCGCGCTTTCGACCTCAAACGGCCCTATACGGTAGCCGCTGCTCTTGATGACGTCGTCGATGCGGCCCACAAACCAGTAATACCCGTCCTCGTCGCGCCACGCCACATCGCCCGTGTGGTACATTCCGTCGTGCCACACGCGGCGCGTCAGTTCCTCGTCGCGATAGTACTCCTTGAAAAGCCCCAAAGGCTTTTTTAGTGCAGAGGTGTGAGGTTTGAGTTCAGAGGTCTGAGTGATGAGTGAAGAGGTGTGATTACTCTTTAGCTCAGAGTGAAATAGTTCAGAGTTCAGAGTGTAGAGTGCAGAGGTATGATTACTCTTTAGCTCAGAGTGAAATAGTTCAGAGTTCAGAGTGTGGAGTGCAGAGGTATGATTACTCTTTAGCTCAGAGATCTGAGGCTGGAATGCAGAGGCATTATTACACTTTTCACTCTGCTCCTTATTCAAACTCTGAGAGTAATCATACCTCTGCACTCCACA
>CAMWVS010000052.1 GCA_947177775.1 uncultured Prevotella sp.
GTATTCTTTTTAACTCTTTAACATCATTTTTTCGCTTGGATGTCGAATCTGTAGCGGCTTGTGGCGTATTTGATATGTGGAAGTGGCAATTTGGGGGATTGCTTTTTTCCAACGCGCCTCTGCGTCTTTGCGTTGAAAATAAACTGTTAAAAACTCGGAATAAAGCGGACAAATGCTCTCAAATCCCTGCGTTTTTCAGAAATTAAAATCATTTGGCCGCAAATTCGTGAGTTTTGGGCGTGCATCTCTTATTTGTTGGGCCTCAGGGGGTTGTGGCGAAAATATGAAAAGTGTGCAACTTTTTGTTCGTTTTTATTCTGCCGTAAGGCCCTTACGGCATTGCAACGGGGCCACCGTTGGAAGATGACGGGGCTACCGTTGTCATGCGAAAGCGGCCCCGTTGCAGAGCCGGGAGGCCCTCCTTGGTCAGCGGCGGTGAAAAAACGGATGGATGACAGTGACGGAATGTCAGGATTTCGGATTCTCTTCGTTCTGGTTTGAGATTTTTCAAGTGTTAAAATCCGTGATATTATCGTTACATGGTTTGAGCCGTATCGGCCGTGTTCCGGCCGGGGGAGTGGGGTAGTGGCGGACGACGGATAGTGGAAAACTTGAAAACGGGTAGTTATTGCCAAAATCCGGGTATCGGATTATTCGTCGTTAAACAGTAATTTTGCATCCGGAATCATTTCACATACCGTTTTCCGGCATATTAGGAAGATATTCCGAGGCAATTATACAATAACATATATAACAAAAACATAAGCCATCATGATAATTAAGAACATCAAATCGCCCGCCGATGTCAAGCAGCTGACATTGGACCAGATGACGGAGCTGGCCGTGGAGATACGCACACTGCTCATCGAGAAACTGAGCCGCCACGGCGGTCACTGCGGTCCCAACCTCGGAATGGTTGAGGCCACGATAGCCATGCACCATGTGTTCAACTCGCCTGAGGACAAGATAGTTTTCGACGTGTCCCACCAGAGCTACGCCCACAAAATGCTCACGGGACGTGCCGAAGCGTTTCTGGCGGCCGGGCATTATGACGACGTGACGGGCTATTCGGAGCCTTCGGAGAGCGAGCATGACCATTTTGTCATCGGCCACACGTCGACGTCGGTCAGCCTCGCCGGCGGACTTGCCAAGGGGCGTGACCTCACCGACGGCCGAGGCAACGTCATCGCCGTCATAGGAGACGGTTCGCTGAGCGGCGGCGAGGCTCTGGAGGGTCTCGACTGGGCTGCTGAGCTGGGTACGAATTTCATTGTCGTGGTCAACGACAACCAGATGTCGATAGCCGAGAACCACGGCGGACTCTATCAGAACCTTCAGGAGTTGCGTCAGTCCGGCGGCAAGTGCTCCAACAATCTCTTCCGTTCGATGGGTCTCGACTATATCTACGTGGACCGCGGCAACGACATTGCTTCGCTCATCGAGGCTTTCCGGGCGGTGAAGGACATCGACCATCCCATCGTCGTTCATATCAACACGCTGAAGGGCAAGGGCTATGAGCCGGCCGAGAAGGACAAGGAACGCTGGCACTGGAGCGCACCTTTCGACATCGCCACCGGTGAACTGAAGAACACTTTCGCCGGCGAGACATACGACGAACTTACCGCAACCCGTCTTCTCGAGCTGATGAAGCAGGACCGAAGCCTCTGTGCCATTACGGCCGGAACACCCGGAATCTGGAACTGGACGCCAGAACGGCGTCGCGAGGCCGGCAGCCAGTTTGTCGACGTGGGCATTGCCGAGGAGCACGCCGTGGCCCTTGCCTCGGGCATAGCGAAGGCCGGAGGCAAGCCCGTGTTCGGTGTTTGCAGCTCATTCATCCAGCGTGCCTACGACCAGCTGTCACAGGACCTCTGCATCAACGATAATCCGGCAACGATACTCGTGTTGTGGGGCTCGCTCTCCACGATGACCGATGTCACCCATCTGTGTCATTTCGACATCCCGCTGCTGTGCAACATCCCCAATCTCGTATATCTCGCACCGACCAGCCGTGAGGAATATCTCGCCATGCTCGACTGGAGCATCGGCTACAAGGACCACCCCGTGGCCATCCGTGTGCCGGTGGGCGCGACGGTTTCCGCCACCCGTCCCGTTGCCACGGACTATTCCTGTCTGAACCGTTATGAGGTGGTGGAACGCGGAAAGGATGTCGCCATTCTCGCACTTGGCGGTTTCTTCCGGCTCGGCGAGAGCGTCAGCCGGATGCTGAAAGCACAGGGCGTCGACGCTACGCTCGTCAATCCGCGATATATCTCCGGTCTTGACGTGGAGTTGCTTGACAGTCTTGCCGCCGACCACAGCGTTGTCGTGACGCTCGAAGACGGTGCGCTTTCCGGCGGTTTCGGCGAGAAGGTGGCCCGCCACTACGGTCCGTCCCGTGTCCGCACGCTCTGCTACGGCGCCCGGAAGGAGTTCGTGGACCGCTATTCGGTTCCGGAATATCTTGCCGCCAACAGGCTGGTGGACAGCATGATTGTTGAGGATATAACCCGATTGATGTCAGAGTGATGAAAAGATTGACCGTATTTGTTGCCGTGGCGGCCGTTTGCGCAATGACCGCCGCGGCTCAGACGGCAGACTGCCTGGAACAAAGTGGAAACAAGACAAACATGGAACAGATGAAGACAAGAACATTGACACAACGCCAGCTTTCGTTGGCGGAGTGCGCCTGTCTTGAGGCGCAGGGAGACATGACGCGGCTTGACAGCGCCATACGCCGCGCTCTTGACAACGGTGTGACTGTGAACGAGCTGAAAGAGGCTTTCTCGCAACTGTATGCCTACACGGGCTTTCCCCGCTCGCTCAATGCGTTGAACCGGCTGAAAACCGTTCTTGACGACCGTAAGGCGAAAGGCATCAGCGACGCCGACGGCCGGCCGTGGACCCGCCCGGCTCTGTGGGACAACGCCGCGGAGGCCTTGAAGCGCGGCACGGAAGTCCAGACGAAGCTCTCCGGCGGCCGTCCTTTCAATTTCGAGTTCTGTCCGCAGGACGACTATTACCTCAAAAGCCATCTCTTCGGAGACATCTTTGCCGGTGACCAGCTGTCGCCGTCGGACCGCGAAATCGTCACCGTTGCGGCCCTTTCGGGCCTGAAGGGCGTTGACAGCCAGCTGGCTTCCCACAAGCGGGGCGCCGTTATGATGGGCAACACTCAGGATCAGGTGGACGAACTTTGCACCTGGCTTGACGCAGAAGGTTTGACGCAGACGAACGATTTTGCGAAAGGACAGCCCAACACAGGCTATGCACAGTATTTCATCGGCAACAGCTATCTCAATCCCATCAGCCCCGTCAATCTGACGGCAGACGGCGACAAGACTGTGCTCCCGCTATCGAACGTGACCTTTGAGCCGGGATGCCGCAACAACTGGCATGTCCATCACGGTGCCCGTCAGGTGCTCATCTGTGTCAGCGGCAAAGGATGGTATCAGGAGTGGGGCAAGCCGGCAATAGCCCTGAAGGGCGGTGACGTTGTCGACATTCCCGAGGGTGTGAAACACTGGCACGGCGCGCAGCGCGATTCCTGGTTCCAGCATCTTGCCACCCACGTCCGTACGTCGGGCGAGGAGCGCAACGAATGGCTCGAACCGGTGGACGACGCGGCATACGATAGTCTGCCGCAACAATAATCCGGCGGCCGTGACGTTATAACAATGAGAGGGTTGCAAAACCGGGAAATATCAGGGAGTGTTTTGGTCTGTTGATTCAATTAATCGATATTCAATAAACACAGACACCGTAAAGCAATGTCCCTGCAATTCAGGTAAATAATAGCTTCTTTAACACCATCGTAACATCAATGAATATGAAACAGATATATTTCAATACCGTACAGCAGTTCAACGATTACTATGGCTTTGAGACTCTTCATCCTCTGGTGAGCGTTGTCCGCTATGACAAACAGTACAAGGTGGAGGAGTGCATAAACCACTATGGCCTCTACGCTCTTTTTCTTAAAGAGAACAAGGGGTGTAAGCTGTCCTACGGCCGTACGAAATACGACTTCGACGAGATGACCGTTACGTCATTCTCTCCAGGGAAGGCGATTCACGTTGAGCCTGTGCCGGGAGTTGAATATCCAAAGTGGACGGCCATAGTCTTCCATCCCGACCTTCTCGCCCGCACCTCTTTGGGCAAGAACATCTCACGCTATGAGTTCTTCTCATATACGAGCAATGAGGCTCTCCACCTCTCGACGGGCGAGATAGAGATATTCCGTGGTGTGCTCGATATGATCAGTCAGGAGCTTCACCATTCCATCGACAAGCACAGCCGCGATCTGATTGTGTCGAACATTGAGCTGCTTCTGAACTATTGCATGCGTTTCTACGACCGTCAGTTCGTGACTCGTGAGGAGATAAACCACACTGTCGTGAAGAAGTTCGAGGCGCTGCTGAAGGACTATATCGCCACAAAAGCCTGGCGCGAGGGCCTGCCCAAGGTAGCCTATTTCGCCGACAAGTGCTGTCTTTCCAACGGCTATTTCGGCGAACTGGTGAGAGTGGAAACCGGCCGTACGGCCAAGGACTTCATTTCCGGCCACCTTCTCGCGGCCGCAAAGCTGCTGCTCAATGACGAGTCGCTCACCGTCACGCAGGTAGGCCAGCGCCTCGGATTTGAATATTCCCAGCATTTCGTCCGCTTCTTCAAGACCCATACGGGCAAGACCCCGACCCAATATAGGCAGGCTGTCTGACCCTACAGTCCGTCCGGACCGCATTTTCCGGATGGCCTTTCTCATAACAGAATTGCCGATGTCGTTTCTTTAAGATTCGATATCGGCAGTTCTGTTGTTTCTGCTAATCTTTATGTGGCTTTTCCGAAGCCGTGAGGCTTTCTTTTTTACCGTTTGTAATGTTTTTCTACTTTCTTCCGCCATTTTGTCCGCCATTAATTCGCTTTACTCGAAAAAATGGAGTAATTTTGCATGTTCATACATACTATTTGATTACATTATAGATGATTTCAGTAGAAGGACTCAAAGTCGAATTCGGGATAAAGCCTTTGTTCAGCGACGTCAGTTTCGTCATAAACCAGCGTGACCGCATAGCCCTCGTGGGCAAGAACGGAGCGGGCAAGTCGACCATGCTCAAGATTCTCTGCGGCATGCAGAAGCCGACGGCCGGCGTGGTTGCCGTGCCAAACGACACCACGATAGGCTATCTTCCGCAGGTCATGCGCCTGCAGGACGACACCACCGTGCGTGAAGAGACGCGCAAGGCGTTTGCCGGTAACACCCGTCTCAAGGAGCGCATCGACGAAATGGAGCGTCAGCTGGCCGAGCGCACCGACTATGAGAGCGAGGAATATATGGAGCTTGTCCAGCGTTTCACGCAGGAGCACGAACGGTATATGATGATGGGAGCCGAGAGCTATGAGGCGGAAATAGAACGCACGCTGTGCGGTCTGGGTTTTCTCCGGACGGACCTGGAGCGTCCCACGAGCGAGTTCAGCGGCGGATGGCGAATGCGCATCGAGCTGGCCAAGATTCTCCTTCAGCGCCCTGACGTGCTGCTGCTTGACGAGCCGACCAACCACCTTGACATCGAGAGCATCCAGTGGCTGGAGCAGTTTCTCGCCCAGTCATCGGGAGCGGTGGTGCTCGTTAGCCATGACCGTGCCTTTATAAATAATGTGACCAACCGGACGCTGGAGATTTCCTGTAGCCGCATTGTCGACTACCGCGTGAAATATGACGAATATGTAGTCCTGCGTCAGGAACGCCGCGAGCAGCAGCTCCGCGCATACGAGAACCAGCAGAAGGAGATTGCGGACATGAAAGACTTCATAGAGAAGTTCCGCTACAAGCCGACGAAGGCCGTTCAGGTGCAGAGCCGCATCAAGCAGCTGGAGAAAATCGTGCCTATCGAAATAGACGAGGTGGACACGTCGGCTCTGCGTCTGAAGTTCCCGCCATGCCTGCGCAGCGGCGACTATCCCGTGATTTGTGACGAAGTGTGCAAGGACTATGGCGCCCACACAGTCTTCGAGCACGTCACGCTCACCATCAAGCGCGGTGAGAAAGTGGCTTTCGTGGGAAAGAACGGCGAGGGAAAATCGACTCTCGTGAAGTGTATCATGAGCGAGATACCATATACCGGCATGCTCAAGATAGGCCATAACATACAGATAGGCTATTTCGCGCAGAACCAGGCGCAGATGCTCGACGAGAATCTTACAGTCTTCGAGACCATAGACAATGTCGCCAAAGGTGAGATACGCTTGCGCATCAATGATATTCTCGGAGCGTTCATGTTCGGCGGCGAGGCTTCCGACAAGAAGGTCAAGGTGCTCAGCGGCGGCGAGCGCAGCCGTCTGGCGATGATCCGTCTGCTGCTCGAACCGGTCAATCTGCTCATCCTCGACGAGCCAACCAACCACCTTGACATGCAGTCGAAGGACGTTCTGAAGGAGGCCATACGCGCCTTCGACGGTACGGCAATTGTCGTTAGCCACGACCGCGAGTTCCTCGACGGTCTCGTCACGAAGGTTTATGAGTTCGGCGGAGGACAGGTGCGCGAGCATATCGGCGGCATCTACGACTTCCTGCGTGGCCGCAACATCGAGTCGCTCAACCAGCTTGGCGGCCGTCAGCAGCCCGTCCCGGAACCGAAGCGTGAGGAACCGCGTCCTGCCGCTACGAAGCAGAGCTACGCCGAGCACAAGGAGCAGCAGAAGCGCGTGCGCAAGGCGGAGAAGGCTGTGGCTGACTCTGAGAAAGCCATTGAGCGTATGGAGAAGCGCCTGAAGGAGCTTGACGCCATTCTCTGTGAACCGGAGAACGCGTCGAACATGGAGCTTATCACAGAATATACATCCACGAAAAAGGCTCTTGACGCCGAGGTGGAGAAGTGGGAGAAGCTCTCGGAGGAACTGGAGGCGCTGATGGAATGAGCGGTGTCCGTGATATCGGAAACATCTGAAGAAAAAGGCATAAAATCACGAAACAACTAATCAATATACATATAGCATGAAGATGAAACGATTTTTTCCTATCGTGGCAATGGCGTCAATGGTTATGACGTCTGCCGCTCAGGAACAGCTCCGGTCGGGCATAGACCCGGCCAACCTCGACCGTAGTGTCAATCCGGTGACGGACTTCTATGATTTCGCCTGTGGAGGATGGATGAAGAACCATCCGCTGCCCGCGGCATACTCGCGCTATGGCAGCTTCGACCAGCTTGGCGAAGACAACGACAAGCGCATCAACTCCATTCTCAGCGACCTCCAGAGCGGCACTTACGCCCCGGGTTCGACCGAAAAGAAGCTGAGCGACCTTTACAAGCTGGCCACAGACTCCGTGCGCCGCAACAAAGAAGGTGTCAAGCCGCTCATGCCCCTCATCGGACGGATGGAGAAGGCGAAGACAATCGAGGCCCTTTTCGCAATCCAGAAGGAACTCGCCGCATACGGAAACGATGAGTTCTACGGCACATATATCGGTGCGGACGAGAAGAACGCCGGCTGGAATATCCTCAATGTCGTGCAGAGCGGCATCACATTGAGACAGAAGGAATATTATCTGGACACGGATTCGGCAACAACGGAGATACGTGAGGCTTACAAGAAGCACCTCGTACGCATGTTCCGTCTCTTCGGATTCAACGAGAAGAAGGCCACGGCGAAGATGCAGAACATCATGAAGATCGAGACTGAACTGGCCAAGGTGTCAAAGTCCATGTCCGAACTGCGTGACCCGGAGGCCAACTACACCAAGATGACGCTTGCCGACTTCAACGCCAGATACCCCCACTCGCGTCTCGTCGAGCTCATGGGCGCATCCGGACTGAAGCCCGAACACATGAAAGAAGTGGTTGTCGGACAGACAGAATTCATGGACGGCGCAGACCGGCTGATAGCTTCTCTGACTCCCGATGAATACCGCGATTATCTTGAATGGGACCAGATAAAGTCGGCAGCCAACTATCTCAGCGACGAGGTTGCAGCCGCACAGTTCGACTTCTTCGGCAAGACAATGTCCGGCCGAAAGGAGATGCACCCGCTGTGGAAACGCGCCACGTCTCAGGTAGAGAACCAGATGGGCGAGGCATTGGGAAAGATATATGTGGCAAAGTATTTCCCCGCATCGTCAAAGGAGCGTATGCAGAAGCTTGTGGCCAATCTGCAGGTAGCACTGGGCGAGCGTATCAAGGCGCAGGACTGGATGAGCGACTCCACGAAACAGAATGCGCTGGCGAAGCTCAACGCTTTCTACGTGAAGATTGGCTATCCCGATAAGTGGACCGACATGTCGGCTCTGAACATCGATCCGGCCAAGTCTTATATGGAAAATATCATCGAATGTAACCGCTTCTGGACCAGATGGACTGTAAACAAGAAAGCCGGCAAGCCCGTTGACAAGGACGAGTGGCACATGTATCCGCAGACGGTGAACGCCTATTACAACCCGACGACGAACGAAATCTGCTTCCCCGCCGGAATCCTTCAGGTTCCCTTCTTCGACCCGGCGGCCGATGATGCGTTCAACTATGGTGCCATCGGTGTCGTGATAGGCCACGAGATGACCCACGGCTTTGACGACCAGGGCCGTCACTACGACAAGGATGGAAACATGAACGACTGGTGGACGGAGAGCGACGGTCGCAATTTCACGGAACGTGCCGATGCCTATGCCGCTTTCTTCTCGTCTATTGAAGTGCTGCCGGGCCTCAATGCCAACGGTAAGTTCACGCTCGGTGAGAATCTTGCCGACCACGGCGGTCTGCAGGTGGCATACTATGCGCTTCAGAACGCCACAAAGGATGCCCCGCTGCCCGTCATCGACGGCTTCACGCCGGAACAGCGCTTCTTCCTGGCATACGCCGGTGTATGGGCCGCAAACATCACCGAAGCTGAAATCCGCAACCGCACGAAGAGCGACCCCCACGCTTTGGGACGCTGGCGTGTCAATGGTGCGCTGCCCCATATCGACATGTGGTATGACGCATTCGGCGTGAAAGAGGGTGACAAGATGTTCATTCCCAAGGCTCAGCGTCTGTCGCTCTGGTGATACCATGACGGCAAGACAATAACGCTATTGTGGCAAAAAAATAAATGCCGGAATCTCAATAAATGATGCCGGGACGGCATACTAAAGATAGAGAGACGGCACGATGTTTTGGTTGGACGGCCGCTGTGGAACTTCCGCAGCGGCCGTCTTGATTTCCGGACATAACAGCAAGAGGTATGTATTAATGATTCTTTTCAGTTCGTTCCGCGGTTTAAGCCCATTTAGGATTATGTGTCAGTTTCTTAACAGCTTTAAGAAAAATTGTGTCTCCGCGTTTAGATAAGATAAGAGAATGTCCTTTATGAATTGGAGCGAAAACCTTTAACTTTGCATCAGAGACGAGACATATGGATTTCCGTATCGTGCTTTTGGGGCTCTGCCGGCAGAACCGTGAAACTGCGGACGGGTCCGGTATAGGTCCGATGGTAGTCCGGGTGGAATGGCGAGGATGACGGAATATTAATTTTTTTTGCAAAGGAGGATTATATGAAAGGAATTTATTTTTTGTTGACCATGATGCTCATGGCTGTGTTCGGATGTAACGAGTACCGGAAGAGGATGGCCGCGGATGGCGGAGACAGCATCGCCGTGGAGGTGCAGACAGGGGTTGCGCCGCGTACGGATTTCTATGGTACATACACAGGAACGCTTCCCTGTGCTGATTGCAGCGGATTGAAGACAACGCTGACGATTCACGACGACACTACCTATGACCTGCGCAGCGAATATCTTGGGCAGGAAAACGGCATCTTCGAGGAGAGCGGCATCTATCGCGTGGTCGGGGTGGACGTCATAGAGCTTATCACGCCGTCGACGGGTGACAGGACCTACTATAAGATTCTTGACGGAAGCATCGTTCTGTCCGACAGCACGGGAATGATCAGCAGGGATGAACTCGCCGACTATTATGTCCTGAAAAAGCAGTGACTCATATCCCCCCCCAAAAAAAAATCCGGGGAGACCGGTCGCGGATACAGAATTCTTAGTCTGTCCGCCTCCGGCTTCCCCGTCTTTCTTCCGTTTCAGGTCAGGCTCAGCCTATGCCTTCCCTGGTTTTTCTTCTTTTCCGTCGGTCTTGCTGGCGCCGTCCGGATTGATAATGTTCTTCACTGTCTCGCCGATGGGCAACTTGTCCAGCACACCGAGGCTCGGGGCCACGGTCTTCACGAGTGTATTGAGAAAATTGCTTGTCGCTCCGTTGCCGCCATCAAAGACAGTGACGTTGCCGAGCTGCATCTTCTCGAATGCCTTGACCTGTTCGCCGGCGATTTCCTTCCACTGGTCGACCATCTTGTATTGGATGGCGATTGACGGGTTGAGTTCGGCAGCCTTGACCATGGCCTCGAATCCTTCTGCCTCGGCCAGCAACGACATCTTCTTACCTTCCGCCTCGGCCTCCAGTTTCATGCGTATGGCCTTTGCCTCGGCTTCGGCCTGTGCCAGTGTGGCCTTGGCGCGTGCGTCAGCCTCGCGGGTCACCTTCTCGGCCAGTGCGTCAGCCTGGAGAATGGCTTCCTGCTTTGCTATTTCGGCCGGCACAATCTTCTCTGCCTTCAGTGACGACTCTACCTTGAGCGCCTTGGCTTCCTCAACCTCCTTCTGAGCCTGCTCGCGGGCGGTCTGGATGGCGGCCTCAGAGCGTGCGGCGGCCTCACCGGCCTCCTTGTCGGCGTTGGCCTGTGTCACCTGAAGCTCGGCGTCAGAGCGCGCGATGTCCTTCTGAGCCTCGTTGCGTCCGACGGCAGCTTTCTTGGCGGCGTCAGCCTTCTTGATTTCCATGTCGGAGTTAAGCTCGGCGATGCGGCTCTCCTTGTCGGTGTTGGCCTTCTCGATGTTGATGTTCTTCTCAGCCTCAGCCTTGGCCACCTGAGCCTCTTTCTCGGCGTTGGCCAAAGCCACCTGAGAGATACGGTCGCGGTCAGCGTGTGCCACCGAAATCTCCTGGTCCTTCAGGGTCTCGGCGATAGCGATTTCCTGTTCCTTCTTTGTGGACGCGATGGCAACCTCCTGGTCCTTGCGGGTCTCGGCCACCTTCGTCTCACGCTCGCGGATCTGGTTGGCAATCTTGATTGCACCCAGCTTCTCCTGCTCCTCGATGTTGGCCTGGGCCTCGTTCTGAGCCTTGCTCTCAGCCTCCTTACCGAGGTTGACGATATAGTTGGCGGCGTCACGGATGTCGCTGATGTTGATGTTCATCAGATAGAGACCGAACTTGCTCAACTCGGTGTCGATGTTGTCCTTCACCTTCGACAGGAACTTGTCGCGGTCGGAGTTGAGCTCCTCGATGGTCATGTCGGCGATGACGAGACGCATCTGTCCGTAGACGACATCTGTGATGAGGTTCTGCTTGTCCTCAAAGCCCAGTCCGAGCATACGCTCGGCAGCGTTCTGCATGACCTCCGGGTCGGTGGATATGGCCACTGTGATGGTTGTCGGAACGTCAACGCGGATGTTCTGCGCGGAGATGGCTCCGGTCAGCTTGCAGTCAATCTGCAACGGCTTCATCGACAGGAATTCATAGCCCTGAACGATAGGCCACACGAAGGCGGCACCGCCATGATAGAGTTTTGCCGATTTCGCTCCGCCGGTCTTACCGTAAACAACGAGCACTTCGTCACTCTTGCACTTGCGATAGCGCGAGAGTATGCCCACGAATGTAATCACTACGACGGCCACAAGTATGCCCGCCATTATCAGAAGATTTTGATCCATAATAATAAAGTTTGATTAATAGAATTATCAGTAGTTTTCATTTCCCTTCCTGTCGCGTTTCCGGTTCCGCCCTTGCGGACCGTCATTTCACGTAATAGACATTGTCCTTATAGCTCTTCACCGTCAGACGTTCTCCTGTCTTGTAGCCGTCACTCTGACTTTCGGAGACAACATCCAGTTCCCTCAGCGCCCCATTATGGTTTATCTGGAGAATATAGCGTCCGTCACCCATATTGGTATAGACTGTCCCGTAGCGTCCCACGAGCGCCTCCGGCCGTTCCGACGGAGTCTCTTTCTGGAGGCGTCCGGCCATGACATAAAGCTTCCAAAGAACGAATACGAACACCAACCCTGTGGCTGTGGCTGCCAGCAGGGCAGTCGTCGTCGGCTCGCCGGCCAGCACCATGGTCCACCCGAAGCCGATACCGAAATGGACGAGACCTTTGAACGAGACGATGCTGCTCATGTCCGTGTCCACTGAAGAATCGCCGTCAATGTCAACGTCCACGTCTCCAAAAAAGACGGAAACGACGAACTGAACAACGAAAATGCCGGTCGATACCAGCGCTATTAGCCAAAAAATCTGTGTTGCATCCATATTTTACCGTATAATTGACTTGTGTCAGGAAAGCATCAGCATGAAGTTTCCGTTTTCAAAATTAGTCAAATTTCATGATAAGTGTATGAAAAGGATGATGCTTTTATCTTTCTTTAACATTGAAAGATGCGTTGTGTAACGTACTGTAATTGCCTGTGGCTTTCAAAACGTAATGGTGTTCTGCTGCCGAAATCGTTTGTATGAACTCATGGACACCTTTTACCGTATTCTTGAATGTTTTGGTTCAGCCTGTTTTGGCAGACGAATAAGTGACAACGAAAGTCGCCTTGCTGACATCTATTCAAACGTAGGTCATAGTCTATAAGCTTTTATTGAACAACATCTGTACATCATTCAGTTCTGAAACCGATGCCGACGCCTTTCAAACACTATATTCTATCGCAGACACAGCATGGAGAACGGACAGCCTCCTCTGGATGCTATATCGGCGCTCGTCTAAACTGACGAGCTAAATCTTCGTGTCATTTGTTTTCGCTGAATAGTTGCGGATTATTAATATAAACATATGCAAGGTTAATTTTTTTAAAAAAGAGTATTACAGGTGGACAACTAAGGTGTAAATTATCTATATTTGTCGAAACATTACTAACCAAATAAACAAAACATGAAAAAACTATTATTCATTTCAATGGCATTGGCATGCGTATTGTCGAGTAACGCACAGTTAAGAGTAAATAAGGGTGGAAATGTTTCCATTCTGTAAGCCATTATATTAACTAACACTAACAATTTGTGGAGTAGGCAATAGTAGTTTTTTATATTAACTCCAAGATAAGGAATCGTGGTATTTATTCACTATTGTTTTATAGACGGTAGATATTATTGGAATAATGCAATTGAATTTGAAAGTGCAAATAAACAATATAATGAGTATCATTATTAACGGTGATTTTGAAGTAAAAGCAGGTGGAGAACTTAATATTGAATAATAAAACAACTATAATTATGAAAAAAATGAAGACACTAATTTTGTTCGTTATGCTCGCATGGTCAACGAGTCTGTTTGCCCAGCATCTCAAGGATGGCTGTGCATGGGTTTATTATAATTGGTATGAGGACGAGGCACGGTACAATGAGCCGGAGTATATAAAGTATGAACTTTGCGGGACTCAGGAATTGAATGGCAAAACATACTATAAGTTATACACCACTACGTCTTATTGGGGTACGGTCACGGCGGGACCGACGTACCGGTTGGGGCTGCGTGAGGAGAATGGCCGGGTGTATGCGGACTGTGACGAATATGCAAATCTGACATACATTGACTTGGATAAACCCAAGAATTCACTGTATGCGATGCCTTATATAGTGACGGAGGACAATGAGGTTGTCCTGTATGACTTTAACTGGAATGTGGGAGATTATGTCGGACCGGCAGACATATTGTGTAGATATTATGTCAAAAACAAGTCCAACATACGTATTGAAACGGGAGAAGTACGTTCGAAATATGAGGTGTATCTGAATTTAAACAAATCATTGGAAGTAGCTGAGAAGGACTATGCCAACATAGGTGACATCCCGGACAAATTCCATTGTTATGTTATTGAAGGTATAGGCGCAATTGACTATCTTGGAGCATTGTATGAATGGCTGAATCACATCATTCTTCCTTATGGTTATAACTCAATAGAGACCTGTCTGAATGTATTTGTAGACAACAACACAATAGTATATAAGGCGCCAGACTACACCGGTGCGCCGGAGGACGAGGGCTATTCATACACCACATACAAGAAAGACCCGTTTTTCGGACATCTTGTTACAGGAATAGGCAGCGTCAAGTCAGACGCGGAACGTGGCGCCAAGCCTTGTCTCTATGACCTCAGCGGACGGAAAGTCGAGGGTAAACCACGTCCGGGCGTATATATATATAACGGTAGAAAGGTCGTGGTGAGATAATTGCGACTTTGAAAATATATGTCCGGTAGTGTTTCACTGAGTATGTCTACTGGCTTGAGTGAGTTAGCCTCAGACACACTCAGTGAAACATTATCGGAAAAACATGTCAGCTATATTATTTTCTCGTAATCCTTGATGATAATCGGGGAGTAAGCATTATCTTTGCAAATAAATTATTTGTAATTTACAAATATGTAAAGTTATAAGGTTCTATGACAGAGAGAAAGAAATAGCCGAACTCAGAAGACTCGATGACTTGGTTGAGCACAATGCGCAACGGTATTGATGGGGCGAAGGCATACCGGAAAGACTACGCTGATGATGCATGCTTGACTTGCTTGCTGAAATCATAAGGCAAGCTGATAAATACACGCCGGATGATTCTGACGAAATAATTATAACATAAAAACATTACTTATTATGAAAAGGATTATATTATCTTTTACAATACTACTTCTGACATTTTTCTCCACCGTGAGCGCTCAGAACGATGTCCCTGTCAGCGTATGTGTCGGCGAGGAACGTCTGTCGGATCTGCTCACGGAAGAGCAGAAGAACACCGTGACGCATCTTACGATAACGGGAACGATGACGGAGGAGGATTACGCATGTTTGCGCATGATGTTTGATAAAAATCTATTTGAATTGAATCTTCTGAACGCAAACATAGATACTATTCCTGCGTATGCTTTTTACAAAGAGGAGCAAACACCTTCAAAACGAATCATACTGCCATACACATTGAGACATTTGGCAGACAAATCTTTGTGCTTTAATGTGGGAATGGATGAAAAACTAAATCTGGTGTTGTCCGGGAAATATCCGACATTAGGTAAAAACGTTTTTTTTGATAAAGGTTCATTCCGCGGTCATTGTATTATTGAAATCTCACCGAACAATGAATATTGCAAAGAGATAGGCGATAATATTTATTCTGCTGATGGCACGATTTTCTATCATCACAACTTCAAGGAAGGCGAATATTGGATAAATGGAATGGAATTGGACAATTTCTCCATTGAAATTGAGAACGGAACAAAGATTATAAACGGTAGAGCTTTTGAGTATTTTTATAATAAAAGGATTCTTCCCATCGTAATTCCGGAAACGGTCGATTCTATAGGAGATTATGCTTTTAACAGATATTCAACAAGTGTTATAACCGGATATTGGCCGGTAAGAGATTGGCCTCGTATGTATTGTATGGCAAAGATTCCTCCGGTGTTGGGAAAAGGCGTCTTTGAAAACAAACAGGACATGTGGCGGCTTATAGTTCCAGACGAAAGCATTGAGGCATATAATGCGGCGAAAGGATGGAATGAATTTAAATATATAAATCCACTAAGTAATCCGGATGGTATAAAAGAAATAAAATCAGAAAATGGAGTAAAGTTATCTGATGGTGGTGAACACTATCGGATAAGTTGTAATAAAGTTGTAGAGCATGTAGAATTATATGGAGTCGAAGGAAAGACATTAAATTCAGTCAAAATCAATGACAAAGAGTTTGAAATAGACAAAAGTAACATTGTTGCTCCTTACGCCATGTTGCGTGTCAGATATAAGGACGGGACTAATGAAACCATAAAGCTAAAACCATGAGACGATGAAAAAAAGGCGCATTGATAGATATTGATTATGGTAATATAGAAAATTTGCATGGCCAATAGTCCTCTGTCAAGAAACAAGCTATATGTGAGTGTATTCGTAATTTAGTTATTAAAAATCAATAAAGATGAAAGCAAAGTTATTTATTGTTGCAGTGTTATTTTTGACACACGTACTTCCTGTAGTAAAAGCCCAAACGGAAGTGCGGGTCAGTGTTTGTGTCGGTGAGGAACGTCTGACGGATTTGCTCACGGAAGAGCAGAAGAATAGCGTGACGCATCTGACGATAACGGGAACGATGGCGGAGGAGGATTATGCTTTCATACGTACAAATCGGCTCAAAAGGATAGTTGAGCTGAATCTTAGGGATGCCGATATCGAGACGCTGCCCGAGCATGCGTTTGATTTTGAGTGGGGCGACAGTTACACAGGGAATGTATTGAAAGTGATATTGCCACCATCGTTAAAGCATGTATCAGATTATGGATTGTGTGTTAGAAGAAACCATTGCGACTTCGTATTGACCGGCAGGTTCCCTACGTTGGGAAAAAATGTGTATTGTTCGGATGCTGTTGATGAACAGGATGTAAGAAGAGTATCGGTTACATCGGAATCAGGCAACGACTTTATAAAGCAACAAGATGGTGCTTTGTTCTCGCCTGATGGAACTATTCTTTATTTCGTGTCACATGAATATGGTTTTGTGGTTCCTCCGGGAACTAAAATAATATATGGCAATGTTTTTGAGGGAACACATCCTTTACTTATAGATTTGCCGGAAGGGATAGATTCTATAGGGAGTCGTGCTTTCGCCAATTTAGAATGGGTTGCCCGTACCTGTTTGTATTGTGATCCCCTTGGGTATATGATATGTAGAGCTTCAACCCCTCCGAAATTAGGGGAGGACGTCTTTAAAGGGAACAATTATAATTCTGTATATGTCCCGGATGAAAGTGTGGGAATGTATGAGACAACAGAAGGATGGGATAATTGTATGATTGGACTTAGTGGACTTAGTTATTTGGGAATAAACCAACCACGCACGAACAGCGAAAGCCTGTCTGTGAAGAAAGTGGGAGATAACATCAAACTCAAATCATCCAAACGAATGGACAATATAAAATGCTATAGCCTGAACGGGCGGATGATGCACGACGTGGATGTTCATGCCAGAGAAGCCGTCTTGAACGACCGTCTCCTAAAAACGATGTCGTTGGTGTTTGTCAGGTTTGAGGACGGAACGAGCGAGGCAATCAAACTGAAACTATAAGGCTGCTGACGAGCAACAATGGTGCCATCACCTTGTTATATATAAGGCGTGGCGGGCCTGATAATAGGCCGTAATGTGGTTGCCGCTTCCTTTCTGTCGGCATGTAGCGTGATTGTAGTGCGAGATAGACAAAACACAAATCCTGATGCCAGAAGCGGTCAGGCCGGCGAGTGATTAGTGAATCGGATTTGGCGGGAGTACATCCGTGCAGACGTGTGCGGATGTTCTCCCGCTTTTCGTTTTACGTATTTGTGGGTCGGAAATTAAATCGCAAATGTAGTGATTCCGCTATCGTGAACTGTATGATATATTCATTATCACAGTAGGGCTGTACTCCAGTGCAGTCGAAATGTCTGTTGCGGCATACGAGCGAAAGACCGTATCAGTGTGTAGCCCCAAAAGAGTTGAAATTCAATTAGATAGTAGAGAAGTTACTTGTAAGGTAACTATTCAGCGTGTCCGCTGAATAGTTACTGAAAAGGACTATATTATCTTTTACAATACTACTTTTGACATTTTTCTCCACCGTGAGCGCTCAAAACGATGTTCCGGTCAGCGTGTGCGTCAGAGAACAACGTCTGGCGGATCTGCTTACGGAAGAGCAGAAGAACACCGTGACGCATCTGACGATAACGGGAACGATGGCAGAGGAGGATTATGCCTTTATACGTACCAATCGGCTCAAAAAGATAGTAGAGCTGAATCTCAGGGATGCGGATATAGAGATGCTGCCCGAACATGCGTTTGATTTCGAGTGGAGAAAGTGCGATAGTTATGGTTCTTTGAAAAAACAATTGTATTACCAGTCAAATTGAAATATCTCTCAGATTATTCTTTATGTACAAGTTCTTGTGAGTGTAATTATATATTAACAGGAGATTATCCGAAACTCGGTCTTAATGTGTATTGCTATAATCGCTATACTCATGAAAATAAATACATATATCCTTCAGAAGACAACGCTTTTCTGAAAAGTGAGGGCGATTTTGTTTATTCCAAAGACGGAATAATAATGTATTATTATAATGAGAACGGCAATGACATTACAGAAATTGCAGACGGTACACGCATTATAAGTAGTAATGCTTTTGAGAATGCGACAACATCTTTTCGCTTGACTATTCCGGAGACTGTGGATTCGATTGGTGACAGAGCTTTTGCCGGAGTGGAAACACTTTTGGTATGCAATTATTTTATTGGGGCTATATCACATGTCTTGCAAAAAATCCACCCCGATTAGGCAAGGATGCGTTTTTAGTTTATGGAAAAGGTCACATTGGAATGAATATGGGATTGGTGCCTTATGTCCCGGATGAGAGTGTGGATTTGTATAAAAAGACAGACGGATGGAATATCTTTGAATATATATATCCGATAAGTGAGTTTCGTGGCGGAATAGACGGCATAAATGGTGTATATACAGATGGGACACTGACTATTAAAGAAAAGGGAGACGGCTATTTGTTGGAATCACCACGATGTATAGACAATGTTACGGGATATGACGTAAGTGGAAGATACATTTATAGCAATGATATTGATTCAAAGACAATGAATATATCCAAATCATCGCTCGTCACTCCTTTCACTGTGTTGCGTGTCAGATATAAGGACGGGACTAATGAAACGATAAAACTAAAACCATGAGACGATGAAAAAGGCGCGTTGATAGATATTGATTATGGCAATATAGAAAATTGGCATGTTCAATAGTCTTTTGACAAAAGAATAAACATATATGTGAGCGTGTTCGTAATTTAGTTATTAAAATTCAATAAAGATGGAAGTAAGTCTTTTAAAAACAATGTCATTGGTACGCGCTAAGTTTGCGGATGGAACAGATGAAACAATAAAACTAAAGCCATGAAGCAGTTGACGAGCTGCAATGGCGTCGTTATCTTAATTATATGATAAGGCGTAGTGGGACCGATGTTATTGAATCAGATTTGGAGGCTGTGTTGACACAGCCTCTTTGTTCTTCCCGAGTTCCATATCCGAAACTTTAGTCATTTTAAAATAGTTGTCTGGTTGATGTCTATCACTTCGGTATTGTCAAACCTATGTTTCTTCTTGCCGTAGTTGAAGCGATAGCTGATGCTGACTCTTCCTATATTGTCATATAGGAAATGTGTGCGTATGACCTCTGACTGTTTGTATATTCCTAAATCAATCCTCTCTTGCAATTCCCGATTATATGGATTTTCATACGAAATTTGGAAATTCCAATTGTCAAAACTATATGATGCACTCATATCTATATAGGATTTGTAGTAGTATAAGCGTCCGGTTTGGTTGTTGATTGCTTCAGGTTGTGTCCTAATGCCTACACGAGTTCTCAAACCTTTATGCTGATAAACGACATGCCCCATTACAGAAAGTGAATGATGATAGATGGTCTTCCAGACATTCACTTTATCATAGGTATAGAGCAATCCTGTACGGACATACAAACGTTTGGGGAGTATGTTGTATTGGATGGCTGCTTCGTAGTGTTGCTGCCAGTTAGTTCCATTATTCTGCATTTTCCAAAGCAAAGAATTGCGCATCTCATCATATTCACACTTTCGGTAAACCGTGTTTGTGTTCAGAAAAAATGTTGCATAGGTCATCCATGTGAACCGCTTGTTGATGTTCCACGTGTGTGTGAAGAGAAAATCGTAATTCATGTAATCTTTCAATTCAGGATTGCCCTGTATGATTTCATATTCATTGAACCTGTATTCATCTCCTGTTCGATTGGCATTGCTGACTTCAACACTGGTCGCTTGTCCACGCAAAGAGAACGAATGTTTTTTGTGGATGTAAGAAAAACGAACGGAAGGAGTGAAGAACACATCCGTTGTCGAATTATTTCCTGTTCTTACGTATGCCATGTGGCTGGCTATTCTTGCTTGAATGTTGAAGCGATTTTTGATGCGATAGTTATAAGTTATATTCAAGCGGCTATTGCTTTTGTCAAGCGCCACGTCATAGGTTTTCTCACCACGCAGATTCTGATTGTCTGTATGTGTCAAATCTTGTCCGAGGTCTATATTCAGTGAAGACTTGTTCTTGAAAGTTTTGGTATAGTTGATCTTTCCACTGGCATAATAGCTGTTCTCGTCAGTCCTATTGCGATATGCATCAGTGATGATTTCATCTTCACGATGTTCATACCACCGGTCGTAGTCATTGTCGCCATAACTTCCATAGAGTTCGGCACGCAGACGCTGGTTGTGGGGCAACGTGCGGGTGTACTGTAGCTTCAAACCCGGATTAAGATTGCTTGATTGTGTGTGTTCTTGCTTGACAAACAATGAAGGTATGGTGTTGTATTGCAGACTGCTCCAACTGTCCGTCTCAGAACTGCTTTGGTTTAAACGTAATGAGACATAAAAACTTTGCAGTTTATTGCGATAAATGTAATTCAAATAACCATTCAAACGATGCGAATTGTCATCGGTAGGCATGAAACGGTCTGTTCTTGTTACAGCATTGTTGGGAAAATCATAGGTAGTGACGGTCTGTCCTTTATTATGGAAATCGGTATTTTTATAACGACCGGACAATGACAATGCGAACTCTGAATTGTCTTGAAAATATTGTGTATTTACGCGACCGTCTCCCTCTAAGTGCGTAAAATAATGATTGGCATTGAGTCCAACCGTGCCAGCATAGTCGCGCTCCTTCATTACATAATCAATCACCGCACTTGCTTGCGGGAACTCAGGCTTGCCCATGGGATAGATGTCCACCCGCTTGATGTATTTGGCGTCGAGGTCGCGCACTTCGCTTTGTGTGGCTTCACGTCCGTTGATGCAGAGTAGTGTCGGCTGATTCATATATGTGATGGAGTGGCTGAAAGTATTCACATTCAATTCCGGCAACATCAATGCGTCTAATGCGCTGTAACCGTCATAAGCATGACGAAGTTCATCCTTAGTGGGGTAGACCATCAGTTTTTCCTCCGTCCGCACCTGACTTTCACCGAGAACGACAACTTCGTGCTTCTGTATAATATCCTTCTTCATCACGATGTCGCCCAACCGAACTGATGTTTCCTCCGTCGGTAGAATGTTTACAATCAGTTCCTTGTAGCCGAGATAACTAAAAACAAGCCGTTGTTTCTTGTCGGTTTGCGGCACTTCCAGTTTGAAGATACCTTTGGAATTGGTGGTTGTTCCCGTCACAAAAGTAGAATCATCAACAAAACAACGTATATTGACGCCTACAAGAATATTTCTTGCATCGTCTGTGATGTTACCTGTTATAAGTTGCACATTGTTGCCTTTCAGCGAACAAGCGACAAAGATAAGAAATAAGGATATGATAAGTTTCATATTCATTCTCCTAATTGTTCTTTTCATCATTTTTTTGTTTTAAAATGGTTCGTGTTTATTTTTGATTGTTTTACACGATATGTCATTTCTTTCTACAAATCGCACAGCAAAGATAGGATAAAGTTTTGTTTTCGCCATAAAAAAATTAAAGAAATGCAAATCTTGTTGCTAATAGAAATGTGTAGTTAAATCATTGTGTATCTGTATGTTAAACTCTAAAATGAGCCTCGAAAAATATGTTTTTAGCAACAAAAAGCAACAATTTTAGCCCACAAATCAGCCGTTTTTGTTATCCACGACCATTTCTTGAAAGGATTTTCACATACGGTGGCTGTGTCAAAATGCAGATGAAGCAGTAGGGACAAATTCTTGTATCTGTCCGTCCCGCTCAGAAGAGATGGTCACCCGATGTCATGAGGACTGATGTGGAAAACCGGAACATGCCGGCAAGTATGCTTATTTTGTAAATATTGCTGTGCGAAAACTGGTGACAAATGAAAATCCTGTTCTACAGCGTCGGAAAGACATCGGAGGCATGTCGGAAATGCTCCGGTTCTGCCGTAAGGGCCTCCCGGGGTTGCAACGGAGGCCTTACGGCATTGCAACAACGGCCCCGTTGCAAGACGAAAGCGGCCCCGTTGCAACCCCGGGAAGCCCTTACGGCATGGAAAATGATCACTTTTTAGCGTAAAAGAGTGGTTTTTCGGTGTCTTAAGGTTGCACAGATTTCGGGAAATAAAGGCAAGTGGTTGAATGACAGTTGCTTATGTTTGCACGTTCAAAATTCCGATATTTGCGGTCTACGGTGAAATATTTTTGGGAGCGCCCCTTTTTGATGCTGTTCAGAGGGCGTTTTCAGTGTTTTTTGTCAATCGTTTTCTGATAGGTGGGAAACGTCATCATGCTGTAGTGAGAGGAGGGAATTTAGAATTCATCCTATTTTCTGTTTAAATAATATTTCGTATCTTTCCTCTAAATAAAAATCAATTTCTTTATTCTGTCGGTATAGAAATCTCGCGATTTATATGTAAATTTGCAAGAACAAATCCAATAAAACTACTCAGAACAGAAATGAATATCAAATTTACGAAAGCATTTATATGTTCGTTCCTCGCAGTCATAATGTTTGCATGTGCAGACAGTCGCGATTCTTTTGAGTTGCTCACTGATGCCGACAGACTGATGGAGAGCAATACAGACTCTGCTCTCATTTTGCTCAACCGCATAGATACAGCAACTGACTTGCGTGAAGACGGGCGAAAGGCTTTATATTATCTTCTGCTAACACAAGCGCAATATAAAAAATATAATCCTGCGACGACGGACAGCATGCTGAATTTCAGTCTCGAGTATTATAAAAGAATTGGCGATGACGAAAAGCTTGCTCGCACATATTATTATATGGGGATGATTGCGTTTGAACAAGAACAATATGAAAAGTCTATCCAACTATTGAAAGATGGATTGAAGATTGCTAAAAAGTTGGATAATGATGAACTCATATCGAAATATTATGAGAGCCTGGGGGACGTCAACTATAAGGCTCAATATTATAATTTACAGATTGAATA
>CAMWVS010000053.1 GCA_947177775.1 uncultured Prevotella sp.
GTGAAGCCACATCACAGCCGATTGCCGTTTCAACCATGCGGCCTCAAAAAATGAAGCTATGCAGGTGAATATTGCGTTTCGACTTTGACTTTAGGGCGGGAGCACATAGAATGCGAGCATTTTATGCCAAGCGTGAAAAAGGTGAGCGAAAGAGAACTGTTTTCTTTGCTTCCGTCCCGTTCTTTTTTATTAACTTTGCCGCAACTAAAAAATACAAAGAATATGTTTCGTAAACTTGTGGCAATAGAGCCTGTGAGCCTGATACCCTCGGCTGAGGAGGAACTGCACTCGTATGCAGAAGAAGTGGTGATGTATCGTGACATTCCGGTGGGAGACGATGAGATTGCGGCACGTATCGGAGATGCCGATGCCGTGCTCCTGAGCTATACGTCGCAGATTGGACGTGCGGTGATGGAGCGGTGTGCGGACATAAAGTACATTGGAATGTGCTGCTCGCTGTACTCTCCGGAAAGCGCCAACGTTGACATACGTTTCGCAAGTGGGCGGGGAATAGCCGTGACGGGCATCCGCGACTACGGCGACGAGGGTGTTGTGGAATATGTCGTCAGCGAACTTGTGCGCTGCCTTCACGGATTCGGACAGGAGCCGTGGGACGGAATGGCGCGTGAGCTCACCGGAATGAAGGTCGGAGTGGTTGGACTGGGTAAGTCGGGTGGCATGATAGCCGATGCGATGAGATTCTTCGGGGCCGACATCGCCTATTTCGCGCGTAGTGAGAAGCCTGCGGCCGCGGCCAAGGGCTACCGTTTTCTGCCGTTGGACAAGCTGCTCCGGCAGAGCGAAGTGGTTTTCTGCTGCCTTAACAAGAACACAGTGTTGCTGCATGAGGAGGAGTTCAAGCAACTGGGAAACAGGAAGATTCTTTTCAACACCGGACTTTCTCCGGCGTGGGACGAACCTGCTTTTGCCGAATGGCTCGACGGCGACAATCTTTGTTTCTGCGACACCGTAGGGGCTTTGGGAGGCGAGTATCTTCTCAGCCATCCACATGTTCGCTGCATGCAGGTTTCGACCGGGCGCACACGTCAGGCGTTTGACCGGCTGAGCGAAAAGGTGTTGGCAAATATCAGGGAATATTTTGGCAAGTAGAGGAGGCGCGAGGAAGTTTGTTTAACCGCAAAGACGCGGAAGCGCAAAGTTTCTGAATTATTCCCAGAGTCTCAGTGTTCTGAAAAAGATTTCTTTGCGCCGCAGCGTCTTTGCGTTTGGAATACTTTTGCTAAAAGTCTTTTTCCGGTTTAGAAAACTATCGGCGACGTTATATTCTGGAGGGTGTTCACCACAGACCAACCCGCAATCTCGGCTGTGGCGCTGTAAACGTCGACCACGGCATGCACCTGCGCGTTCTTAATCTCAACCCTCTGCGTGTCTCCTTTAAACCCCGGTGTCGACCTCATTGTCATCTGCATGTTCTCCGGCCCGACAGAGGCCAGCGAGGCGGCCACGGCGACGTTCACCTTCGTCGGGAACATGCCGATTGCTTCGGTGGCGTTGCCCGAAAACACCGTTCGCTGCTCCGTTTGCAGAGCCTCGTCATACACGGCAGTGCCACGAAGCGCGTCCGGCCCTTTCTCGTTGAAGAAGCAGGCCGTGGCATCGCCCATCAGTGCGGCCGTGCGCAACACGTCGAAGCCTCCCGTGGCACCGGATACGATATGCACGCGCGTGCCATTGGCCTTGGCTGCCGCCTCTACCGCCTGCCGGAAAGCCGTGTCGGCCAGTGCGCCAATGGACAGTGTGACGACGGAAGTACCGTTCTCAAGTGCTGGTATGGCAATCTTTCTCATCGCGGCGGGCGATGCCGCCTCCACCAAATAGTCGGGTTTCATGGCCAACAGTTCTTCTATGCTTTCGCATACCGCGCATTCCTTGCCGTCATGCCGCATCTTCTCAGCAATCCTTGTGGCTTTTTCCGCCGTGCGCGAATACACTCCGACCAACTCATATTCCGGTAACATGCCTCTGATGACGGCGTCCGAAACAATCCCGGCCAGCCGTCCGCATCCTACGATAACTAATCTTTTCATGCTGCAAAGGTTCTCTTTAATTGTACGAATCTTATTTCGCGATTCTGTAATGACCTATATATATAATGTAGGTGTATATTATTGTAGATATGGATTGAACTGCTTTTCCTGCTGTATGGTGGTTTGGGGACCGTGTCCCGGATATACCACAGTCTCATCCGGTAGTTCACAATCCACACGATGTAGGCTTTCGATTATATCATGATAGTTGCCAAACTCAAAATCAGTACGTCCAATGCTCATGTTAAACAGCGTATCTCCGGAAAATGCGACGTTTTCCTCTCTGCAATAAAAGAACACGGAACCAGGAGTATGGCCGGGGGTCGGGAGTATAGTTAGTTTATGATTTCCGAATTCAATGACATTACTTTCATTCAAGAACCGTCCGACGGCGGGCATATCATAATCTAATTGGATGTTAGCAAGAATTATGGCCTGCTCCTTCAGTTTTTCCATGAGAAAGGCATCGGCAGAACTGACTTCTGGCAATAAACCGAACTCATCCTTTATCGTATTGTTTCCAAAATTGTGGTCTATATGTGCATGTGTTGCCAAAAGGTGCGCCACACTTAAGCCGTTTTCACGTATATATTCAGTGACGGCTCTTCGCTCTTCCGGATATAAGGCTCCGCAATCAATAATCACGGCTTCCTTAGTATTGTCATTCACCACATAACAGTTCTCCTGAAAGGGATTACATACGAAGCGTTTTATATTAAGCATAAATGAATCTGATCTTTAAGCGGGTACGTAAATAATATGTTTGCCTTTAAACCATTCCTCGTTGAAGAAATTACTGATATCGGTGACTTCTGCAATGTTCCTGTACTGATATATCTCCGACTGCACATCACCGCCCTTGAGACATATCACACCATTTGGCAGAGCATTTTTGTGTTTGCGGGAAATGTTCTTCTGAACGATTTTCATCAAATCCGGTAGTTGCATGACGGCCCGGCTTACAACGAAATCGAACTTGTCTTTTTCTTCCTCTCCACGTAACTGAACCGGATTGCAGTTGGTCAATCCTATGGATTTGGCGACTTCCTGAGCAACCAATACTTTTTTACCCGTGCCGTCTATCAGTTTAAATCGGCACTCTGGGAACATTATTGACAATGGAATTCCGGGGAAACCTCCTCCCGTTCCAAAGTCCAATATGCTTGTCCCCGGTTTGAATCTCACAGCTTTTGCAATAGCGAGTGAATGCAATACGTGGTGTTCATACAGATTTTCGATGTCCTTGCGTGATATGACGTTTATCTTAGAGTTCCATTCCAGATACAAATCATATAAAGCAGAAAACTGGGCTTTCTGACAATCCGTCAGTTCCGGAAAATATTTAAGAATTTGTTCCATTGTTATTTGGGTAATAAATCATTTAGTTCTGAATAATCGACAGACAACTCTATCATGCCTTCTGAAAACGGAGCTATTTCATATATATTATATATAAATGTAATGCCATTCTTGCCTAAGATAAAGTTTTCCGGTATAAACATATCCATGGAGTAGAGATATCCTTTGTCATGTAATTCCGTAATATCTTTCGCCCCCACTTTGTTTTCAAGTGATTTCAGCAAGATTCCGTTCAATTTTGTTTCATATCCCGGAACCAATATATCGGCAATGTACATACGTTTGCCGCTCTTGGGTTCAAAATTGATAACACGTTTCTGGACTAATCCGTGGGTACCGCCTTCATACCAGTCAGACTCTATCGTATAGACAACAGTACCATTTTTACCCTCGCTTACTTCTGTATTCACTATATAGTGATACTCATACCATGAACGGCGTGACTTGTCGGCTTTGTCTTTCTCATACAAAGGCCGTAACACTTCCACATAGTTACAGGTGTATACGTTGGCAAAAGAATCAGCAGCCTGCTTCAATGACAGGTTTTCATAATTGAAGAGTTCATTGCCTATAATGCTATTTATGATTTTTGATTTATCGGAATTACCTTTAAATTCCTGTAATTGCATTCTAATCTTGCACCGTGGTGCTTCGGCGTCATCTGTCAATGGGATATCCCGTGACACCTGTATACAATCAAAGTTCATCTGTGGAACATTATTTGGCTTTTTTTCGCACGAAATCAGGCTACCGGCCAAAATGTTTGCAACAAGCAAGTACTTACATATAAAACGCATTTCCATTTTCATTGAAATGCAAATATAGCATAAATGCCACTAAATACAAAACAAAACCGGACTTATTCTGAATAAAATTAGTAATTTTGCACCCGCGAAATTAAAATGAACAGTGAAATGGACAAATTGAAAGCTGCATTATTTGACTTGGACGGTGTTGTGTTCGATACAGAACCACAGTACACAGAATTCTGGGGGGCTCAATGCCGTGAGTTTCATCCGGAAATTTCCAATCTGGAAAGCGCTATCAAAGGACAGACTCTTACTCAGATATATGATAAATACTTCAGCGGTGAGCTGGAGCCTAAACAAGATGTGATAACGGCACGGCTCAATGAGTTTGAAAAGCAGATGGCTTTTGACTATATCGCCGGATTTGAGGCGTTTGTCAAAGAGTTGCGGGCTCATGGTGTCAAGACGGCCGTTGTGACGAGTTCAAATGTTCCAAAGATGAACAGCGTCCATTCACGTCATCCCGAATTCCGCCAGTTCTTCGACGCTATTCTTACAGCCGAGGATTTCAAACGGAGCAAACCCGACCCTGACTGCTATCTTACAGCCGCCAGAAAGTTTGGCGTCCTTCCAGAAGAGTGTGTCGTTTTTGAAGACAGTTTCAATGGGCTGAAGTCCGGAAGGGCAGCCGGAATGGCCATCGTTGGACTTGCCACAACAAATCCGTCAGAGACCATCCAGCCGTATTCCGACATCGTCATCAATGACTATGAGGGCATGGACTTTGAGAAATGCAACGATCTATTGTCTTAACCAAATATAATACAATATCTATAATGGCAGGTTATTTAAATAGTGACACACGTAAGGTCACTACTCACCGTTTCATTGAAATGAAACAAAAGGGAGAGAAAATCTCAATGCTTACATCCTACGACTTTACGACAGCCGGAATTGTGGACAAAGCTGGAGTTGATGCAATATTGATTGGAGATTCCGCATCCAATGTGATGGCAGGCAATTCTACGACTTTGCCAATCACCGTAGATCAAATGATATATCATGCAAGATCTGTGGTGCGGGCTGTCAATCGCGCACTTGTTGTGTGCGACATGCCTTTTGGAAGCTATCAGGTTGGATGTACAGACGGCGTCAAAAATGCCATACGCATTATGAAAGAGAGCGGATGCGACGCTCTGAAATTGGAAGGCGGCGTGGAGATACTCGACACAATAAAGCGGATTCTTGATGCCGGCATACCTGTTATGGGGCATTTGGGACTGACACCACAAAGCATTAATAAATTTGGAACATACGCGGTGCGGGCTAAGGAAGATGCAGAAGCGGAGAAGTTGCTGAGTGACGCGATAGAACTGGATAAGGCTGGATGTTTCGGGATTGTGCTTGAAAAGGTTCCTGCCACTTTGGCGTCTCGCGTTTCAAAAGAAATATCAATCCCCACGATTGGTATCGGTGCTGGAAATGGAACAGACGGCCAGGTACTTGTTGTAGCTGATATGCTTGGTATGTCTCATGATTTCAGTCCTAAATTCCTTCGTCGTTATGCAGATCTCAATACGGTCATGACAGAAGCCATCGGCAATTATATCACGGATGTGAAGAACGGAGACTTCCCAAATGAATCAGAATCATATTAGAATAATTACAAAAGGCTGCACTTCATTGAAGTGCGGCTTTTTTGTTGTGAACAAATATACTCCGGAATACATAAAGGGCACAAGCAATATATTATAAGAAGGCTTTCCTTAAAATAAAGTCATCTGATAGTGATGATTTTTCATTGAAAAGCATTAATTTTGCAGTCATAAAGTTTTCAATAAGGTAAACAGATAACAATACATGGGTGGTTTTTTTGGAACTATAGCAGTGAAGAATTGCGTAAACGATTTGTTTTATGGCACTGACTATAACTCACATTTAGGTACAAAGAGAGCAGGACTTGTCACTTTCGACAAGGAAAAAGGTTTCGCACGTAGCATACATAGTCTTGAGCGTGACTACTTCCGTTCGCGCTTTGAGAGTGAATTGGACAAGTTCACCGGTAATTCTGGAATCGGTGTCATCAGTGATACGGATCCCCAACCTATTTTGATTAATTCACATCTCGGCAGATATGCAGTCGTCACTGTAGCAAAAATCAACAATATGCGTGAGATTGCCCAGGAACTGTTGGCAAATCGCATGCATTTCAGCGAGATGAGTGCGAATAACATCAACCCGACAGAACTTGTGGCATTGCTTATTAACATGGGCGACACATTTGTTGAAGGCATCAACCTGGTTTATCGGAAAGTCAAAGGCTCATGTTCCATTCTCGTGCTAACGGAAGACGGTATTATTGCTGCGCGTGATGCTCTTGGACGTACCCCTATTGTGCTTGGCCAGAAAGAAGGGGCCTTTGCTGCAACAAGTGAGACGACTTCCCTACCCAATCTGAATTTCAAACGCGTGCGTGATGTCGGACCGGGAGAAATCATACGTCTGCGTGCGGAAAGCATGGAAGTTCTTCAGAAACCTTTTACCCGCTGTCAGATATGTTCTTTCCTTTGGGTTTATTACGGTTTCCCCGCCAGTGATTATGAAGGCATTAACGCTGAATATGTTCGCGAATATGCAGGAACGGTAATGGGACGGGAGGATGACACGGCTGCCGACTGTGTCTGCGGAGTACCGGATTCTGGCGTAGGAACTGCATTGGGATATGCCGAAGGCCACAAAATCCCATATAAGCGTGCCGTCCTTAAGTATACTCCCACATGGCCGCGTTCATTCACTCCTGGAAACCAGAGCCGCCGTGACCTTGTTGCCAAGATGAAGCTAATCCCTAATCCTGCCATACTTAAAGGGCAGCGTGTTGTTTTCTGTGACGATTCGATAGTTCGTGGAACTCAGCTTAGGGACAATGTCAAGACATTCTTTGAATATGGTGCCAAGGAAGTGCATGCCCGTATCTCCTGCCCGCCGTTGGTTTACGGTTGTCCGTTTATCGGGTTTACGGCATCCAAGAGTGATCTAGAGCTGATAACACGCCGTATCATACAGGATTTTGAGGGTGATCCAAATAAGAATTTAGACAAATATGCCTCAACGGATAGTCCTGAATATAATCGTATGGTTAATGAAATTGGTCGTCAACTCGGTCTAACCAGTGTGAAATTCAATAAGATAGAAACTCTTATTGAAGCCATCGGACTGCCCAAAGAACAAGTATGTACCCACTGTTTTGACGGTACAAGCTATTTCTTTCAGGATAAACAAGACTAATTTTTATTGTAGGATAATACAACAAAACAATATATCTGATTACAAACTCGGCCCGAATGAGAAATTCATTCGGGCCGAGTTTGTTTCGTTTTCAGCGATTATTCTGTAGGATAGGCATATCTGTCACCGGTCTGACGAACAAGTTCACGAGCATAATTCTCTGGGAATCCCGGGCGCTTAACCTTTGCTCCAAGGCCTTCTTTCGTGCGAACGAAATTGCCGTTGGCATCCTCCGGCTTCACAATCATATCGTTGTATTTCACTATCAGATGGAAAGCCAACTGCTTCCAACGTGCCAGCATTTCGGCAGCCTTAGTGCCGGTGTATTCCGTGAGATATTTAGCTGCCGCTTCTGGGCTTTGGCTGTACATCGTCTTTGCCTTCTCTTCAATTTCCGGTTGCAACGCCATATAAGAGGCATCCAAAGAATCTCTCACTTCCTTGAGCGTGGGGAACATGAGGCTGTAGCGCGGATAGACCATGTTGCTGACCCAGTTGCACACCCAATAGGCGTTGTCCATGCTGAATGTGAGGGCGTCGGCTCCAGATGTGGAATAGCACTCCGGTATTGTCGTTGTGCAGCAGTAGACCGGTGTGAAGGCAACCATGTTACCGTCATCATTGCCCCACCACAGAACGCCGCCGATCTCACGCGGTAGCCATGAGCGCATCTGGCTGACATAAACAAAGCCTGGCTGCTGTGTCGATACAGGACGCTCGTTGAAATACTTCTTTCCGTCTACCGTGAAGGACAGCGGTGTGGGACGGTAAGGCATCTGCCATATGCCACCTCCGATGTCGCTGTCGAGTGCAAACGGAGTGCCCTCGTAGTGATCGCGCATACAGTCCTTGACATCCTGAACGCTAACCTTGCGCTCCGGGACAATCCACAACGGCATGGGCCTGGCGTCTTTCACCTTTCCGGCTGCGTACGGAACATACTGTTCCATATCGCTGCTGAAATGGTTGAAGAACGTCCAGACACGTGCCTCACAGAACCGGCGTCCCTCAAAATCGGGAGCCGCGTATGTGTCGCAGAAGCTGAAATCGGCATCCTTGCCCGTGAACCATCCCATCTTCCTGGCATATTTCACCACGTTCTTTGAGTACATCACGTTCTCTTTGTCTTTCTGATTGAATGTTCGTATGCGGCTCTGGTTGGCATGTGCGCAAATAGCATCGTCTGGCACACGTAGAGCAACCCAGACAACGGACTTGCTTCCGGCACCGCATCCCATCATCTCCATAATCCAAGCCTCGTTAGGATCGCAGATGGTGAATGTCTCACCCTCGCTATTGTATCCGTAAGTCTCAGCCAGCCCGGTCATTACGGCGATTGCCTCACGTGCTGTGCGAGAACGTTGCAAGGCTACATATATCAGCGAACCGTAGTCCATTATGCCCGTTGAGTCGACCATTTCCTCGCGTCCTCCGAATGTAGTCTCGCCGATTGTCACCTGATATTCGTTGATGTTTCCCACCACGCTATAGGTTTCGGCCGCTTCCGGTATCTCCCCGTGATAAACGTTTGTATCCCAATCATAGATCTTGCGCATCTCTCCCTTGGCGTGTTTTGCCGCCGGGTAGTGGCAAAGACTTTGGAACATTCCATAGTCGTCGGCACTGTATGAGCAAATCACGGAACCATCCGCGCTTGCCTTCTTTCCAACGATGAAGTTGGTACATGCCAGCACGTTGCCTGCCGCGACAAGCATGACTGCCATTAATGTCTGTCGTTTCATATAATAAATAATTAGTTGTTTCGTATCAGATGCAAAGTTAATTATTAAAAACCGAACCTCCAAATATATCCGGCCATATACCTGGAGGGGCTGGTTTGAACAATGCAAACAAAAACGGACATGACCGAGGAATTGCCACATTGTCCTCTATCAAGGCGACGGCAATTCTCCGGTCATGCTCATTTTGTTTATCTTATTTCTATTCCGGTCTTACAGAATGGACTTATAGATATTGATGATGTCTTCCTTCGTTACCTCGCGCGGGTTGCCGGGAGTGCAGACATCGTTGATGGCCTGCTCGGCGAGAGCTGGGATGTCTGCCTCGCTGATGCCCAGTTCGCTGAGGTGCTCTGGGATACCAACGATGCGTGAGAGGTTTGCAATCTCGTCGCATGCAGCCTCTACTGCCTCGTCAACGGTCATGCCGTCCTTGTAGACACCGCAAGCCTTGGCAATTTCCACGTATTTCTCTTTTGCTGCGGGAGCGTTGAAGCGCATCACAGTCGGCAGAAGAATGGCGCATGCCACACCGTGGGGAACGTCATGCAGGGCACTCATGGGGTGAGCCATGCCGTGGTCAACACCAAGACCTACATTTGAGAATGCCATACCGGCGATATACTGAGCTACGGCCATACCGTTGCGTCCCTCGGGATTTGTCGGGTCGTTGACGGCCATGGGCAGGTATTTGTGTATCATTTCGATTGCCTTGATTTCAAACATGTCGCTCATCTCCCATGCAGCCTTGGTGATGTATCCTTCGATGGCGTGGGTCATGGCGTCCATACCGGTCGACGCTGTGAGTCCTTTGGGCAGGGAGTACATAAGTTCGGCGTCAACGATGGCAACGGCGGGGATGTCGTTGGGGTCCACGCAGACCATCTTCTTCTGGTTCTGCTCGTCGATGATGACATAATTTATCGTTGTCTCGGCAGCTGTTCCGGCCGTCGTGGGCAGAGCGATGATGGGCAGACTCTTCTTCTTTGTGTCCGCTACGCCCTCAAGCGAAACGATGTCGGAGAACTCAGGATTGTTGCAAACAATACCTATACCCTTAGCCGTATCCATGGCAGAACCGCCTCCAATTGCAATAATGAAGTCTGCTCCAGATTTCTTGCATGCTTCAATTCCATCCTTAACGTTGGTCACCGTAGGATTGGGCTTGACTTCATCAAATATGTCGTATGCGATCCCTGCTTCATCAAGTACGTCGAGCACCATTTTTGCCACACCGAACTTCATCAGTCCCTTGTCTGTAACGACTAAAGCCTTATTAAATCCGAAACGGGCAACTACTCCCGGCAGTTCTTTGCGTGCTCCGGGACCGAAGTATGATACTTCATTCAAAATAAATCTGTTTACCATGTATTTGCTTTTTTAATTAGTAATAACTATTGCAAAGGTAGGCATAATTTTTCATATTATATACTAATCTGCTGATTTATTTGTATTGCAGACTGCAAGCAACATCAACGCGACGACGGGATTGACATGAAAACCCTTTAATATCTCTAAACACATGAATCGGAATGCCAAACAACATTCCGGTTCATGTGTTTATGTTCTTCTCGGGCAGAAGAACATAAATATGTTGTCTATTTATAAAAGTCAGAACATCGGCACTACATATTTGGCCATCAGATAACCGGCGGTCATAAGCCACAAGAAGAGGATGAAGGCCAAAATGAACGGTTTGAGACCGGCTTTCTTGAATTTTTCTATACTGGTTTCTGCGCCAAGTGCGGTCATGGCCATGGTAAGAAGGAATGTGTCGAAGGTATTGATGAAGTCCACAAGATTCTTCGGAAGTAAATCAAGAGAATTAAAACCTATGACAACAAGGAATAAAATGGCAAACCAAGGAATGGAAATCTTTCCTCCGTCAGCCTCTTGTTTTCCAGTAGCAGCCTTTACTGCTGTGCGTGCCATACTATAGCTAAGAACCAGCAGTACAGGTACGAGCATCATCACACGTATCATCTTTACTATTATTGCCGAATTGGATTCAACCGGTCCCATGGCATTTCCTGCACCGACGGCATGGGCCACTTCGTGTATTGTTGAGCCAGTGAAAATACCCATGGCTTCAGGTGAAAGATCTATGACGCCGCTACGATAGAGAGCGGGATAGATAAACATGGCAGATGTGCCGAAAATGACTACTGTGGCCACAGCCACTGCTGTCTTATAGGGTTTGGTTTTTATGGCTGATTCTGCGCCAAGTACTGCCGCTGCTCCGCAAATGCCGCTTCCGACGGAAGTCAACAGGGCTATGTCACGGTCCATCCTGAGCAGTCGCCCTATCATGATTCCTCCGCAGATGGTTGTTGTCACGATTATGGCATCTATACATACGGCCGACAATCCTACGGCCGTAACATCCTGGAAAGTGAGCCTGAAACCATAGAGAATAATGCCGATGCGCAATATGCGTTTAGAACAGAAGATAATGCCTGGCACCCATGTCTCCGGCAGATTGTTGCGCAGACTGTTGGCGTAAAGCATGCCAAGGATTATGCCGACAATCATTGGGCTTAACGACAGGCTCCTGACCATGTTCATGTCGCCGATGTAGAAAGCGGCACATGAAAAAAGTGTTATGAGCAGTATACCGTGGAGCATACTGCTTCGATTTTCAGAAAGTCTCATATATTTTGGATTTTGAATTAACGTTCATTTATATTACATTGTTTAACAAAGAGTTATCACTCTGTCAGATGACTAAAAAGAACTTTTATGCCTATGATTATCAGGATTATGCCTCCCACGAGTTCCGGCTGTAGACGGCGTGATATTGTACATCCGAATCGAGCACCGAGCACATTGCCAGTCACACCAAACAAAAACGAGACTATGCCAATTATTGAAAGTGGCATCGCCAACTGTGAACATCGGTCATAGCCAAGACATGCAAATGAAATACCGACAGCAAATGCATCTATGCTGGTGGCAACGGCGAGGTAGAGCTGGGTACGGAGGCTTGTTGGAGAAAAATGGATATCTTCATCTTGAACAAGGGCATCACGAATCATCCGCCCACCGATGAAAGCAAGCAGACCGAAAGCTATCCAATGGTCTATAGACTCGATATAGGAGCTGAAACTGTTGACACCAAACCATCCAAGGAGTGGCATTATGGCCTGAAACAAGCCAAAAAATGCGCTCATTCTCAATATCACCGGCCATTCGCATCGCCGCATAATTACACCGCTGACAATGGAAATGGTAAAGCAATCCATAGCCAAAGCGATTGCAAGAAATATAATCTCAAGAAGAATCATAATTAAGATACAAAGGTAATAAAAATTAATACTATATGATGCAAACAGCAGATGAATTTTAATTCAGATATCAAAAAAACAACATGGTCTCGGCTTATCACATCATCCAGCCATTCATTATGGATTTCCATATCCTCAGGCTATTTGGGGCTATGTCGTTTTATATAACCATTATTATAGAGAGCAACTTCCGCATAGAGAATTCATACGTATTCACCGTTCCTTTATCATTAGAGAGCAGTCGGCTTCACGCAGTCGGAAGTGATGTTGGCAAAATTTTTGGGGGGCAATTTCTTCCTATCATGAAAAAAAAGAAATATGTGGCGAGTGTGGTGGTTTCACTTGAAAAAGAGAAGTGATGGCACATTCCATTTTCATTGATGTGTGATTGCGGATACTAAAAACGATATATCTCCCATTTTATTATTAGACGATTCTAGCTATTTTAATATTAAAAAACAAAAAAGCACCTGTAAAGTCGTTATTTTGTTGTACTTTTGTCTTTATTATGGAGAAAATAATACTCGGAATAGATCCAGGAACAAATATCATGGGCTATGGTGTGTTGAAAGTTGTAGACAATAAGGCCTCATTGATGACCATGGGAGTCATTGATTTGCGCAAATATGGTGATGCTTATTTGAAACTCGGACATATTTTCGAGCGTGTCACAGGCATAATAGACGCCTTCCTGCCTGACGAGATGGCCATTGAAGCTCCATTTTTCGGGAAAAACATACAATCTATGCTCAAGTTGGGACGAGCTCAAGGGACGGCCATTGCGGCAGCCATTAATCACGGATTGTCCATACATGAATATGCTCCGATGAAGATAAAGATGGCCATAACGGGGCATGGTTTGGCATCAAAGGAACAAGTTGCTGGAATGTTGCAACGTATGCTGCACATTCCAAACAGCGATATGTCGGACTTCATGGATGCCACAGATGCTTTAGGAGCGGCCTATTGCCATTATTTGCAAATGAATAGATTGGAATCGCAGGCTCATTATAGGGGGTGGAAAGATTTTGTCAATAAGAATCAGGGAAGAGTATGCAACAGAAAATAATCAGTATAAGCAACGGAGTGACACGCATGCCAGAATGGCGTATGGCTCGGTCTGTTGATTTCGAATTGCTTGACGGCGAGCATATTGCCATCGTTGGCCCAAACGGAGGTGGCAAATCAATGCTTATTGATATCATAATAGGACGTCATCCTTTGCTAAGGTGTGATCCGGAGTATGATTTCAGGCCGAGCACGAAAGAGCTGGTTGCTGACAATATCAAATATGTCACATTCAGAGATTCATATGGTGACTACGACAGCACTTATTATCTTCAGCAGCGGTGGAATCAACAGGAAATAGACGAGAGCACCCCTAGAGTCGGCGAATTGCTCGAACGGGCATACGACGCAAATGGAACTGATACGTTACAGCGTCGGGCGCGTCAGCAGCACATCTATAAGCTTTTCCAACTTGAACATCTGATGGATAAATCTGTAATTCTTCTTTCAAGCGGCGAATTACGTAAATTCCAACTGGCAAAGACGCTGTTGGCAGAGCCACGTGTCCTTATTATCGACAATCCTTTTATAGGTCTGGATTCGGAAACACGCAATCAACTGACAAAACTGCTTTCTACTATAGTTTCAGAAGGTAGTCTTCAAATAATAATTGTACTCTCACGGGGTTCTGATATACCACACTTTATTACGCATGTGGTGGAGGTTGACGGAATGACTGTGGCTGCAAAGAAGACTTTGGAGGATTTTGAGGCAAATAGACCGTCTCTCCCCAAACGCATATTAAGTGACGAAAAGGAGGCGGCAATCGTTTCCCTCCCCTATCGTGATAACGACTATAATACGGATGTGGTTGTTGACATGAAAGCTGTTTCCATACAATATAGCCAACGCGTCATTTTGAACAATCTTCATTGGACAGTGTCTAACGGTGAGCGTTGGGCCTTGGAAGGACAGAATGGGGCAGGCAAAAGCACTTTATTATCGCTCGTTTGTGCTGATAATCCACAAGGATATGCCTGCGACATCTCTCTATTCGGACATGCGCGCGGCTCCGGTGAAAGCATTTGGGACATAAAACGACACATCGGATATGTATCTCCTGAGATGCACCGGGCTTATAGAAAGAATCTGCCTGCCATACAGATAGTGGCCAGTGGACTTAACGACTCTGTCGGACTTTATGTCAAACCGAAGTCTGGCGACTATGATATATGTTGTTGGTGGATGGATATTTTTGGTATCGAAGAGTTGTGTGAACGGCCTTTTTTAAAGCTTTCAAGCGGTGAGCAGAGGCTTGTTCTATTGGCACGCGCTTTCGTAAAGGATCCGGAGCTGCTCATTCTTGACGAACCATTACATGGCCTTGACGACCGGAATGGAGGACTGGTTAAAGAAATTATCAATGCTTTCTGCCGCAGAAAGAACAAAACGATGATAATGGTTACACATTATGAGGAAGAATTACCATCGTGTATAGACCACAGAAAAAGATTAACACGTCACATATAATAATATAAAAGGATATGAAAAAGTTTTTTGTTTCAATGATGTTGGTACTCTTGTCGTTTGCCGATATTGCCGCACAAGACGTTTATACCGAAATAAGAGCAAAGGCAACGGAGCAGATCAGCAATCCGTTGGTCAACGATGTAGTCAAGCAGATAAATCGTTTTAAGGTAGACGCTTTGGACTATATGCTTATAAAGATGCGTGAGCAGATGCCGGACTCGTCGGCGACGTTCCTTGACAAACAGGCACTTGCCATGAATAACTTCGTCAGTCTGTACCTAAAGAAAGTGCTTGAATACCGTACGATGCCGCAGGCTCAGCAGGTGAAGATACTGAAGGCGTTCATGGATGCCTCCTATTCGAATTCTCTCTTTAATGATCCGGACAACGAACTGACGCTCGGTTATTATGTCAACGATGACTGTCTGACGCGCTTTTCGCTCGACACAGATTGGCGTCGGGCTTATCTCGCTGCGGATGCTATGCTTAGAAAGATAGAAGGAAAGTAGTTCCTGGAAATAACAAAAGCGTTATGATCAAGCCAGAAGTCATGCAGGATACAGAGTCTATCCACATTTGTCTGGTCTGTGACCATGGCGCTTTTTTATTATACGGAATGTTTGTCTTCGTTATACTTTAAGCCTATTCGTGTATTATATGTATGACTATTTGCCGGCATACATATAATACCACCAATACGTTCCTGCATACATTTCATTGACAGCCACACTTTTTGCGGTCAGCGTCTTATACTTCTTCTCCAGTGCCTGAAGATCTGAAAAGTCAGTGTCCATCACTGTGTTGTGGTATATTATGTGTGGTTTGGACCTGAGATGATTATAAAGAACCAAAGCTTCCCGATAGTGTTTCGGCAATTTGTCGTCAATCTCATAAAAATCCGGTAGTATTTGTGCAAAAGAATCGAGATCTCTGTCAATCAGATAGCCGCACAAAATATAATCCTTTACAGCTGTTGACGCCAAACCAAGTTTTATCAGAGCCTTCATATAAGAAATGGCTTTGAAATGTCCAGCTGGTTTGGCACCTATATATCTGTATATGCTGTCGTTCGGATACATCATGCAATGAGCATCACCCGAATATGGCAACATATCGTTGCTGGTGCCTGTTATCGAATATGTGAAGAGTTTTTCGCCAAGCATACCTTCGCGTGCTAATGCATAAACACGTATCATTGTCAGATTGTTGTCCGTTTCCAATGATTTCATTCCGACTGTAAGTGCTCCATTGTAGTTTTTCTCCAAAAGACACTTTTCTGCTCTCATGCGATAATGGAAGACGGCATTGCCGTTGCTTGCAAGTCCCGTGAAGAGGAACAGAGATGTCATAATGGACATATTGACCCACATTGCGCGTGAGAAAAAGCCGCATGATGAAATTCTGGAATACATTTGGTAGTTTCGGGCACATACGGATATCCCCGCCCAAAGTATCAACAATAATGGAAATATCCACAACCACGCTCCAAAACTAAACTCTCGATCTATATTCTGGCTGACATCAGTTATGACTGCAAGAATCAGCAACGATGGAAAATACGTGAGAGCATGACAGTGTTTGTCAAGGTGGGAGAACACGTAAACTCCAATTTGAAGCAACAACAGGGAAAATGTTATGATTATACATCCGATCTTTCTGTCATAGCTGGTCGCACCCTTACTCAATACATGCTGCCCCACAGCAAGTATATCCGCCTGATAGAAATAGAGATAGACGAATGTAAATATACAAAAGACAATAGCACAGGCCGTCCTTATGACGGCTGTGCTATTCTTGGTATTCGGATTGTTGAAATTCATAATATAAGAGTATATACTCCTCTTTATATTCATTGTTTATTGCAGGCAAAGGTCCGGTTGCAGACAACCTATCCCATGCCGGTTATATCAATTTTTCTTCAGCACTACAGCTGAGCGTGCCGGTATATATAATTTAAGCCATTCCTTGTGCTCTCCTACGTATAGCGGATCGTAATTGGTCACGTGTATAATGCTATCATCAGCCAAACCATTTCCTCCGAATTCCTTAGCATCGGTGTTCAGAACAACATCATACGCACCTGTTGGAACAAGGAAGCCATAGTCCGTGAATGATTTTGTTGGATTGAAGTTGAATACAAAGAATAAATCTCCACGCGTAAATGCCAAAATCTGATCCCCGTCATTGTGCCATATTTCTTGCACAGGCTTATCCTGAATATTACGAATACTTTTCAGGATGGACAACATTGCGCAATCAAAATCGCCAAGATAATGATAATCAAGTTCTTTGTTGTCAACCAAATTCCACTGTCTGCGGGCATATTTATGGCTCCAGCCGTTTCCTTCGCGTGGGAAGTCTATCCATTCCGGATGTCCGAACTCATTACCCATGAAATTCAGATAACCTCCATTGATTGTGGCAGCCGTCACCAGACGTATCATTTTGTGAAGAGCGATACCGCGATTGGCTACGTCATTCTCGTCACCCTTCTTGAAGTGCCAATACATATCGGCATCAATAAGACGGAAAATGATTGTCTTGTCGCCGACCAGTGCCTGATCGTGACTTTCACAGTAGCTTATGGTCTTCTCGTCAGGGCGACGGTTCTTTACCTCCCAAAAAATAGAACTGGGTTTCCAATCTTCGTCGCGAAGTTCCTTTATGGTCTTTATCCAATAATCGGGAATATTCATCGCCATGCGGTAGTCGAAACCGTAACCGCCATCTTCAAACTTAGCCGCCAATCCCGGCATACCGCTGACTTCCTCTGCTATGGTGATTGCATTGGGATTTACTTCGTGAATCAACTTGTTGGCTAAAGTGAGATAACAGATGGCATTGTCATCCTCGCGACCATTGAAATAGTCCGCATAACCGCAGAAAGCCTCCCCAAGTCCATGGCTGTAATACAACATTGAGGTAACGCCATCGAAGCGGAAACCGTCGAAATGATATTCTTCAAGCCAATATTTACAGTTGGAAAGCAGGAAGTGCAACACTTCATCTTTACCATAGTCGAAGCAAAGGCTGTCCCATGCCGGATGTTCATGACGAGCTCCGGGATAGAAGAACTGGTTCGGGTCGCCGGCAAGATTGCCAAGGCCCTCTACTTCATTTTTGACAGCATGCGAATGAACGATATCCATTATAACGGCGATACCGTTCTTATGGGCCGTATCAATAAGCTTTTTCAATTCCTCTGGTGTTCCGAAGCGGCTTGACGGTGCGAAGAAAGAACTCACATGATAACCAAATGACCCATAATATGGATGCTCTTGAATGGCCATCACCTGTATACAGTTGTATCCGCCGGCAATCACGCGCGGCAGGACATTTTCCGTGAATTCCTTATACGAACCCACCTTTTCGGCGTCCTGAGACATTCCAACATGACATTCGTATATCAGCAACGGCGATTTGGATGGTTTGAACTTCTTTTTCTTGAAGACGTATGGTTGTTCCGGATTCCAGACTTGTGCGGAAAATATCTTCGTGATTTCATCTTGCACAACTCTGCGACACCATGCCGGAATTCGTTCACCCTCACCGCCGTTCCATTTCACCTTCATCTTGTAAAGGTCGCCATGCTTCAATGCCTTTTCACTGAGTTTCAGCTCCCAGTTACCAGTTCCTTCGATGCGCTTCATGCGATATTTCGGATGTTCCTGCCAACCATTGAAATCACCAATGATATAAATCTCGGTAGCGTTCGGCGCCCACTCGCGGAAAACCCATCCGCGGGCCGTCTTATGAAGTCCGAAATAGAGATGGCCGTCAGCAAAATCAGACAGAGTTTTTTTTCCGTTGCGTGTAAGCTGACTGATTTTCCACACGGCGTGTTCGTGACGCCCCCTTATAGCGTCTTCAAACGGCTCTAGCCACGAGTCGTTCCGGACGAGTCCGATGTGCTGAGGTTCTTTCTTGCATGCCCTCCTGCATGGCGCCTTGGCTCTTGTCTGAGCCTTGGTGCCCTGTTTTTTTTCAACCATAAGCCAATGCTTTTATGCTAAAACCTTGAATATAGCCTTTTTAATGGCAGGCTCTTCCGATATACACGGAGCGTGTCCGTCCTGCGGGAAGAAAATGGCAAACATGCCAGGACGGCAAGTTACATAGCAGTCGGCAACAACATCGGGTATTTTGGTGATGTCTTTTGCCTCATTGTATTCTGCAACGGGCAGTGTGCAGGCCGGTGAATATCCGTAGGTTTCTGGCACTGACAGAGGTATCTGGATGTCAATCATCTTGTTGTGGGTTTCCATGACGGCCTCCTCAGGAGTCTTGCCATTGGCTGTGGTTATATTAAGGAAGAGGTCTCCGCCCTTAATCTGATGTTTTCCCTCTTCAAGGGCATTGAGGTCGTTGTTCTTGAGGAATTCAACAACATCCTTAAACAACGGGTTCAGAGACTCGTATTTGCTCAAATTGTCAAGTGTGTCAATTACCATAATAAATAATAGATTAAATGTTAATATACTGTTCGTTAATTGAATTTCGTTTTATCACTGGCAGCCGGTCAACATCTATTTATCCACCTGACGTCGTCCGCGAGTATAAATTCCCTGTGCCGTGACATTACCGTTGCGGTCTTTTTCCACGAATCGGCCGTCACGCCGTCCGTCCGTGTATGAACCTTCAAAACGGGTTCCGTCCTTATCTTCTTCTATTGCAGGGCCATTTCTTTTGTCATCCTTGAACGTACCTTTGAACTTCCGGCCGTCAGCATAGCGTTCAATACCTTGTCCGTCCTTTTTTCCGTCCTTGAACTGACCTTCGTAGACGTCACCGTTCTTCATTGTCAGTTTGCCCTGTCCATTGAGCTGGTCGGCCTTCCATTGACCGACATAGGTATTCCCGTTTTTCCAAACTAGGGTTCCCTGACCCTGTTTTTCGCCTTCAAAGAACTGACCTGTATATTTGTCTCCGTTGGCATATCGGAAAATTCCGGTTCCAGTGCGTTCTCCCTGAACATAATCGCCTTCGTAGACATCTCCGTTCTTAAACTTATAGATGCCTTTCCCGTTTTGTATGTCGTTCTTCCACAAACCTGTATAACTGTCACCGTCGGCATATTTGAACGTTCCGCGGCCTGACCGTTGGTTGTTCTCCCATTGCCCGTCATACGTCGAGCCGTCACCCCAGTCAAAATAGCCGTGGCCGTTTTTCTTGTCGTCAAGCCATTCTCCTTTATAATATGCCCCTCCGGCAAAAGTATATGTCCCCTTGCCGTTGCGGTGGTCCTGTTTCCATTCGCCGTCATACTTGTCGCCATTATAATAATACATCACGCCATGGCCCTGCTGATAATCACGGAACCACAGTCCTACGTATTTGTTATTATTGGCAAAATAGTATATTCCCTGACCATGCTGCTGATCCTGGAACCACTGGCCTTCATACTTCTCGCCGTCAGAGAACGTATATACACCGAATCCCTGACGCTTCCCTTTCATATAATGGCCTTCATACCAGTTTCCGTTCTTATATACGGCTTTCCCTTTTCCCTGTGGTTTTCCTCCCACCATCTCTCCCTTATATTCACCGCCGTCTTTTGTCGTACAGGAACCTAACGTAATCTTTTGAGCGGAGGCAAAGGAAGATGCCAATATGAGGAATATTGATATTAATTGATATTTCAAGTTTTTAAATATTAAATTGCAATGCCAAAATTAGTGAAAAAAACTCATACGACAAAGAAAGATTAGATTTTTTAACTGAATACTATGTCATAATCCATCGTTCCGCCAAATCCGCTTGCGTTTCTTTCTGCATACTCTGCGAATGTATGACAAAAGTGACCGTCTCATGAATTTTTATAAAATCCCATCCAGTAAAACTTCCTTTTTAGCCCATTTTTGTGGCAAATAGAGTGTACCTGCTATCGCGGACAGTTGTACATTCAACAGGAGGGGGTTAAATGACGAACAACCGACACATACGTTATATATGAAATACGCAGCAAGAACGGAGTTGTCAGATTCGCGCATTGTGGTTTCATAAATTTGTGGTGACATGTCGTTGCCAGATAAAATCTGTTGCGGTTTGTTTTTCTCCATTTCATATTTTTATCGTACCTTTGCATCATTGCAATAATCAAACAACAATTTAATCGATAATATGAAATTTATAGGAATTATTCCGGCACGATATGCTTCGACCCGATTTCCGGGCAAACCGCTGGCCGTGCTCGGCGGACAGTACGTTATAGAGCGTGTCTACCGTCAGGTGGCTTCGGTGCTTGACAATGTCTATGTGGCAACGGACGACAAGCGAATTTATGACGCAGTGGAGGCTTTCGGAGGACGTGCCGTCATGACATCACCTAATCATAAGAGCGGTACGGATCGTATTGAAGAAGCAATGAAAAAGATTAGTGGTGACTATGATGTTGTTGTCAATGTTCAGGGGGACGAGCCGTTCATTCATCGCTCACAGATTGAGACCATCTGTCATTGTTTTGACGACGTGGAAACTCAGATTGCCACTCTTGGAAAGCCGTTTTGTGGTGATATGGCAGCCATCAGCAATCCGAATTCTCCAAAAATAGTGGTCAGTAACAACGGATATGCTATGTATTTCAGTCGCAGCGTCATTCCTTTTGTACGCGGAAAAGAGCGGGAGGAATGGCCGTTAGCCTATCCTTTCATGAAGCATATAGGACTGTACGCATACAGAAGAAATGTTCTGGCTGAAATAACCAGTTTGCCTCAGAGCTCGCTTGAGATTGCCGAAAGTCTTGAGCAGTTGCGTTGGCTGCAGAATGGCTATAGAATCAAGGTTGGCCTAACGAACATTGAGACTGTCGGGATTGATACGCCGGAAGACCTCAAAAGGGCGGAACAGTTGTTTGGCGGCGAGGCGGAATAATATTTAATAAAAGCTTTACTTAGTGTCCAATAATTATTTCAGTTTCAGGCAGTTTACCGTCAGACAGGAACGGTGTGCTATGAAAGTCGGTACGGATGGAACGCTGCTCGGCGCATGGGCGACCGTGCCAGCGTTAGTCCCCCGCCCTGCGGTTCTTGATGTCGGAACAGGAACAGGACTGATAGCGCTGATGATGGCGCAACGGTTTCCGCAGGCTGACATAAAAGCGATTGACATCGACGGAGAAGCCGTGGCGCAGGCTACGGAAAATATTGAGGCGTCACCATTTGCCGGCCGCATCAGCGTCTCTAAGATTGCAGTTCAGGATTTGACGGAAGGCAGATTTGACGCTATTATCTGCAATCCTCCGTTTTTCACGGAAGCTCTGACATGTCCCAACGAGAGACGGACAGCAGCCCGTCACACGCTGTTTCTGACATACGGAGAGCTAATGGCTGCGGCCGGCAGGATGTTGTCAGATGTCGGCGAGGCGTCAGTCGTCATTCCAACGGACTTCATGAGCGATATGAATTCGGCTGCGGCCATTGCTGGCCTGCATCCCAGACGAGTATGCTATGTCAAGACAACAGCACGCAAACCGGCCAAGCGAGTGTTGCTGGCATATTCTCGGCTACATCCACATGAAGAAATTGACACGCGCACAATCGTCATCGGTGATGAAGAGTATAATCGGCTGACCGGCGACTTCTATCTGACTCCCGAGGAAAAGGCTTCCGGAAATACGACCGGAAATCGCTGATGGAGGCCTATTATATATATGGTGACGAGCTTTGAACACGGAAAATTCAGGAAAATTCGAGTCGTTATCTTTAAAAAGCCGGAAAAAAGTTTGGTGGAATGAAATAAAACAACTACCTTTGCACCCGCAAAACGAGAGATGCGCTTGTAGCTCAGTTGGTAGAGCACCTGACTCTTAATCAGGGTGTCCAGG
>CAMWVS010000054.1 GCA_947177775.1 uncultured Prevotella sp.
TCCATCATTATGATTGTTTCATTATATTAATTTATTATTTAATATTTAATTTTATCTCCCTATACCCCAGAAGATTACAAAGTCGCCAACACCTCATGATATATTATCTTTTTTGAAGCGGACTTCTTTATAACACATATCAGCATCGTTCTAAGCATATCCCACTGATTTTCCGACACCGATTTTTAAAATCCGCCAACTAATGACATAACCTTATCAACCCAATTGAGGCCTGCAACAAACAAAAAAAGGAGTGCTGCAAGATTCTCACAGCACTCCTCATCCGTATTAGACAAAGATTATATTTCTCATTCACAATAATGTATCCATTACCCCTCTTCATCAACTCCGCGAAGTATAATGCTGGTTGCTCCGATTGTAAACAACGCGCCATCTTCTATAATCCGGCGCTCTCTATCACCCAATATTTCATTATCGACAAATGTTCCAGTATAACTTGGTCCGTCCCGCAGGATGTATTGTAATTTCCCTCGCTTGTCATACTTGACCGTTATGACGCAATGTGTTATATCAATACTTGGATCATTAGTCTCTATCGGTGTATTAACACCGCTTCCTTTCATATAACGCCCAATAACATTATCACCTAATTGCAATGGAATAACCTGCTTGTAATGAAAAACGTTCTCTATCACCACAATTGAGCCAAACCCCTTTTCGTTAGCATTCTCATCTAATTTTTCCTCTTTCTGAGTATCACGCAACTTGGATACTCCTATCCGTATTCCGAATTGCTTACCGCACTCATGACATTCAAATACGAGAGACTGCCCAGTCTCATACTTCGTTTCATCGAAAGTAATGTAATTATCACATTTGGGGCACCTTACTCTTTTCATCTCTTTTTATACACCCAAGATTGTTCAAAGTATTTATTTCCTCTAATATCATGAAGTACAGAATGTGCATCGGCCTCACTTTCATAATTTCCATATACCACACGCACAATATTGTTGTGTATATATGTATATGCTTCTGTATATCCCTTAGCATGCAATTCATTTACAAATGCCTCTGCATTCTGTTTTGCAACATGGCTCGCCATCACAATACAATAACCTTCTGAAGTCACATGTGAATCAGTCATTTCCTGCTCCAACTCTTGTTTTTCACTCTCATTCAGAGAGTTACTCAAGTTTTCACTATCCTCCAAAGCTTTCTTTATGTCCTCTACTTTGACATCCGAAGAAACCTCTTTCGTATCGGTTGGTTCCAACAATACTGGCGAGAAAAAACTACTTGTAACAATCTGATTATTCTCACTGTTTGAAACAGGAGTTGTTACAAACAGAAAAGCAACCACCGCAGCAGCTATGGCTACAGCATTTCGAATCCATGCAACTTTTATTTTGATGGTACTGTTATCGTCCTCATCCACAATACTATTGAGAACATTACTCTGAGTAAATATCTCTTGTTGGGTATTCAACTGCTCTTCATTCTTTATCGTTTCTGTGGCAGCATTGACAACAACAGCATCAGACATTCTCTTTATTTCAAAAGAACTAAGACCATAAAGTTCTGGAGTAAGTATTCCTGCCTCACAAGGTTCAAAAAGATAACCGCCTTCTTCATTAAGAGAAAGAACGCCAATATCATCTATCTCATAAAAACCCTGATTATCAAGATGTTGCTTAAGTTCATTAACTTCATCCTCAATCCTTCTTATTGCCTCAGGATAAGATATATCATATGCTTCAATGTATGATTGAGCAAGTAAAGAATCATTCAGCTTTAATTGTGGATTGAATCCAAGAGTCCGCAAAGGCGGCAAAAACAGGTCGTCATCTTTATCATAACGCGCAGAAATATGGTGTGCCATAAAGCCTCCCAAATCTGGGACTATTACACAATCATTACTAAGCAGAAGTATTTCTATATGTCTTCCTAATTCAATCATGACTGCAAAATTACTCCTTTTTAGGGACATTTGCAAATAAAAAAGGGCAGAAAATCACATAAAACAAATAAAAAAAGGCCATTTGCAATTTTTATTTATTACATTTGCATTCTGAAAAAGAATGTAACTTTTTTATATATGAAATACATTGAAACAGCTATAAAAGGTGTTTATATAATTGAACCACGCGTATTTAAAGACAACCGCGGATATTTTTTTGAGTCGTGGAAGAAATCCGACTTTGAATTGAATATCGGGAAAATAAACTTCATTCAGGACAATGAATCAAAATCGAGTTACGGAGTCCTGCGTGGCCTACACTACCAAAAAGGCGAATATTCGCAAGCGAAACTTGTTCGTGTTATAAAAGGTAGCGTCTTTGACGTTGCGGTTGATTTGCGAAAAGACAGTTCTACTTTCGGTAAATATGTTGCCGTCGAACTTAACGAAGATAACAAAAGGCAATTTTTCATCCCTCGCGGATTTGCCCATGGTTTTCTTGTCCTCAGCAACGAAGCCGTATTTACATATAAAGTAGATAATGTATATTCACCACAACATGAGGCCAGTATATTGTTTAACGACCCTGAGTTAAATATTGAGTGGCCTATTGCTGCAGATGAAATACTAACCAGTGATAAAGATCTCAAAGGTTGTCCGTTTAGAGAAGCCGAAGTATTCTAAATCCTAAATTCAATCATTATGAATATTGCTATTGTAGGAACAGGTTATGTCGGATTGGTTTCCGGAACCTGTTTTGCCGACACAGGGGCTATCGTTACATGTGTCGATGTTGATACAAAAAAAATAGAACGCTTACAGAAAGGCGAAATACCCATTTACGAACCGGGACTGGATGAACTTGTTGTCAAGAACGTGAAAGCCGGACGCCTGCGTTTTACGACAGACCTGGCATCCATTCTCAACGAACAGGAAATTGTCTTCTCTGCCGTAGGAACTCCGCCGGATGAAGACGGCAGCGCTGATTTGAAATATGTGCTTGAAGTTGCAAAGACTATCGGCAAGAATATAAACCGCTATATTGTTGTCGTTACAAAAAGTACTGTTCCTGTAGGAACAGCCCAAAAAGTCCGTGCCACAATACAGGCGGAACTTGACAAGCGAGGCGTAGATATCAAATTTGATGTAGCAAGCAATCCGGAATTTCTCAAGGAAGGTAATGCCATAAAAGATTTCATGTCACCAGACCGCGTTGTTGTTGGTGTGGAAAGCGAAATGGCAAAGAAAACATTGACAAAACTATACAAACCGTTCCTCATAAATAATTTCCGTGTCATTTTCATGGATATCCCTTCGGCCGAAATGACAAAATACGCGGCAAACTCCATGCTCGCAACACGTATATCATTCATGAATGATATTGCGAACCTCTGCGAACTTGTCGGAGCTGACGTCAACATGGTAAGAGCCGGAATCGGTTCCGACTCACGTATCGGGCGTAAATTCCTTTATGCCGGGTGCGGATATGGAGGGTCTTGCTTCCCAAAAGACGTGAAAGCTCTGATAAAGACTGCAGACAACTGCGGTTATTCAATGGAAGTATTAAAAGCCGTAGAACGTGTAAACGAAGTACAAAAAAGCATACTCTTCAAGAAACTCAGCAAGGCATATGAAGGAAATTCGCTGAAAGGTAAAACAATTGCCCTATGGGGACTTTCATTCAAGCCGGAAACAGACGATATGCGTGAAAGTACGGCACTTGTCATAATAAAGATGCTTCTGGAGGCCGGATGCGTAATACGTGCCTATGATCCGGTAGCCATGGATGAATGCCGCCGCAGGATTGGTGACAAAATAACATATTGCCGTGACATGTATGATGCTGTCCTTGATGCCGACGCCCTTCTTCTACTCACCGAATGGAAAGAGTTTCGTCTGCCTGCATGGGCTGTAATAAAAAAGGAAATGAATCGTCCTTTAGTAATCGACGGCCGTAATATTTTTGACGCGGAAGAGTTGGAAGAAAACGGTTTCGAATATCATTGCATTGGCAAATAACCTTATATAGAGAATGAATAGATATTGGATTACAGCTGTATTTGCAGCCAGCCTCCTTGCCCTCAACGGATGCCATCAGGCTTCCCAAAAAGTTGTGGAATCCACAGAGAACAAGGAGGCAAAAGCAATGTTACAAGGTATTTGGATTGATGCCGTCTCCGAAGATGTTGTCTTCAAAATCACGGGCGATACCATATTCTATCCTGACACGATAAGTGTACCTGCCTGTTTCAAAATTGTAGCCGACACCCTTATCATGAGCAACGGACAGACCAAATACCACATTAAAAAGCAAACGCCTAACATATTCTGGTTTGAGAATTCAAATGGAGACATTATCAAACTTACAAAATCAAACGATTCAAATGCCACACTGGCATTCGAAGAAAAGAAAACCGTCCCTTTAGTTGTCTCAGAGAAATTGAAGACAGATACTGTTGTCGTTTATGCAGGTGAAAGATACCACTGTTATGTAGCAATAAATCCAACGACATACAAAGTAATGAAGACTACATACACAGATGATGGAGTCAAAGTGGACAACATCTACTATGACAATATCATACACATCAGCATATATCATGGACGCAACCAGCTTTATTCACGTGATTTCAACAAAAAGATGTATGCAGAACTTGTGCCCAGACATTTCCTTGACCAAGCAATTCTGAGCAACATGACATTCAGTCATATTGATGCAAAAGGATTCCATTTTGATACGATCATTTGTATACCATATGGCAACAGCTGCTATATGCTTGATACTCAGATAACCCCATCCGGAGATATGACCATGGAATTGTTGGAAGAGTGAACGCATTTCACCATGCCGAAAGATATTATCTAAACATTCCACATACGATACAATCTTATGATAAGAACAAAAGAGACACAGATGTGCTAAGGAGTACTATTCCACAAACACATCCGTGTCTTTTTTATATACCTCAGAATAGCAGTAAAGACAATATATGACAATTAAGACAAACCTTCCTAATCAGAGTTTCTTCACTGTATATCTTGCAAACTTCAACAACAATTGTTTCATTCCCGCATTGGTAAACTGTACGGTTGCTTTCATATTTTCTCCAGTACCTTCTATTTTCAGTATACGCCCCACCCCAAACCGTTGGTGTTCTATGACAGAGCCTTCACGTATATGTGAACCAGATGAAGAGGTTTTTATTGATGCTGTGTGAGAGATTATATCTGATTTATCGTTTGTCTTAAAACCGGTTAGAGCCGAAACCGGTTTCAATGTGGCAGATGGAAAAGATTTCATTGAAGTATCACTACTACTTTTCCCAACCATACTTTCTTTCTGATTATTTTCAAGCGGTTTCAATATCCGACATTCATCGAATATCGTGTTCTTCCCTGAAATTACCTTCTTTTCTCCGTTGCTGTACTGAATCTGTTTACGTGAAACAATTCTTTCACGATATTCTTGTTCATGTTCACTACCAAATATATCTGAGGAACGCGAGGATTCTATCCTTATCAGTGTTGGATCAAAATCTTTAATGAATCTTGAAGGCGTATCATATTCCATTCTTCCATACCTGAACCTGTTTTGTGCGCATGTAAGAACACAGCGCTTCTCGGCTCTGGTCACCGCCACATACAGCAAACGACGCTCTTCTTCCAATTCGCGCATTGAATTACAACTCATTGGAGACGGAAATATATTTTCCTCGAGCCCCACTACAAAAACATTGGGAAATTCCAATCCTTTCGCACTATGCACTGTCATGAGTGTAACTTTATGACTATCATCATCGTTACCGTCAATTTCCGTAAGTAACGAGACTTCATGAAGGTAGTCACTGAGAGAAACATGATTTTCCATACCTTCCTCCCGTCTGCTATCAACAAAGTCCTGCATTGCCGCACGGAACTCTTCCAAGTTTTCCTGACGGGCCAAATCCTCAGGTTCACGGCCTCCATATATTTCCCGCATAAGCCCACTACGCAATATGACATCATTGCCCAACGAACAAGCATCTTCAGCACCACTACGTTCTGTCCACTCCAAAACCATATTTCTGAAAGCCTCCAGTTTAGCCAAAGTACCTTTGTTTATCTCCAAGCCATAAACCACAGGGGCATTAATTACAGTCCATAGACTCTCCCCGTATTCGTTTGCAGCTCCTATTATCTTATTTACCGTAGTGCTACCAATACCCCTTGCCGGATAATTGATAATTCTCTTAAGAGCCTCTTCATCATCAGGATTTACCACAACGCGGAAATAAGCAATCAGGTCTTTGATTTCCTTACGCTGATAGAAACTCAGACCGCCATATATGCGATATGGAATATCCATTTTTCTCATGCATTCCTCAAAGCTACGACTTTGAGAATTCGTCCGATATAATATAGCAAAATCACTGTATTCACATTTGTCCAGCATCTTAATTCGCTTGATGTCGTTACATACAATCAGCGCTTCCTCCTTGTCGCTGTAGGCTGGTTTCAGAACCAACTTCTCCCCATGCTCATTCTCACTGAAAGTATCCTTTGGTATCTGCCTTGCATTATGTTTTATAAGACTATTTGCAGCCTGTACAATCAGCTGGGTAGAACGATAGTTCTGTTCTAACTTAAACAGTTTCGTATTGTCAAAAGCGTCAGTGAAATTGAGGATATTATCTATATTTGCACCACGGAAGCTATATATGCTCTGAGCATCATCGCCAACCGCACAGATTTTTTGGTGATCTTTTGTCAGTTGCATGACAATGGCCTGCTGAGCATAATTCGTATCCTGATACTCATCAACAAGAACATACTCGAAACGTTCAGCATATTTCAGTCTGATATCTTCATGCTTGTCAAACAGCATATATGTGTTCACAAGCAGGTCATCAAAGTCCATTGCATTGGCCTGCCGGCACCGTTCCGCATACCTTATATATATATCCTTTATCATCGGCATGCGACGTTCCGCATCTTCTCTTACCGTAACCGAACTCGATGCGTAAGTGGAAGGCAATAGCAGGCGGTTTTTTGCCATACTTATTCTATCTGCCACAGAAGATGCCTTATATGATTTTTCGTCAAGCCCCATCTCCTTTATAATGCTTTTTACCAGCGACCTTGAATCATTCTGGTCGTATATCGTGAAGTTCTGGTTATATCCGATACATGCTGCTTCTGCTCTCAGAATCCGGGAGAAAACAGAATGAAACGTACCCATGTTCAGTCTCCGTGCAAGATCATTGCCAACCAGACTCCCGATACGTTCTTTCATTTCGCGCGCAGCCTTATTTGTAAATGTCAATGCAAGAATATTCCACGGCATCATCCCCCGCTGCAGCAAATAAGCTATCTTATATGTCAATACCCTTGTCTTTCCCGATCCCGCACCGGCAATGACAAGCGCAGCGCCGTCACAATATTCCACAGCGGCACGCTGACTATCATTCAGCTGCCCTAATAAATTGTCTGTCATCTAATAATCTAAATAAGTATGAAATGGATTTCACATCCAAATGCACAAAGACTAACGTTCCAAATAAGCCTTTACCACAACATTGTCCGTATGGCGCAATATTTTTCTCATGGCCTTATCCCGCACCTGACGCACACGTTCACGTTTCAGTCCAAGTTTTGCTCCTATTTCCGCAAACGTCAGCTTCTCGCCGCCAATACCGAAAAAGAGTTTTATTATCTCACGTTCACGCTCATCAAGCACACCGAACAAACGTTCCAACTCTTTCATTATCACATGCTCGTCTGCAAGAACATCCGCCTCCAGTACATCAGTATTCTCTATCAGACTAAGCAGATTCACATTATCACGACCTCCCAATGGTGCATCAGCTGAAATCCCCTTACTTCTCTTCACATCATCTTTCGTCTTCTCTCCTTTCGGTACACGATATAATCCGACCTGCTCCTCTATGGCCCTCTCCATACATTTGCGCACAAAAGGCACTGCATATGAGACAAATCGCGTTCCGCGTTCCGCGTCAAACCGCTCTGCAGCCCTTATAAGCCCTATATTTCCCTCGCTCACAAGGTCCTGCACATCCACCCCCTTGTTCTTATATTGATTAGCCACAGAAACGACAAAGCGCAGATTGGCTGTTATCAACTTCTCTATAGCCTTGCTGTCTCCACGACGTATGCGCTCAGACAAATCTTTTTCCTCTTCCTGTGTCAAAAGCGTCTCACTTCCTATTTCCTCAATATACCTGTCTAAAGAATTCTTTTCCTTATCCAACATAGCATTCTGTATTTTGGTTCATAAAAATGATATATTCATATCTCGTCATCGAGTCATTTCTCTCACAACAGAGCCATAACAACCCGATTGTTCCACAAATATACAAAGAATTCTCCAATTACACAATCTTTTATTCAGATTATGAAGTACCATCATAGCTATTCGATATATATACAAAAAGAGAGGCCTAATAGCCTCTCTTTTGTGACTCCTGCAGGATTCAAACCTGCAACCTTCTGATCCGTAGTCAGATGCTCTATTCAGTTGAGCTAAGGAGCCTCATTTCTGAATTGCGATGCAAAGATACTACATTTAAGCCATACAACCAAATATTTTGGCATTTTTTTACCAAATATCAAACTTTGCTTCACAATTTGCTTCACAATATTGTCTCATCCCTACTTAAAAATAGGCCGTGTTAGCCTGACAAGCATGAGGGTTAAATCTTCAGTTCCTTCATTATCTCGCTCATCTTCTGAAGTGTCGATATGCGGGTCGGAACCAATGGAAGCCTGAGTACATTCTTGATCATCCCCATTTCATGCAACATCGCCTTCACTCCTGCCGGATTGCCGTCAACAAACAGCAGGCTGAACAAATCGGTGAATCTATGATGTATTTTTCTCGCGCTCTCATATTCTCCACGAAACTCCAGACGTATCATCTTAGAAAATTCTTTAGGCAATGCGTTTCCTATAACGCTAATAACACCAACCGCACCACAAGACACCATCGGGAATGTCAAAGCGTCATCACCACTGATAACATCAAAATCCTTCGGTTTGTTCTTGATTATTTCATCCACCTGTTCAAGACTGCCGCTGGCTTCTTTTATTGCAACGATATTCTTGCAATCACGCGCCAGCCGCACAGTCGTCTCAGCTTTCAGATTTACCCCCGTACGCCCAGGAACGTTATACAGAACCACCGGCAATTCCGTTGCTGCGGCTATTGCCTTGAAATGCTGATAAAGCCCTTCCTGTGACGGTTTGTTGTAATACGGGCACACGCTGAGAACACCGTCTATACCACGGAAATCTCCTGTCTTTAATTCTTGTATGATAGCAGCCGTATTGTTTCCACCGCATCCCATAAGTATTGGCAACCGGCCTGCCACACGTTCAACAACAATATTCTTTATCTTCTGCTTTTCTTCTGCCGTAAGACACGGGGTTTCTCCTGTCGTAGCCAGAATGCAGAAGAAATCAGCTCCATTATTTATCTGATATTCTATCAGACCTATCAGAGATTCATAGTCAACGGAACCGTCCTCATTGAACGGAGTGACCAAGGCTATACCCAATCCCTTAAATATATTATGTACCATAAAAGTGTTGATATTCTTATTTTATCCGCAAAATTACACAAATTAATTGTAATTTATTAGTTCTGCAAACACTTTTTTACTCTTTTGAAACATTTTTACCACCAGAATATTATTTTCGTCAAGAAACATCAATATATCGACATCATACTGACAATAAAAACATAACTTCAAATAAGCAAAAGTCCACGGATTGGGATGAAACTGCGGTGACTTAATACTAAACACCACTTGTTCTCATACCCTGTCCGCGGACTCAGTGCTATCCGGAAAAATACCTCGATAGCCTAACTGTTCAGGACTGTCATTTGCTATCCTTGAACAATTCCTTTATTCCTCCAATGCTTCCCATAAGATTGGTTGCCTCAAACGGCAGATAAACGGTCTTGGTCTTATCACCCTCTGCAAGCTGCTGAAGCATCTGTATATATTTTTGTGCCAGCAGATAGTTGGCCGGATTAGTGCTTGCGCCAACTGCTTCTGTAATTTTCTGTATGGCTATAGCCTCGGCTTCCGCCTTGCGTATTCGTGCCTGTGCTTCACCTTCCGCCTTCAATATAGCTTGTTGTTTCTCTGCCTCTGCACGGTTGATGGTCGCCATTTTTTCTCCTTCTGACTGCAAAATGTCTGCCGACTTCTTTCCCTCACTCGTCAGAATGGTGGCACGCTTGTTACGTTCAGCCTGCATCTGTTTCTCCATGGCCGTAAGAACACTCTCTGGAGGAGTTATATCCTGCAATTCAACCCGATTGACTTTCACGCCCCATTTGTCTGTCGCGTCATCAAGAACGGCACGCAACTTTGTGTTTATCGTGTCACGACTGGTCAGCGTCTCGTCCAATTCCAGTTCACCTATAATATTACGAAGAGTTGTCTGTGTCAGCTTCTCTATTGCATTGGGCAGATTGTTTATCTCATATACAGCCTTAAACGGATCGACTATCTGAAAATATAACAGTGCATTTATTTCTGTCTGCACATTGTCTTTCGTAATAACATTCTGCTTAGGGAAATCATAAACCTGCTCCCTTAGGTCTATTCTGTCCGAATATGCATAACGTCCACGATTCAATACAACAATTTCTTTCGCCCTGTCAATGAAGGGAATAATGATATTGATGCCCGGTTCCAGCGTTGCATAATACTTGCCAAGTCGCTCTACGATTTTTGTCTCAGACTGTGGAATGATGATCAGTGCCATCTTTGCGAACACCAGCACGCAAACCACACATACAATTAAAACATACAACATAATAGTCAATAATTATAATTTGGTTACTTTTATGATTATACTCTCACGTCCGACAACGGTAACACGTGTTCCCTCCAGAATATCTTCCGCAGAATCAGCTTCAGCTTTCCAGTCGTCGCCGCCAACAACCACACGTCCATATCCTCCGGCCTCAATTGTCTGGCTAACCACTCCGTTACGGCCTATCAAGGCGTCAGCATTTGTCTTGCAGTCACCTCCTTCACGACGTAGATATTTCAAAGCCATAGGACGCACCATGAATATACTGAATCCTGAAACAACAATAAAAGCCAACAGCTGTCCGTATAGTCCACAGAAGAACGACACCACAATGGCAAACAAGGCCCCTACAGCGAAACACGCTATAAAAAAGCCTACCGTAAAAAGCTCGATAATGAGACAAATTACTGCCACCAAGGCCCATACTTGCCATAGATTGGCACTCATATATTCTATCATATCATTCATGTTAAATACAACACTACGTTTCTGCAAAAATAGCAATAATTATATGAATATGCAAGCATTGAGCATATTTTATTTTACACATAAAAACAAATGGTGCCAGATTCCATATCAGACACCATTGTTACATTCGGATATTCTGCAGTTTCCCTATCTCGAACCTATATAGAGGAAAACCATACCGAGCAAGACCAAAGCCAGATCGACAGCCTTTGATTTCAAATTCTTCTCATGAAAAATCACCGCACCAAACAGAAAGCTCACCAAAACGCTGCCGCGACGTATCATCGAGACTACGCTTATCATTGCTCCGGGATGGCTTAGCGAATAGAAATAGACAAAATCCGCCGCACTCAGGAATATGCTGACACAGACGATACTCCAATCCCAATGAAACGGTGTCGTATCATTATGCTTAGGCCACCATATTATCATCATCATAGCTCCCATCATGAAACACTGGTAGATATTGTACCAGCTCTGCACCATCATCTTGTCAAGCCCCACTCCACCTTGCTCCGCCGGTGCCATGAGATATTTATCATATAGTCCGCTTACCGCTCCAAGCACTGCTGCTGCCACAATCATCCATATCCAATGGTCACGACGAAAGTCTATTCCTTCCTTCTTACCGCTACGGCTCAGCATGAAGAACGAAGCTACCGCCAGCAAAACACCAATCCACTGCCATACATTGAGACGTTCTCCGAAAAAGAGAAATGCTCCGACAAGCACCATCACCGGCCGCGTGGCGTTCACCGGACCGACAATCGTCAGAGGAAGATGCTTTATTCCAAAATACCCGAACACCCAACTGCTAAGAACGATGCAACTCTTCAGCAGTATATACTTATGCTCCTCCCACCCTCCGGACTCCACGTGAAAGAGCGTACCATCAAGCAGTTGCGTATTGGCGCTCAACACTATGAACGGAAGAAAAATAATGGAGGAGAACAGAGTGTTGAGGAACAATACAGGAATGACGGCATTACCTTTCAGGGCCTGTTTCTTGAACGAATCATAACAACCGAGCAGTGCGGCTGACATGAAGGCTAACAACAACCACATATACTATTTTTATTCTATTTTGCTATCCTGATACTTTATGTCCTCCAGAAACAGTGCACCGCCCGGCATGGACTCTCCTGCTTCAGTCCTGCGACGTCCTTCCACCACACGACGGAAATCGTCGATTGTCAACCGGTGGCGACCGACATCAACAAGAGTTCCAACGACGGCACGCACCATATTTCGAAGAAATCTGTTTGCCGTTATTTCGAAATACCAAGAATGATCCGACGTCTTATGCCAACGGGCTGACGTGACGTGACAGAGTGTTGTCTTCACGTCTGCATGGCTTTTGCAGAAAGCGCCGAAATCGTCATACTCCATAAGTATGGATGCCGCCATATTCATTGCTTCGAAATCGAGGTCATAGTGCAGTTCGCACGAATAGGCCCGACGGAAGGGATCTTTCCGTGTATGTATATAATAATGGTATGTACGTGAAGTTGCGCTGAAGCGTGCGTGCATGTCATCTGCCACCGGTACTACACGGCTGACAGCTATATCCCGCGGCAATATCCTGTTTAGGCGGTAGACCGTCTGCGAGCAATCCTCTACAGCAGTTTCTGTGTCAAAGTGAGCCACCATCATGCGCGCATGCACACCGGCATCAGTCCGCCCTGCTCCCACCACCGTGATTTCCTTGCGCAACAGAATTGTCAGTGCGCGCTGCAATTCGGCCTGAACGGAATTACCGTTAGGCTGTATCTGCCACCCGTGATAGCGGCTGCCGTCATAGCTGAACGTAATGAAATAACGCATTGTTTCCTATCGCTTGGTCCTTTAACGCAAATTGGGTGCAAATTTATGTCTTTTTCCTTTAACGAACAACTTTTATACGATATTTTCTCTGTTTTTCTCCTTTTCAGACATGCGTTTCAGACATGCGGATGTATATGTTTCCGCAGATATTGCATAATAATGACAGCGAGTGTCAAAGCCTCAGCTGCCGGAATAGCGAGCCACAGACCGGATATGCCGAGCACAGAAGGCAACACCAAAAAGCATGGAACAAGAAGAATTATGCCGCGCAGGAGTGTGTAGGCTGTGGAACGGACTGCGTTTTCAATACTCTGATAATATCCGATGAAAGTGATGTTAAGAGCAAAAAACACTGTACAACACCCGAGCAACGGAAGGCCATTGGCTGCAATGACATAGGCCTTGTCGGCCGGAGAGATGAACAGTTGGCTGAGCATCGGAGCACCTGCCCACATGCCTAAGGTGACAATAATTCCGCATACAATAGCAGTTGCAAGCGACAACCGAAGAGCCGAACGCACACGGCGATGGTTCCCCGCACCATAATTGAAACTAATAATGGGTTGTGCCGACTGCGCCACGGCATTGCTTATAGAAAAAAGTATAGGGAAAAGATAGCATCCTATACTGTAAGCAGCCACACCAGGCTCGCCAAGCATCAACAGGAAAGCATGGTTGCCCGTGATAATCATAACGCCCATAGCCAATTCGGAAAGGAATGTGGCCAAACCTATTTTTATCATATAGCCTATATTGCGAAGCGACAGGCGAAATGACTTCACCGTCATCTTCAGGCGGTAGAAACGAAGATAATGCGCCTGAAACATGAAATAGAAAAGAATGAGAAGCCCTCCGACAACACAAGCCAACGAGGTTGCGATGGCTGCACCGGCAACACCCGTGCGCCAATGCCAGACAAAGAGCCAGTCAAGAAAAATGTTAAGCACAGCTGCAACGACCTGCACCATCATGGCATAACGCGGCGACCCGTCAAGCCGCATGAGCATCATGCCTATACATTCAAAATAGAGGAACATCATTCCTGGAAGGAGCCAGAGCAGATAATCGGAAGCATCATCATAAAGAATCTCACTGCAGCCAAGCACTGCAAGCAACTGTGGAGTGAAAAGCAGCGCCGCAACGGCAAAACCGCCAAAGAGAACGGTTCCCGCCACGAAAGCCTGAGTCATTATTATCCGTGCCGACTTGACATTATTCTCTGCAAGGCGTATGCTGCATATAACCGATGAACCTATGCCGAACATAAGTCCGATACCCGTGCAAAGAAGAAACACAGGCACTACAATGTTCACGGCAGCCAGCGCATTGCTGCCGACACCATGTCCGACAAACATTCCGTCGCAGATATTGAGTGCCGAGTTAAACACCATACCGATGAGTGTCGGGAAGAAAAGTGCTCTGAAAAGAGCGCCTATTTGTCCATTACCGAAATCGAGATTGTCTCTGTTCATAATTCTTGTTTTTGTTCTGAATTCCGTTCTCTCTGGATTAAATGTCACTCTTGCGTCCGAAACAAATGCCATCCACGTTCTGATTGTGATATATTGCATTCAGCATAAGAAAGATCTGCTACGGACACAAAACTGCGGCAAAATTAATCAATTCCGCAGACAAGACCATGGTGAAAAAACAGACAGATATGGTACTTTTTCCGAAACTTTATCGCCAAAGAGCTTTTTATTCAGTAATTTTGCAGGCAGTATAATTCCAGACACACCTTGACTTTATACGACATCACATGAAAGATAAAACAAACGGCTCACCTTTCTGCCATTCAAGCCAAATGGTTGCGGGCAATGGTAATTTCACTGGACTGTTCGGCTCCCGACTGTCAATTGACGGCTGTGTGGTACTACTGTGTACAGCGGGTGAAGCGGAACTGTCGACAGATACCAATCGTCGCACAATAAAGAAAGGACAAGTGGCGATATTTTTCTTCGACATGCTCATTGTGCCAATATGCTCGACAGCGGATTTTTCGTTCAGTTTCCTTTCTGTTGACTTCTCTTGTGCCACCGGATTTTTCCACAACATAACATCTGCTTGTTTCTGGAATCTTGTTTATGAAAATCCTCTGCTTCATCCCGACAATACCACAGAAACATTCGTAGGCCGGTGGATGGAACAGGTTTTATGGGCAGACAGCCATTTTACCGACAAACTGAGAGATTCCGTACTGGCAAACGAGGCCGACACTTTCTTCAGGGTTATGACTGACTATGCCGAACGGCACAATCAGACGGCAGACGATGGAATATCCCGTGGCAGAGCATGGACCATAACGGGCGAATTTACGGCCTTGCTCCACCGCCACAGCGCTCGCCACCATGACGTTGCTTTCTATGCCGACCGCCTAAACATCACAGCGGACTATCTGAACACCATCTCGCGTCGAAACCTCGGAGCCAAAGCCAAAGCCTACATAAACATGCAGCTGATATTGCAGATAAAGTCCCTGCTTGACACAACCGACCTCTCAGTCAAGGCCATTGCCGACCGCCTCCACTACGACGATCTATCATACATGTGTCGGATTTTCCGACGTTACACGGGCATGTCGCCAATGGAATATCGGAATAACACAAGACTTTGACATCGCATTCTATTCGTACCAGCGATAACCAAGTGCTGATAGTGATATCGAACATTCACGATATGGCGCAATATTTATGTCAGAATAATATCACGGAATTTAACATTTGAAAAATCCCAAACCAGAACGAAGAACAACAATATTCTTGACACAACATACCCGTTTTCCTTTATTCGATGGCATGCTATCGTGCCGTAAGGGCCTCCCGGCATTGCAGCGGGGCCGCTTTCAGCTTCCAACGGCGTGCTCGTTGCAACCCAACGGAAGCCCCATTGCAATGTCGGGAGGCCCTTACGGCAAAATAAAACATGACAATTCATTGCACACTTCCAAATTTTCTATCGTAACGAGCTGTCCCCCAGACAATAAAAGATGCACGCGCTATTTTCGCGAATTTACGGCTGCGGGATTTTTATTTTTGAATATCGCAAGGATTTCGAGGCATTTGTCGGAATATTTCCGAGTATTTAACATTTCATTATTCAATTTCATTCGCAGAAAAGTGACAAAGTCACATGACAGAGCCCCCTGTTCCAAAAATACAAAACGAAACATGTATTATCATTATCCAGAGAACTTCAAAATCCTTACTACAGGATATAAAGTGCTTATATTAAAAGATAGGGGATTCGGAAGTCGGAAACAAATCTTCTATTAAGATAAATATTCACCTGATAAATTTCAATAATGTCTGGACAATGCTGGTATTCCGGATATATCAACAGGATTAATCCATAATTTTAGTTTTTGTCTTTTTGTTAAATAGAGTTAACCGTATTACTTGATTCTCTACAAAATTATGTACCTTTGCAGCCGTTTTCAGGCTTTCATGACATAATAGCCACAGATTAGGGTTCCGTCGATCGTATAATTTTTGATAGTTACAGATCAAATCAGTTCGCGTGGATTCAGCACTGATTAAAGCGTTCATATAACTATTAAAAATAATATAATTATTAATGAAAAAAAAGATTATTTTTTCCGCATTGCTTCTGGTAATGCTTTTTAGTGATGTCGGCCGTATGGCCTACGCCGCACACCCCGTCGTTCTGTCAGTGGACAGTCTTTTCTGTCTGATTGAGGACCGCAGCCACACGATCAAACTTAAAGCGCTATGCGTCAACGACGCCGTGAGCGGAGAAAGCGTGGCACGCGGCAATCTCCTGCCCCACATCAACGCCTCACTGTCTGTGGGCTATCTCGGTGACGGCTATCTGACGGACCGCAACTTCGGTAACGGAATGGTCGTCCGCAATCCCCACTCAAAAAATGACTTCGCGCTGGAAGCCATGCAGGTGATATACAGCGGAGGTGAGCTTTCGGGTAGCATACGTATGGCCAAGCTTAATGCCGACATGGCCCGGCTCAATCTGGAGGAAAGCCGCCAACAGGTGAAATTTTTGCTGCTGAGCTGGCTTATAGACCTCCAGTGTATTCACAACCGCATCCGCGTGCTCGACGAAAATATCATACTGGCCCGCAATGTGTTGGACAACGTGCGTGCGAGGTACGACGAGGGTGTGACTCTGAAGAGCGATCTCACCCGATATGAGCTTCAGCTCGAAGACCTGAAGCTCCAGCGGGAGAAAGCCGGCGAGGCCATGCGCACAACAAACTACCGGCTGGCCAACGCCCTCGGTTTCCCGACTGATGACACCGAGTTCATTCCCGCTCTGCCAATGATGGACGGCACAAAGGTGATTGAACCAGAAAACAGCTGGCAGGATCTGGCACGTTCATCAAATCTCGCGCTAAAAAAGGCCGGATTGGGCATATCCATGAGCGAGACAAACAGAAAGATTGCGACGGCCGCTCTCCGTCCGAAGCTGTCCATCTTCGCCTACGGTCTGTTCAACTCCCCGATTGTCACGGAGGTCCCGGTGATCAACAAGAACATAATGTACTGGGGATTCGGAGCGAGCCTGAGTTTCAACATCTCATCGCTATATACGGCCAACCGCCGCGTCCGTCAGGCACGCATAGCCGAAATGGAAAGCCGAGAAGCCTACAGTCTCGGAGCCGAGAATGTCGAGGACGACGTTCTGGCCGCATATGAGAGCTACCTGACGGCTGTCACCGAACTGCGCACACAGGAGAAGAGTCTCGAACTGGCCCGCCAGAACTATGACATCGTCAACGACCGCTTTGAACACGGAATGGCGCTGGTCACCGACATGGTCGACGCCGCCAATGTGCGCCTTTCGTCGGAAACCGGTGTGGAAAACGCACGCACCACGCTGCTCTTCCGCTATTACAGACTGAAATATGCAACGAACACATTATAAATAACGCAGAAATGCAAAGAATCAATTGCGATTGAATAATAAAAAACTCCGCACCTTCACGTTTAAACATATATAAAACATCAACAACATTATGAACAGAAAAACAAAAGTACGCATATACAACACTGTTGTGATAGCCCTGCTGCTTGCGGGTATCGGATTTGTAATTTCAAAATTCACCCACTTCGGTAACGTTGAATTCACCGACAACGCCTATGTCCACCAGCATATCACACCCATCAACAGCCGCGTTGCCGGATTCATCAAAGAGATACGCTTCGACGAATATACTCCGGTACACAAGGGCGACACGCTCATCATCATCGAGGACACGGAATACCGCCTCCACGTTGCACAGGCTGAGGCTGCTCTCGGCAACGCTCTCGCCGGACATAAAGCTTCTGCAACATCAGTCCAAACGGTAGAGAGCAACATCGGTGTGAACGACGCCGCAATTACCGAATGTCGCGTACAGCTGGAAAACGCACGCCGTGAAGACGAGCGCTACAGCCGCCTGCTGGAACGCGAATCGGTCACGCGCCAGCAGTATGACAACGTCCATACGGCATATCTGGCAGCAAAGGCACGATACGACCAGCTGACACGCTCACGCCAATCGACGTCGCTCGTCAGAAACGAACAGAGCCACCGTCTCGAACAGAACGACGCTGGCGTGAAAGTGGCGCAGGCTGCGCTTGACCTGGCACGCCTGAACTTGTCATACACCGTGATTGTGGCACCGTGTGACGGTGTGCTGGGCCGCAAGGATATCAACGTAGGCCAGCTCGTGCAGCCAGGCCAGACGCTGGTGGACATCGTTGACTCCGGCGACAAGTGGATTGTGGCGAATTTCCGTGAGACGCAGCTTCACAATATCGCCGAGGGAAACAAAGTAGACATGACGGTTGACGCCCTGCCCGGATGCAGCCTGACAGGAACCGTAGTCTCTATTTCTGATGCAACCGGCTCTGCCGTATCAATGATTCCGACGGACAACGCGACGGGCAATTTCGTCAAGGTTGAGCAGCGCATACCGGTACGCATAGCCATCACCGGCTGCAAACCGGAGGACTACGCCCGTCTCAGGGCCGGTATGAGCGTTGAATGTGAGGTTAAATACTGATGCGGTATGGCTGAAAACAAAGAATGGCATGGCGGATTCGCCATGCCCATGTTCAAGGACTGGGTTCCGGAATGGATTCGTCCGTGGCTATATGTCTATCTGGCTTTCACGTTCCAGCTGTCCGGCGGCATCTATATCGGAGCGCTGAACGAGATGATGGGTTCTATGTCGCTGATGCGCGAGGACCTGCTGATGTGTCTCTATGCCGGACTGTGCGGCCTGGCGTTCACGTTCCCCATCCTCTTCCGGACGAAGTTCCGCTTCACGAACCGTACGCTGCACCTGACGTCGACGCTTGGCATCGCTATATGCAATCTGCTCGGGATGTACGTCACCAATCTGCCGCTGCTGTGGCTGATATGTTTCATCGCCGGCTGCCTGAAGATACAGGGCACGTTCGAGTGCATGTCGAACATACAGCTGTGGATGACGCCGAAGCGCGACTTCCGCGTGTTCTTCCCGCTTCTGCATCTGTGGATAATGCTTTCGATAGCGGTTTCTGACCTGCTCGCGGCATATTTTTGCCATGTGGCGACATTCCAGTATCTGTCATGGCTGATGACGGGCGTCATGCTCTTCAACGCCCTGTGGATCTTCGTCTGTACCCGCCATTTCCGCTTCATGCGCCCTCTGCCGTTCTACTCGATTGACTGGCTCGGCGCAATCCTGTGGGTTCTCTCCGTCATGCAGGTTGTCTATATCTTCTGCTACGGTGAGTTCTACAACTGGTGGGAAAGCGAGGTGATACGAACGCTCGCCGTGACAGCAACGCTCACCCTGATTCTGGCTGTTGTGCGTATGTTCCTCATACGCCATCCGTACATAGAGCCGAAGATGTGGCGAAACAGAAATCTGCCGGGCATTCTCTTCCTCGCTCTGATAATCGAGGCGCTGCTCGCCACGGAACATGTTCTCGAAGAGGTTTTCTACGAGAGCGGCATGGAATGGCACAGCCATACGACCGCCATGCTCAACTATCCGGCAATGGCGGGCGTCATCCTCGCCTGTCTCTTCGCGCTGCTATGGCTGAAGGTATGGCAGAAGGGACGCGTCAGGCTCATCGCCATCGGAGTGGCCGTATTCATCGCCTACGTGCTGTGTTTCTATTTCACGGTGTCAACGGAGATGACCATCCGCCAGCTCTATCTGCCGATGTTCCTGCGTGGTTTCGCCGCAACTCTGCTCGGCATCGTGCTGCTATACTCCATCCAGTCGGTCATGAACTTCATGGTCTTCTTCCAGTCGCTGGCCATATTCCAGACGCTCCACCTCCTCGTGGGCGGCGTGATCGGTGCGGCATGCTACGCCTTCGGTATCCGCTATCTCATGGCTGACAGCATTGCCCGATACGGTGCGGCGATGGACAGCCTTCGCATGCCGGCCGCCGAAGTAACCCGCCATATCGGCGAGCTGATGGCCCAGTTTCAGGTGGCGAGCGTGAAACAGCTCTACGGCATAGTGGCCTACGTAGCCATTGCCCTCCTCATCTCCATTCTCCTCTACGACAGCCCGGCCCGCCGCGACCACCGCCAATGGATGCCGTCATGGACCGCTGTCGGAAAAGTGCTGCGCAAGAGACTGATGTAGAAACAAGAGACTGATGTAGAAACAAGAGACTGATGTAGAAACAAGAGACTGATGTAGA